>DATFXR010000637.1:0-34144 GCA_035315685.1 Vicinamibacterales bacterium | reverse complement strand
TCGTATGCCGGCGGCGTCTTTTACATCGAGGACAGAGACAGTACGAACGGCGTGTTCCTGAATTCGTCGCGCAACCGCTTGACGCGCGGCCAGCCGCATCCGCTGTCTTCCGGCGATCGCCTGCTGATCGAGCCGTACGAAATTCGTATTTCGGTCGAGGCTGACGAGCCGGCGTCGCCGGGCCGTTCCGATCGGGCAAGCGATGCTGATCCGTTTGCTGCCCTCGGCGATCTCGTTGACGATCCGTTTGCGCCGGCGCAGTCCGCACAGCCGCTGCGTGGCGCCAGCTTCGAGCCGGCCAAACCGAACCGGCCGTCCCCGTCGCCCTCGGCGTTCGACACGCCAGATCAGGTGTCGAGGGCCGATCTCGATCCGCTGGCGCTGTTGAACCTGCATGACGATCGACCCGCGTCCCGCAAGGGACCGCCACCGCCGTCGGCTCACGATCTGGAGGGCGGATCGCTGCTCGATCAACATTTTCGTCCGCCGCCGGCGGTGCCGGACGTGCGTCCGGTCTCCGCGCCCCCGCTTGTCGATCCGCTTGCCATTCCACAGGATTACGATCCGCTCGCGCCGGACGAACCGGTCGCGCCGCCATCGCCTCGACGTCAGGCGCCCGCGCCGCCGCCGATCGTCGAGCGCTCGCCGCTGCCGCAGCATGCCGACGTCGATCCGCGTCCGCCGCGGCCGCGCTTCGGGCCGAAGCCGGCGCCGCGTCCCGACGTTGTCGCGCCTGCACCGCGCATCGAGGTCGCGCCGCCAGCGCCGGAACCGGTAGCACGGAGGCCACCTGAGCCGGTGCCGCCGCCTCCTCCTCCGCCACCGGCGGCGCCTGCACCGAGCGCAAGCGCGGCGGAAGGGATTGATCTGGCGGCAGTTCTTGCCGGCGCCGGGCTCAAACCGGGCGACGTCACGCCGGAGCTTGCACGCGCGTTCGGTCAAATCATTCGTGTCGTTGTTTCTGGAGTGATGGACGTGCTGCAGTCGCGGCGCGAGCTCAAAGACGAGTTCCGGATGCGCATGACGCAGTTCCGCCCCCGCGAGAACAATCCGTTGAAGTTCTCGGCGAACGTGGAGGACGCGCTACACAATCTGCTCGTGAAGCGGAATGCCGCCTTTCTGGGTCCCGTCGACGCCTTCGAGGACGCGTTTACGGAATTGCGCAATCATCAGGTCGCGATGCTCGCCGGCATGCGCGTCGCCTTCGAGTCGATGCTCGCGGAATTCGACCCCGATCGCCTGCAGGAGGACTTCGATCAGCGGGCGAGCAAGGGATTGCTGGCGAAGCTTGGCAGAAGCTACTGGGATCTGTTCCGCGACAAGCGCCGGGAGATGGCGAAAGATCCCGAAGCGACCTTCCGCCAGCTGTTTGGCGACGAATTCGCGCGCGCGTACGAGGAGCAGCTGCAACGGCTCAAGAATCAGGGGCCGGCCGCTCCCGGCGCCGTCTCGAAACCGAAGCCTCCAACCGAGGGCTGACGTGCGCGCGCGTCATCGCGAGTCCGCCGCGCGGGGCGGGCCCAATCGTGGACGAACTGGACCGTTCGGGTATAGATTGAGCCCCTCATGCACACGTCCGCGGTACGGCCCGGTCGAAGCCGGCCGGAGGTACAACTTCGCGTCAGCAATCGGCGCGTTCTCGCGGCGCGAACCCGCGTCGAGTCTGGTGTGAATGTCTGCGCATAGCCGCGTGATCTGGTCCGAGGGGCTGTTCCTGCAGCCCCAGCACTTTCAGCAGCAGGAACGCTACGTCGAGCGCTTCGTCGAGACGCGCTGCCGCTCGCTGGTGCCCCACGCCTGGGGTTTCACCGAGATCGAATTCGAACGCGATTTGCTGGCGATCGGCAAAGTCGCGATGCGCCGCGTGGCCGGCGTCTTCCCGGACGGCACGCCGTTCCAGCTGCCGGACGACGATCCGCTGCCGGCGCCGATCGACATCGGCACCGACGTGCGCAACCAGATTCTGTATCTCGCCGTGCCGTTGCGCCGCGCCGGAGAGTCGGAGGCGGCGCGCGACGCGACGGTCGACGACCTGGCGCGTCACGACATCCGCCAGGTGCCGGCGTCCGATTCGACGGCGACGGACAGCGATCCGGCGATGCTCGAGGTCGGGGCGCTGCGCACGCGCCTGCTGCTGGCGAAGGACGTCACCGAGGCGTACGCCTGCGTCCCGCTGGCGCACGTGATCGAATGTCGCGCCGATCGACAGGTAGTGCTCGACGATCAGTTCATTCCCACGGCGCTGCACGTGCGTGCCGCCGGACGGCTGGCCGCGTTTACCTCGGAGCTTCTGGGGCTGCTGCACCAGCGCGGCGAAGCGCTGGCGGGACGGGTCGCGGCGACCGGACGCGGCGGCGCCGCCGAGATCGCAGACTTCCTGATGCTGCAGGCGATCAACCGCTACGAGCCGCTCGTCGCGCACCACGCCGACGCCGGCGATCTGCATCCCGAGAGCCTGTTCCGGATCTGCGTCTCGGCCGCCGGCGAGTTTGCGACGTTCACGACCACGTCGAAGCGGCCGCCGAAGGTCACCGCCTACCGCCACGATCGCCTGCGCGAGTCGTTCGACCCGGTGATCATGTCGCTGCGCGAGTCACTGAGCAAAGTGCTCACGCAGGTGGCGATCTCGATTCCGATCGAGCCGAAGAAGTTCGGGATCAGCGTCGCGATCGTCACCGATCGGTCGCTGTACGGATCCGCCGTGTTCGTGCTCGCGGCGCGCGCCGACCTTCCATCCGAGGAACTGCGGCGGCGGTTTCCCGCGCAGCTGAAGATCGGACCGGTCGAACGGATTACCGATCTCGTGCGCCTGCAACTGCCGGGCGTGCCGGTTCTGCCGCTGCCGGTGGCGCCGAGGCACATTCCGTATCACGCCGGCTACGCGTACTTCGAGCTCGATCAGACCGATCAACTGTGGGACCAGCTCAAGACCTCGGGGGGCGTCGCGATGCACGTGGCTGGAGAATTCCCGGGCCTCGCGATGGAATTCTGGGCGATTCGCAGCTGACGCGGGGTTGAGGCATGGCCAACACCGACGATCCGTTCCTCCGCCCTGACGCGACGAAACTGCGGCCGCGGCCGGGCGGTGGACGCCGGCCCGAGCCACCGCGCACGCAGCTCACGGGGCAGACGTCTGCGGCGGCGCCGTACGACGCGGCGCCGATTCCAGCGGCCGCCCGCGCGCTGATCGGCATCGGCTTGAATCCGCTGGTGCGCGCCGCCACGCCCCTTCTGCTGATGACCGCGCACATCCGCGAGTCGCTGCAGGCGGTCGACGTCGCCGGCCTGCGGCGCACGGCGCTCGACGAGATTCATCAGTTCGAGGAGCAGGCGCGCGTCGCGCGCGTCCCGAACGAAGTGGCCCTCGCGGCGCGCTACGTGCTGTGCGCGGCGCTCGACGAAGCCGTGCTCTCGACGCCGTGGGGGAACCAGAGCGAGTGGGCGCAGCACCCGCTGCTCGTCGCGCTGCACCGCGAGGCGTGGGGCGGCGAGAAGTTCTTCGACATGCTCGATCGCACGTCGAAGGATCCCGCGAAGTTCATCGATCTGATGGAGCTGCAGTATCTGGCGCTCGCGTTCGGATTCGCCGGCAAGTACCAGGTGCAGGAACGCGGGCAGGACAAGCTGCTCGAGATTCAGCAGTCACTGTATCGCCGGATCCGGGAACGGCGCGGTGCCGCGCCGTCCGGCCTCTCGCTGCGCTGGCGCGGCCTCGAGGATCGCCGCAACCCGATCCTGCAGTACCTGCCGTGGTGGGTCGTCTCGGCCGCGGCGCTGCCGATTCTGGCGATCGCGTTCACGGCGTGGTACGCCAGCCTCGCCGGCGCGGCCGCGCCGATCCAGCGCGACCTGGCCCGAATCGGTCTCGAGGACTTTTCGACGCCGCCTCCGGCCGCGCCGGTGCGCGGTCCCTCGCTGAAGCAGCTGCTCGCCAGCGACGAGCAGAGCGGCGCACTCAGCGTGGAGGAGCAAGGCAGCAAGACGACAGTGACGCTGCCCGCCGCGGATCTCTTTCCGTCCGGGAGCGCGACCGTCAACGAGACGCACTACGCGACGCTCAAGCGCATCGCCGATGCGCTGAACAAGGTGCCGGGTCGCGTGCTGGTGGTCGGGCACACCGACAGTCAACCGATCAAGTCGCTCCGCTTCCAGGACAACTTCGAGCTATCGCGCGAGCGCGCCGTCAGCGTCGTGAACCTGCTGAAGCAGGGCAGCAACGACCGCGCGCGATTCCAATGGACCGGCGTCGGCGCGTCCGAGCCGAAGTACGACGAGTCGGATCCGGCCAACCGGTCGCGCAATCGGCGCGTGGAGATCATCCACGTGCGGAGCTCGTGAGGCGGCCGTGCGCAGATTCTTCAATTTCCGCGCGCTCGTCCGGCTGATCGCCTTCGCGCTGATCGCGGTCTTCATCTGGTTCGCCGGACCATACTTCGCGTTCGGCAGCTACCGGCCGCTCGACAGCGAGACGTCACGGTACATCGCGATCGGCCTGATCTTCGTCCTCTGGCTGCTCTGGGGCGTGATCAAGTGGCTGCGCGCGTCGCAGGCGACCGACAAGCTGGTCGGCGCGATCGTCGCCGCTCGACCCGAGAAAGAGAAGCCGTCGCCCGAGCAGGCGAAACTGCGCGAGCGTTTCGAAGAGGCGGTGGCGGCGCTGAAGCAGCGCGGCGGCAGAAGCCTGTACGACCTGCCGTGGTACGTGTTCATCGGCGCACCGGGATCGGGCAAGACCACCGCGCTCGTGAACTCCGGCCTGCGATTCCCGCTGGAACAGCGCTCCGGCAGAGGAGCGATCCGCGGCGTCGGCGGCACGCGCAACTGTGACTGGTGGTTCACCGAGGACGCGGTGTTTCTGGACACCGCCGGCCGCTACACCACGCAGGATTCCGATCAGACCTCCGACAGCGAAGGCTGGCGCGAGTTCCTCGCGCTGCTCCGCACCTATCGGGTCCGGCGGCCGCTGAACGGCGTGATTCTCACGATCAGCTGCCAGGATCTGCTCACCCAGGGCGAGCACGAGCGCGAGACCTACATCGAGGCGGCGCGGCGGCGGTTGCAGGAGTTGACCGACGAACTGCGCGTCCAGTTGCCGGTGTACGTGATGGTGACCAAGTGCGACATGGTCCCCGGCTTCACCGACTACTTCGACGATCTCACGCAGGAGGGACGGGCGCAGGTGTGGGGCGTGACGTTCCCGTACGAGCAGACGCTGAACGGCAGCGCAGCGAACGCGATCGTCGGCGAGTTCGACGCGCTGATGGGACGGCTGAACGACCGCGTCTTCGCGCGCGTCGAGGAGGAGCGCGGCGGGCGCCGGCGGGCGTCGGTCTTCGCGTTTCCGCAGCAGATGGCGGCGCTGCGCGATCTCGTCGCCGGGTTCGTCGACGAGGTCTTCCAGGCCTCGCGCGGCGATCGTCAGATTCTCCTCCGCGGCGTCTACTTCACCAGCGGCACGCAGGACGGCACGCAGATCGATCGCCTGCTCGGCGCGATCAGCCGGCGATTCGGCGTCGCGGCGGACGTGGCGCCGGCGGCGGCCGGCAAGGGGAAGGCGTATTTCGTCGAGCGGCTGCTGAAAGAGGTCGTGATCGGCGAGTCGGGACTGGCGGGCGTCAACCGGCGTCTCGAGCTGCAGAAAGCGGCGTGGCAGGTCGGCGCCTACGCGGCGACCGTGCTCGTCGTCGTCCTCGGGCTGATCCTGCTGTACGTGAGCTACACCAACAACCGCACCTACCTCGATCAGGTGTCTGCCGACGTGGCGACCTTGAAGGGCGTGCGGCCGCCGGCCGCGCGGGCGTCGCTCGAAGCGTTCATGCCGTTCCTCAATGCCGCGCGCGCCGTCTCCGACTCGGCCAACCGCTATCGCGACGGCGCGCCGTGGAGCATGCGCTGGGGACTCTATCAGGGCAACGCGATCGGCAACGCCGCGCGCGACGCCTACCTGCGTGAGCTCGACACCATCCTGCTGCCGCGGTTCGCGGCGCGCATCCGTCAGCACCTGGCCGAGAACGCCGCGGAGCCGGAAAAGCTCTATGGCTACCTGAAGGCGTATCTGATGCTCGGCGACCCGAAGCACCTCGACAAGAAGTTCATGCAGTCGGTCGCCGATTCCGAGTGGCCGCCGCCGTTGAGCGGGTCCAGGTCAGGCGCGCTGCCGTCGACGCACATCCGCAACCTGCTGGAATACTCCGACACGCTGCGGCCGATCGCGACCGAGCCGGTCCTGGTCACGCAGGCGCGCAACAACCTCAAGGCCGCGTCGATTCCGCGGATCATCTACAGCCAGATCAAGCGCGCCTACGCCGACGATCCGAACGGGCTGCGGCTCGATTCGGTGGCCGGACTCGGCATCGAGAAGGTGCTGCGCCGGCGCAGCGGCCGCCCGCTGTCGGAGCCGGTGCCGGCGATTTACACCCAGAACGTCTTCAAGGACGTCACCGGTCCGAACATGCTGAAGTTCGTCCAGCAGTTCGCACAGGAGGAGTGGGTGTGGGGCACCGGCGGCGTTGCCGGTGCCGCGAATTCCTCGCGCCTCGGTCCGGACGTGACCGACGTCTACGAGCGGGACTACGCCGACTGGTGGGCCGGGTTCCTGAACGATCTCGAGATCGTGCCGTTCACCTCGGTGCAGCAGTACGCCGACGCGCTCGGCATTCTCACCGGCCCGACGTCGCCGTTGAAGGGCGTGCTGAAGGTGGCCGCCGACAACACCTCGCTCGTCGGCAGCACGGCCGATCCGTCGAAGCAATCGATCACCGAGCGATTCAGCAACGCTACCCGCGACGCCTTCCAGCGGGCGCAGCAGGCTGTCACCGGCGGCGCGCCTCCCGGGACGATCGTGATGAAGCGGTTCGAGCCGCTGCAGCGGCTGATGGCCGGCACTCCGCCGCCGTTCGACGCCGTGCTCGAGCAGGTGAAGAAGATTCGCGAGGGCGTCTCGCGCGTCGCGACACAACTCGGCGGCACCGCGCCGCTGACCGCGATCACCGATCCAGGCGTCAACGATCTGTGGCGGTCGGTGGAGCAGGACGCGGCGAACCTCCCCGAGCCGGCTGATCGCCTCGTCAGGGAAATCGTCCGGAACGCCGGCGAGCGGGTACGAGCCGAGGCGACGCTCGAACTCGACAAGCTGTACGAAGGACAGGTCGTGTCACGGTGCAAGGTCCTGATCGACGGGAGATATCCGTTCGGCAGCGGCAAGGAGATTCCACTCGCGGACTTCGGTGAGGTCTTCGGCTACGGCGGGCTCTACGACAAGTTCTTCACCGAACGCCTCGACAAGGTCGTCGACTCGGTGCAGACCCCGTGGACGTGGCGCGCCGCGCCGCTCTCGGCGTCGCCCGAACTGCTGCGGCAGTTCCAGCGGGCCGAACGGATCCGCCGCATGTTCTTCGCGGCCGGTTCGAAGAACCCGGAATTGAATTTCACCCTCACCTTGAGCAGCCTCGACAAAGACGCGACGCGCTTCTTTCTCGAAATCAACGGACAGCGCTACGACGTCAAGCCGGGCGCAGCCGGCGGCAATCCGGCGGTGTGGCCGGGCGCCGGCAAGACCGGGTACGTCTACGCGGCCTTCGAGGACACCGTCGCCGCGCCCGAGCGGATCAATCCGAGTGACGGACCGTGGGCGCTGTTCAAGCTGGTCGACGTCACCCGTCAGGCGCCGGCGGCACAATCGGAGACCGATACGGCGACAGCGCTGCGCTTCACGACGAAATACCATCAGGCGCAGGTGACGATCGACGCGCCGAGCGCCGCGAACAATCCGTTCGCAGCGTCCGACTGGCGGCAGTTCACGTGCGAGCGCTGATCGCGCCGTGGACGTAGGACTGTTCGGAAAGCTGCCGAGTCACGGCGACTTCCTCCGTCGCCGCGTCTCCGATCAGTTCATCGACAGCTGGGACGCGTGGCTGCGGCAGTGCCTCGCGAAGAGCCAGGCCGCGCTCGGCGATCGCTGGGTCGACGTCTACCTCACCAGCCCGGCGTGGCGCTTCGTCGCGGCGCCGCGCGCGTGCGGTCCGGCGCCGGTCATCGGCCTGATGGTACCGAGCGTGGATCGCGTCGGCCGCTTCTTTCCGCTGACACTCGTCGCCGAGCTGCCCGAGGAGGTGAGTCTGATCGCGGCGGCAGCTGCGGCGACGCGATTCTTCAACGCCGCCGAGCGCCTGCTGATCGACACGCTCGCCGACGAGCAGATCGACTTCGAGCAATTCGATCAGCGGGTCGTCGAGCTCGCCGACGAGCTCGAGGCGATCACGGTGCCGCCGCCGGTCGTGCTCGATCCGACGACAGCGGCCGCGGTCGCCGAGGGCGGACACGCGTGGCAGATTCCGGTTGGCGATGCGTCGCGCCTCGGCGCCGTGTTCGAGCAACTGCTCGCGCACACGCTGGCGTCGATGTACAGCCCGCTCGTGATGTGGTGGACCGAAGGATCGTCAATCGTCGAACCGAGCTGCCTCGTCGCCAAGGGTCTGCCGGATCCGGCGGGGTTCGGCGCGCTGCTCGACGGCTCGTGGGCCAGCTATCGCTGGCGCCCGGTGCCGGCGCAGATCGACAGCTCAGCGACGATCGAGATGCGCATCGAGGGATCGCCGCCCGACGGGTTCCGCTCCGCGGCGGCGAGCGACGTCGGCCTCGCGCGCGAGATCAACGAGGACTCGTTCATCGAACGTCCAGAAGTCGGGATCTGGGCGGTGGCCGACGGTCTTGGCGGCCACGCCGCCGGCGAAGTGGCCAGCAAGATGGTGTGTGACGCCATTGCGGAGCTCGCGCCCGACCCGACGTTCGACGGCACGATCGAGGCGGCGCGTCAGTGTCTGCGGCAGGTGAACGAGCAGCTGCTGCGCGCGCACAAGGACGCGTCGATGGCGGACCGGAGCGCCAGCACCGTGGTCGTGCTGCTGGTCCGCGGCGGCCGCTGCGCGGTGCTGTGGGCAGGGGACAGCCGCGTGTATCGGTGGCGCTCCGGCCAGCTCGAGCAGATGACTCGCGATCACAGTATTGGTAGCGGCGAGGGTCCCGACGGACGCGAAGTGTCCACGGCGGTGACACGAGCGGTCGGCGTGCAGCCGAATCTGTCACTCGATCTCCGCCAGGATACGGTCTGCGCCGGCGACCGCTTCCTCCTGTGTTCGGACGGGTTGACTCGCACGTTAACAGACACGCAGATAGGGACCTGGCTGGAAAAGCGGCACATTACCGCCGCGGTGGAGGGGCTGATTGACGACACCCTCGCCGCCGGCGCGCCCGACAACGTGACGGTGCTGATCGTCGAGGGATATGTAGAGAACGTGTAAGACGCGCGGTTTCGTCTTTTGCGTTTCGGCCCAAACCAGTAGAATGCCTGTCTTCGTGCCGGCGCGCGCGCCGGTCCGAACACCTTCAGCAAGTCATCCAGAACGTCGACCGATTCGCCCCGCCTTCAGGCGGTAGTGCGACTGGCCCGCGTGGAGAGGCCTGAATGAGTGCTCGATGGGAGGGCGAGGAGGCGTTGCTCCAGCCCATCACGCCAGAACAGCCGTGCGGCGACAATCTCGAGGACACGGAGCTGCTGGCGTCGTTCGACACTTACCGGCTGTTCGGGCAGGCACGGCCGGTCGACGCCGGCGGTGAGGACGCGCCGCCACCGCCCGACTGGGGCGCGATTCGGACGAAGTCGATCGAAGCGCTGCAGAAGAGCAAGGATGTCCGGCTGCTGGCGCATCTCGGCGCGGCGCTGCTGCGCACGGACGGCCTGCCGGCCTTCGCCGCGACGCTCAACGTCGCGTCGCAGTGGCTGGAGAGCTACTGGGCGCAGGTGTACCCCCTGGTCGACGAAGACGCGATCGTGCGCCGCAACGCCTTGAACAACTTCGCCGATCCGATGGCGATGATCGATCGGCTGCGGCGGACCCCGCTCGTCAACAGCCGGCAGCATGGCAAGGTCAGCCTGCGCGACCTGGACATCGCGACGCACCAGCTCCAGCCCGCCGCGAACGAGACGCCGATCGACGAGAACCAGATCAACGCCGCGTTCGACACCATGCCGCTCGAGGAGCTGACGCTCCTGCACGACAGCGTCGCGACGGCGGTGGCGGCAGTGCGGAAGATCGAGAGCACGATGCGCGAGGCGGCCGGCTCGGAGTCGGCGCCGACGTTCGACCCGCTGTCGACGCAGCTCGCGAAGATCAACCTGACGCTGCGGACGCACCTCGCCGCGCGCACGGCTGCAGGCGAGGCGGCGGCGGGCGACGGCGCGGCCGCGGAAGCGGGCGGCGCCCTGGGCACCGCGATCAGCGGCGTCGTGAAGTCGCGCCAGGACGCGATCCGTGCGCTCGACGCGATTACGGCGTTCTATCGTCAGGCGGAACCATCGAGCCCGATCCCGCTGCTGCTCGAGCGGGCGAAGCGGCTGGTGTCGAAGGATTTTCTCGAGGTGCTCGCCGACATCGCACCCGACGCGCTGGCGACGGCGCGCGCGGCCGGTGGGCTGAAGGATTCCGAGTAGGAAACACGTTCGATCAGGAGGTAGCTCGTGGCCAAAGCAAGCAGTCAGAAGTTCATCGCCCGCAACCGAGCGCCGCGCGTGCAGATCGAGTACGACGTGGAACTGTACGGCGCGGAGAAGAAGATTCAGCTGCCCTTCGTGATGGGCGTCCTCGCCGACCTGACCGGCAAGCCGGCGTCGCCGCTGCCGCCGGTCGACGAGCGCAAGTTCCTCGACATCGACGTCGACAACTTCGACAGCCGGATGAAGGCGCTCAAGCCGCGCGCTGCCTTCCAGGTGCCGAACACGCTCACCGGCGAAGGCAACATCAGCGTGGAGCTCACCTTCGAGAGCATGGACGACTTCTCGCCGGCGGCGGTCGCCGGCAAGGTCGACGCGCTGAACAAGCTGCTCACGGCGCGCCAGCAGCTCTCGAATCTGATCACCTACATGGACGGCAAGTCGGGCGCCGAGGATCTCGTGTCCAAGCTGCTGCAGGATCCCGCGCTGCTCCAGGCGCTGGCGACGACCAAGAACACCGACGAATCTTCTTCATAACGCCCGCGTGAACCTTCGAGCGGAGAACAGAAATGGCTGACCCGAAATCCGAGCAGGACGTTGCGGCGCAGGGCGCAGTAGTCGAAGTCACCGAGTTCGATTCGCTGCTGCGGAAAGAGTTCAAACCGAAGACCGACGAGGCCAAGGAGGCCGTCGAGCGCGCCGTGCGCACGCTCGCCGAACAGGCGCTCTCCCAGACCAAGCTGATTGGCACCGACGTGGTCAAGTCGATCGAGGCGATGATCGCCCAGCTCGACAAGAAGTTGACCGAGCAGATCAACTTGATCCTGCACCACCCCGACTTCCAGAAGCTCGAAGGGGCGTGGCGCGGCCTCAGCTATCTCGTCAACAACACCGAGACCGACGAGATGCTGAAGATCCGCTTCATGAACATCAACAAGACGGATCTGAGCAAGACCTTGAAGCGCTACAAGGGCACCGCCTGGGACCAGAGCCCGATCTTCAAGAAGGTCTACGAGGCGGAGTACGGGCAGTTCGGCGGCGAGCCGTTCGGCTGCCTGGTCGGCGACTACTACTTCGATCAGACGCCGCCCGACGTCGAGCTGCTCGGCGAGATGTCGAAGGTCGCCGCCGCCGCGCACACTCCGTTCATCACCGGCGCCTCGCCGACGGTGATGCAGATGGAGAGCTGGCAGGAGCTGGCCAATCCGCGCGATCTGACGAAAATCTTTACGACGCCCGAGTACGCCGGCTGGCGGTCGCTGCGCGAGTCGGAAGACTCACGCTACCTCGGTCTCGCGATGCCGCGCTATCTGTCACGGCTTCCGTACGGCGCGAAGACCAATCCGGTCGAGGAGTTCGACTTCGAAGAGGACACCGGCGCCGCCGATCACAGCCGCTACACCTGGGCCAACGCGGCCTACGCGATGGCCACCAACATCAACCGCTCGTTCAAGTTGTACGGCTGGTGCTCGCGCATCCGCGGCATCGAGTCGGGCGGTGCGGTCGAGGGCCTGCCGACCCACACGTTCCCTACCGATGACGGCGGCGTTGATATGAAGTGTCCGACGGAGATCGCAATCAGCGACCGGCGCGAAGCGGAGCTGGCCAAGAACGGGTTCATGCCACTGGTGCACCGCAAGAACTCGGATTTCGCCGCCTTCATCGGCGCGCAGTCGCTGCAGAAGCCGGCGGAATACGACGATCCGGATGCCACCGCGAACGCAAACCTGTCGGCTCGGCTTCCGTATCTGTTTGCATGTTGCCGGTTCGCGCACTACTTGAAGTGCATCGTGCGGGACAAGATCGGGTCCTTCAAGGAACGCGACGACATGCAGGTGTGGCTGCAGAAGTGGATCATGAACTACGTCGACGGCGATCCGGCGCATTCGTCCGAGTCGACCAAGGCGCAGAAGCCGCTCGCAGCCGCCGAAGTGCAGGTGGAGGAGGTGGAAGGCAATCCGGGGTACTACACCTCGAAATTCTTCCTTCGCCCCCACTACCAGTTGGAAGGGTTGACCGTGTCGCTTCGACTGGTGTCGAAGCTGCCGTCAGCCAAGGGTAGTTAACGAGGAGGAGTCATGGCGTACGACACTTTTGCGAAGCTGGGCGACATCAAGGGTGAGTCACTCGACGACAAGCACAAGGACGAAATCGAAGTGCTGTCGTATTCCTGGGGCGTGGCCAACCAGGGCTCGATGGCATTTGGCAGCGGCGGCGGTGAGGGCAAGGCGAACTTCCACGACCTGTCGTTCACGCACAAGGTCGACAAGGCGTCGCCGGTGCTGATGCAGGCCTGCGCGACTGGTGTGCACCTCAAGGACGGGACGATCACGGTCCGCAAGGCCGGCAAGGGGCAGCAGGAATTCCTCGTGATCAAGATCAACGACGTCATCATCACGAGCGTCACGCACGGCGGCGGCGGCGGGGACGGCGCGACCGAGAACGTCAGCCTCGCGTTCGCGAAGGTCGCCGTCGAGTACAAGCCGCAGAAGGCCGACGGATCGCTCGACGCGGGCATCCACTTCAAGTACGACCTGAAGGCGCAGAAGGAAGCGTAACCAGCTAGAGGACGACTGACGTGGCACCCGGAACGACCAACTCGTCGAAAACGCCTGGCGCCGGCGACATGTTCTTCAAGGTCAAAGGCGCCAAGCACGGCCAGATCAGCGGCGAAGCGCAGGACGACAAGCACAAGGGCGAGATCGAGGTCCTGAGCTGGTCGTGGGGCATGCAGGGCAAGGCGTCGATTGGCGGCGGCACCGCCACCGGCAAGGCCACCATGCGCGAGCTGCGGATCGTCAAGAAGGTCGACAAGGCGTCCACGGCGTTGATGAGCGCGCTCCGGACCAACGAGGTGATCAAGGAAGGGATCCTCACGCTGCGCAAGACCGGCACGTCGAAGGTCGAGTACTTCAAGATCACCATCCAGGACGGCCGCGTCATGTCGCTCGACGTCGAGGCGGGCGACGACAGCGGCAGCTCCACGCTCCTCGAGCGGGTCAGCTTCTCGTTCAACAAGATTGCCGTCGAGTACACGCCGCAGGGCGGCGACGGCATGCCGCAGGGCGCCACGACCTTCGAGGATACGTGGGGCGAGGGAAGCTGAGGCCGACCGATGCTGGCAGATGCCGCCGAATCCAGTCTGAAGAGCGGCGATCCTGGCGCCGCACTCGCTCACCTTCAGGAGCAGGTGCGCGCCAGGCCCGACGATCCCAAGCTGCGAGTCTTCCTGTTCCAGTTGCTGTGCGTCGCCGGCAAGTGGGATCGCGCGCTCAATCAGTTGGGCGTCGCCGCCGATCTCGACAAGTCGGCGCTCGCGATGAAGCAGACCTACGAGGACGCGGTCCGGTGCGAGGCGATTCGCACCGACGTCTTCGCCGGCCGCAAGTCGCCGATGATCTTCGGGCAGCCCGATCAGTGGCTCGCGCTGCTGATCGAGTCGCTGCTCGTCGCGGGGCAGGGCGAGCCCGAGCGCTCGCAGCAGCTCCGCGCGCGCGCGTTCGAGGAGGCCCCGGCGACGGCCGGAGCGATCGACGACCGGCCGTTCTCGTGGATCGCCGACGCCGACTCGCGCATCGGCCCGGTGCTCGAAGCGGTGATCAACGGCCGCTACTACTGGGTGCCGTTCTCACGGCTGCTGAAGGTCGACATCGAGAAGCCGGAGGATCTGCGCGACATGGTCTGGATGCCGGCGCACCTCCAGTTCGAGAACGGCGGCGAATCGGTCGCGTTGATTCCGACCCGGTATCCCGGCTCGGAGTCGTCCGCCGACGGCCTGATCGTGCTCGCGCGCAAGACGGTGTGGGAGGAGATCGCGCCTGACACCTTCCGTGGCCTCGGCCAGCGGATCCTCGCCACCGACGGCGAAGAAATCCCGCTGATGGACGTCCGATCGATCGTGCTCACTCCGGCCGACGACGGTGAGGGCGCGCCGTCCGGCGAGGAACATGGCTGATACGACCGCGCCTCAGGAGCGGCTGCAGCCGGCGCTCCTCGATCGCCTCACCGATGACGAACCCGACAAGAAAGTGGAGCCGCGCGAGGCGCGTGTGCTGTCGAAGCGCCGGCTCCGCGAGTCGGTGCTGCGCGATCTCGCCTGGCTGTTCAACGCGACGCAGCTCGAGGCGGTCAACCCGCTCGCCCGGGCGCCGCTGGTCCGCAAGTCGGTGCTGAATTTCGGGATGCCGGCCCTGTCGGGGAACACCGCCTCCTCGATGGACATCACCGACCTGGCGCGCGCCATCCGCGATGCCATCCTCACCTACGAGCCGCGCATCCTGCCGGCAACGCTCGAGGTGCGGACGTTGATGGAAGGCGACGACCTCGATCATCACAACGTCGTGGCGGTCGAGATTCACGGCCAGCTGTGGGCCCAGCCGATCCCGCTCGAGTTCCTCGTTCGCACCGACTTCGACCTCGAAACCGGTAAGGTTCAGATCACGGATCTGGTCTCGCCGCGGGTCGCGTGATGGATCCGCGCCTCCTCCAGTACTACAACCTGGAGCTGCAGCATCTGCGCGAGAC
Organism: Vicinamibacterales bacterium; assembly: GCA_035315685.1. Taxonomy (GTDB): domain Bacteria; phylum Acidobacteriota; class Vicinamibacteria; order Vicinamibacterales; family CAVVIG01; genus QHWK01. The sequence continues at coordinate 19,131 of DATFXR010000637.1, read as the reverse complement.
CGGCGCGGAGTTCGCGCAGCAGTTCCCGAAGATCGCGGCGCGCCTCGGGATGCACGGCCTCGAAGTGTCCGATCCGTACGTCGAGCGGCTGCTCGAAGGCGTAGCGTTTCTCGCCGCACGCGTGCAGCTGAAGATCGACGCGGAGTTCCCGCGGTTCACACAGGCGCTGCTCGAGATCATCTACCCGCATTACCTGGCGCCGACGCCGCCGATGCTCATCGCGCAGCTCAACCCCGACGTGAACGATCCGAACCTGGGCGCCGGTCCGAGGGTGCCGCGCGGCACGACGCTCTCGGGACTCCAGGGTCCCGACGATGCGACCGCGTGCGAATTCCGGACTGCCCACGACGTGACGCTGTGGCCGGTCGAGATCGTGTCGGCGAACTATTTTTCGTTTGCGCCCGATCTGCCGCTGAACTCGCTGCCGGTGGCGAAGAGCATCCGCGGCGGCCTGCGCATCCGGCTGAAGACGACGGGCATGAAGTTCGCGCAGCCGGCGATCGACCGCCTGTGCTTCTACCTGTCCGGACGCGACGACGTCGCCAACAAGCTGTACGAACTGTGCCTGGCGACCCGACTCGGCACCATCGTGTGGCCGTCGAAGAGTCCGAACCCGCGCGCGGAGTTCCTGCCCGCGTCGTCGATCAGGCCGATCGGCTTCACCGACGCGGAGGCGCTGCTGCCGGTGACGCTGCGATCGTTCCAGGGCTATCGCCTGCTGCAGGAATACTTCTCGTTCCCACAGCGGTTCCGGTTCTTCGAGCTGGCCGGTCTGTCGCGCGCGCTGCGGCGGGTCGACGCGGATCACGTCGAGCTGATCGTGCTGTTCGGCCGCGGCGACGCGACGCTGGAAGCGGTCGTCGACGCGTCGAACCTCGCGCTGTTCTGCACGCCGGCGGTCAACCTGTTTCACAAGCGGGCCGACCGGATCCAGGTGACCGACAACGCGCACGAGTATCACGTGGTGCCCGATCGGACGCGGCCGCTCGACTTCGAGGTCTACCAGGTGACCGATGTCGTCGGGCACGGCATCGGCACCGACAGCGAGCAGGCGTTCCTGCCGTTCTACGCCGCCTACAGCGCCGACGAAGTCGGTCTGCAGTCGGCGTACTTCACGACGCGGCGCGAGCCGCGGCTCGTCTCCGCCGCGTCGAGGCGCCGCGGCGTGCGCACCAGCTACATCGGCACCGAAGTCTTTCTCTCCCTCGTCGACGCCGCGCAGGCGCCGTTCAGCGGCGATCTGCGGCAGCTGTCGATCGAGACGCTCTGCACCAATCGCGATCTCGTCCTGCAGATGCCGGTGGGCATCGCCGCCGGCGATCTGACGCTCGACATGGCGGCGCCGGTGAAGCAGATTCGCGTGGTGAGCGGGCCGAGCAGCCCCTACGCGCCGCTGGCCGACGGTGCGCTGAGCTGGCGTGCGATCAGCCATCTGTCGCTCAACTATCTGTCGCTCACCCAGTCGTCGCCGGAGGAAGGGGCGGCCGCGCTGCGCGATCTGCTCGAGCTCTATGCCGCGAGCGCCGACGTGAACGCGCGGCGGCAGATCGAAGGGATCCGGTCCGTGCGCATCGCGCGCATCGTCCGCCGGCTGCGCGAGCCGGGACCGCTGGCGTTCGGGCGCGGCCTCGAGATCAATCTGAACGTCGACGAGCTCGCGTTCGAGGGCGCCAGCGCGTTCTTGCTCGGCGCGGTGCTCGATCGCTATTTCGCGCGTCACGTGTCGATCAATTCGTTTACCGAAACCGTGCTGCGGTCGGACGCGCGCGGGGAGATCAGCCGATGGGCGATGCAGCAGGGCGCCAGACCGACGCTCTGACCTTCTTCGCAGAGCTCGCCGCGGCGCCGTACCGCTACGATTTCTACCAGACGCTGCGGCGCCTCGAGTGCCTCTACGAGGAGAAGCCGCGCTGGGGTCGCGCGCTCCGGCCGATCGACGAGCCGGTGCGTCTCGGCCAGGATCCCGATCTGTCGTTTGCGCCGTCGCCGCTGGCGTCCTTCGAGACGCGGGGCGATCGGCCGCCGCGGCTGCAGGTGCGGCTGTTCGGCCTGTTCGGACCGAACGGACCGCTGCCGATTCATCTCACGGAGTATGCGCGTGAGCGGCTGCAGCACGCCGGCGATCCGACCTTCAGCCGCTTCCTCGACATCTTTCATCATCGGTTTCTCGCGCTGTTCTATCGCGCCTGGGCGCAGGCGCAGCCGGCGGTCAGCCGCGATCGACCGCGCGACGATCGGTTCACGGCCTACATCGGTACGTTCCTCGGCATCGCACCGCAGTCCTATCGCAACCGCGACGCGGTGCCGGATCTCGCGAAGCTGTTTCACGTCGGCGCACTCATCCGCCACGTCCGCAACGCCGAGGGGCTCACGCAGATCCTCGAGCACTTCTTCCGCGTGCCGGTGCGCATCGAGCAGTTCGTCGGCCACTGGCTCCGCCTGGGCGATGGCGAGCGGACGTTCTTGAAGACGGATCGCGCTCCGCTCGGCGCCGGCGCGGTGCTTGGCGGCCGCGTCTGGGATCGCCAGCACAAGTTCCGGATCCATCTCGGACCGCTGACGCTCGCGCAGTACGAAAGCTTCCTGCCGGGCGGGATGCCGCTCAGAAAGCTCGTCGACTGGTTACGCCTCTATCTGTGCTACGAGCTCGACTGGGATGTGCGGATGCTCCTGAAGCAGGAGGAAGTTCCGAAGCTGTCCCTCGGCGGACGGACACGTCTCGGCTGGACCACCTGGCTGGGCCGGCGGCGCAAGACGACGGCCGCTGACGACCTGCACCTCGATCCGAAACATTCGTCCCCAACCGGAGCACGCGCCGCATGAGTGAAATCAGTCGTTCGTCGTTGTTCGGCAAACTCAACAGCCTCGCCTACAAGGCGATTGAGGGCGCCACGGTTTTCTGCAAGCTGCGCGGCAACCCGTACGTGGAGCTGGTCCACTGGATCCAGCAGATTCTGCAGACGCAGGACACCGACCTCCATCGCATCGTCCGACATTTCGAGCTCGATCCGTCGCGGCTCGCCAAGGACGTGACCGACGCGCTCGATCGGCTGCCGCGCGGCGCGACGTCGATCTCGGATCTGTCGGCGCACGTCGAGAACGCGGTCGAGCGGGGCTGGGTCTACGCCACGCTGATGTTCGGCGAGCCGCGCGTCCGCACCGGGCATCTCGTCGTCGGCATGCTGAAGACGCCGTCGCTGCGCAACGCGCTGATGGCGATCTCGAAGCAGTTCGAGAAGATCAAGCCCGATACCCTCACCGACGACTTCGCGAAGATCGTGAGCGGCTCTCCGGAGGATCGGCTCGGCGCCACCGACGGCTCGTCGATGGCCGCGCCGGGCGAGGCGAGCGACGCGATGGCGCCGGCGCAGATGGGCAAGCAGGAGGCGCTCAAGCGCTTCGCGACCAACCTCACCGAGCGCGCCGCGAAAGGCGAGATCGATCCGGTGAGCGGCCGCGACGAAGAGATCCGCCAGCTGGTGGATATCCTGATGCGGCGACGGCAGAACAATCCGATCCTCACCGGCGAAGCCGGCGTTGGCAAGACGGCCGTGGTCGAGGGGTTCGCGATCCGGCTGGCAAGTGGCGATGTGCCGCCGCCGCTGAAGGACGTGTCCCTCTACACGCTCGACATCGGCCTGCTGCAGGCGGGCGCGAGCATGAAGGGCGAGTTCGAGAACCGCCTGCGGCAGGTGATCGACGAGGTGCAGGCGTCGCCGAGGCCGATCATCATGTTCATCGACGAGGCGCACACGCTGATCGGCGCCGGCGGCGCAGCCGGCACCGGCGACGCGGCCAACCTGCTCAAACCGGCGCTCGCGCGCGGCACGCTGCGCACGATCGCGGCGACGACGTGGGCCGAATACAAGAAGCACATCGAGAAGGATCCCGCGCTCACCCGCCGCTTCCAGGTGGTGAAGGTCGAGGAGCCGAGCGAGGAGAAGGCGATCCTGATGGTGCGCGGCGTTGCGTCGGTGCTGGAGAAGCACCACCGCGTCCAGGTGCTCGACGAAGCGCTCGAGGCGGCGGTGCGACTGTCGCACCGCTACATCCCGGCGCGCCAGCTGCCGGACAAGGCGGTCAGCCTGCTCGACACGGCGTGCGCGCGCGTGGCGATCAGCCAGCACGGCGTTCCGCCGGAGCTGGAGGATTGCCGCCGCACGATCGAAGCGCTGAATACCGAGATGGAGATCATCGCCCGCGAAGAGGCGGTCGGGATCAACGCCGCCGATCGGCGGAAAGCCGTCGAAGAGAAGCTGGCGGTGAACGAGAAGACACGCGAAGAGCTCGAAGCACGATGGAACGCCGAGCGCGAGCTGGTGGAGAAAGTGCTCGCCATCCGCGCCCTGCTGCGGCAGGGCAGCGAGCCGGTCGAGGGCACCGGGAGCAAGCTCGAGCAGGCGGCCAGGGTGCAGGCCGCGCCGGTTGCCGCGCCGCCACTCGAGAAAGTGTCGCCGGACGAGCGCGCGAGGCTGCTCACCGAGCTCGCCGATCTGCAGACGAAGCTGACCGCGCTGCAGGGCGAGTCGCCGCTGATCCTGCCGACCGTCGACGAGCACGCGGTCGGGTCGGTGGTCCAGGACTGGACCGGCGTGCCCGTCGGCCGGATGGTGAAGAACGAGATCGAAACCGTGCTGAAGCTCGCCGAGACGCTCAATCAGCGCGTGATCGGACAGCGGCATGCGCTCGACATGATCGCGAAGCGCATTCAGACCTCGCGCGCGAAGCTCGACAACCCGAACAAACCAATCGGCGTGTTCATGCTGTGCGGTCCATCCGGCGTCGGCAAGACGGAGACGGCGCTGACGCTCGCCGAGGCGCTCTACGGCGGCGAGCAGAACGTGATCACGATCAACATGAGCGAGTTCCAGGAGGCGCACACGGTCTCGACGCTCAAAGGGTCGCCGCCTGGATACGTCGGTTATGGAGAGGGGGGCGTGCTCACCGAGGCGGTGCGGCGCCGGCCGTACAGCGTCGTGCTGCTGGACGAAGTCGAGAAGGCGCATTCCGACGTCCACGAGCTGTTCTTCCAGGTCTTCGACAAGGGTTGGATGGAGGATGGGGAAGGCAGGCGCATCGACTTCCGTAACACGATCATCCTGCTGACGTCGAACGTCGGGACGGACCTGATCATGGGGATGTGCAAGGACCCGGAGCTGATGCCGGATGCCGAAGGCATTGCGAAAGCACTCCGCAAACCGCTTCTGGACAAGTTCCCGGCGGCGCTCCTCGGCCGTCTGGTCACGATTCCGTACTACCCGCTGAGCGACGTGATGCTCTCGAACATCGTACGTCTGCAGCTGGGACGCATCGCCAAACGGGTGACCGAACATCACAAGATCCCGTTCAATTACGAGGAAGATGCGGTGAAATTGATCGTCAGCCGCTGCACCGAGGTGGAAAGCGGCGGCCGCATGATCGACGCCATCCTCACCAACACCGTGCTGCCCGCGATCAGCCGCGAGTTCCTGACGCGGACGATGGAGGGGCTGCCGCTGAACGGCGTGCGGTTGGCGGTCGCCGACGGCGACTTCGCATACAAGTTCGATTGAAGGAGGCGCGGCGTTGTACGAGTAGAGGGTAGCGCTTCACGACGCGCCCACGGGTCGAAAACAAGGCGGTGACACGCAGCCGGTAGCGGCGTGTCGCCGCCATTTTTTTGGCCAATCAGCGGCGAGCCCCCCTTGTGTAGTTCGAGCCACTCGCCGAACCGACTGCGTCTCGTCTACGTAATCGCAGGTAGGCGGACGCAGATGACCATCATCGAGCAGCTGCTGGCGAGACGGCGGCGGATCTCAGGGTTCCCCGGAATCACACACGGCTCGTCCGTCTACACGCGTGAGCACGGCTGCGCGTGTCGGCGGGGTCGTCTCCCGGATCGGCGAGGAGCGGTCCTGCGCTGCGAAGTCAGCTGTTCACATCGATGAGCGCGCAGGAAGACTCACGATGCCTTCGCGACAAGGATGATCTATGCCTGGCACGATGCCTCGCGTGATGACGATCACGACACCGCTTGGTGAGGACGTCCTCCTGTTCCACCGGATGCACCTGCGCGAGGAGTTGAGCCGACCGTTCGAGTACCAGCTCGAGCTGCTCAGCCCGAAGGACGACATCGATCTCGACGGGATTCTCGGCAAGAACGTCACCGTGACGGTGGCGCTGCCGGACGACAGCACGCGCTATTACAACGGGTTCGTCACCAGGATCGCGCAGGGTGACAAGTACGGCCGTTACACGCGCTACCACGCCGTTGTACGCCCGTGGCTCTGGTTCCTGACGCGCACCAGCGATTGCCGCATCTTCCAGGACATGACGGTGCCCGACATCGTCAAGCAGGTGTTCGGCGATCACGATACCGCCGACTTCAAGCTGGAGCTGACCGGCACCTACCGCAAGTGGACCTACTGCGTGCAGTACCGCGAGACCGACTTCAATTTCGTGAGTCGGCTGCTCGAGCACGAAGGGATCTACTACTACGTCCGCCACAGCGAGGGCCACAACACGGTCGTGCTGACCGATTCGATGAGCAAGCATGCCGAGACGCCTGGCTACGAGACGATTCATTTCATCTCGCCCGAGACCGTGGTGCGGCCGGAGCTGGAGCGCATCACTCGCTGGGATTTCTCGCGCGAGATCCAGCCTGGCGTCTACGTGCACGACGACTACGATCACGATCGGCCCAGCGTCGAGCTCCGGACGCGAAAGGCGCAGCCGCGCGACCACGCGCGCGGCGACTACGAGATCTACGACTACCCGGGCGGCTACCTGCAGAAAGCGGATGGCGAGTTGTATGCGGAGGTGCGCGTCGACGAGCTGAGCACGGGACACGAGACTGCGATGGCGGCGAGCAACGCACGGGGGATTACTGTCGGATCCTTGTTCACGCTCGACGGCCATCCACGTCTCGATCAGAACCGCGAATACCTGATCGTCTCGGCAAACACCGACCTGGAATTCAGCGGCTACGAGACGATACCGGCGGCCTCGAGCTCCGGCTCGGGCGTGTCGTGCAGCTTCACCGCGATGTCGACGAAGCAGCAGTTCCGGCCGCGGCGGAGCACGCCGAAGCCGTTCGTCCAGGGACCGCAGACTGCCGTCGTCGTCGGCCCGGCCGGGGACGAGATCTTCAAGGACGATCTCGGCCGCATCAAGGTGCAATTCCACTGGGATCGCTACGGCAAGCACGACGAGAACAGCTCGTGCTGGATTCGCGTGTCCCAGATGTGGGCCGGCAAGGGATGGGGATCGGTGTCGACTCCGCGGATCGGCCACGAGGTGATCGTCGACTTTCTCGAAGGCGATCCCGATCAGCCGATCGTCGTCGGCAGCGTGCACAACGCGGAGAACAAGCCCCCGCATACCGGCGTCGTGAGCGGCTTCAAGTCGAACACGCACAAAGGCAAGGGCTTCAACGAAATGACACTGGACGATACGGCCGGAAAGGAAAAGATCAACATCCACGGCCAGTACGACATGAGCACGACCGTCCAGCACGATCAGACCAACACGGTGAACAACAAGTTTACCGAGACCATCAAGAGCGACGCGAAGATCACGATTACCGAGGGCAACTACAGCCACGACGTCGCCGCCGGCACCGCGAGGTACCACGTGCAGGGCGCCCTGACAGAGGTGTACGACGACAAGCAGGCGACGACGGTCAAGAACGACATCACGATCGTCTGCTCCGGCGGTCCGATCGCGATCGCCTCGGACGCCCAGCACGTGTACGTCAAGGGCACGACCAGCATCCAGCTGCGCGTCGGGGCCAGCATGATCTGGATGGACAGCGGCGGACAGATCGGCATCGAAGGCGTGAACGTGTCGATCAAGGGCAGCGCGAGCGTCACGGTCAAAGGCGGCATCGTGCACTCGGAAGCCGACTCGGAGCACCAGACCAAGGGCGCGATTGTGTTGTCAGAGGGCAGCGCCACCAACACCGTCAAGGGCGGGATGGTGATGCTGAACCCGTAATGGCTGGCCCAGGCACGTTCACGATCGTCTCGGGGCTGAACGAGCGCCGCGAGCATATCTTCGCGGTGATCGTGAAGCGCACGTACCGAATCGTCCCCGATCGGCCGGCCGAGCGCGCGGACGTGGATCAGCCGCTGCGCCAGATTGATCGCTACTACGACGATGGCGATCCCGAGTGGTCGACGGTCGAGCACGAATCGGAACTCGCGCCGTGCAAGGCGGCGACCGACGTCGTCGTGATCGGGAAAGCATACGCGCCGCGTGGAGTTCCGACCGAGCACATGACGGTCGGCGTTCAAGTCGGAGCGCGCAGGAAACTCCTGTCAGTGACGGGCAATCGGCGGTGTGGCTATCGGGATGGTGAAACGCCGGTGTTCACGTATCCGGAGAAGTTCACCGACATGGAGATTCGTTACGACCGCGCCTACGGCGGACGAGACGAGAAGAGTCTCCGGGATATGCCGTTCATCTATCCACGGAACTTCATGGGCGTGGGCGTCGTGCTGCGCAATGTCAAGGAAGCGGTCGACGGCCTGCCGCTGCCCAACATCGAAGACCCGGACGACGTGCTGACGCCGGAGCGGCTGTTCATCGGCGAAGCCGACCGATGGCACCTGCAGCCGCTGCCGCAGGGATTCGGCTGGCGGCAGCGCACATGGTATCCGCGGTCCGCGCTGCTCGGCGCCTATCCGGCGTTTCTCGATCCCGGCACGGTGACGGCCGAGGAGCGGATGGGCCTGCTGCCGCGCGATCACGTCGCGCTCGCGAAGCAGTCGAGACTGCGTCCACTTGATGCGCACTTCGCCAATGGAGCGTCTCTCGGGATGATCTTCGGCACGCTCGAGGGCAACGAACCGATCGTGCTGGGCCGCCTCACTCCAGACGGGGTCCTGAAGTTCTCGTTGCCGGGCGATCGGCCGCAGATTGGCCTCGACCTCGGTCGAGGCGTGCAGCCGCTCCCACCGAAGCTTCACACCGTGAGCGTTCGGCCCGACGATCACGAGCTCGATCTGATCTGGAGCGGCGCGCAAACCTACGAAGGCTACAGCTGGCTGCCGAAGATGACGCGGCTGCACGCGGAGGTCCAGTGAGCGACGTGAACGTGGCGTTGACGGGACGATCGTCCCCGGCTGAGAACGGCGGGGCGCGGACCGTGTTGCCGGGGCAGTCGCCTGAAGGGGACTACATCCTCAGTGTGCTGGTCAAGCGGTCCTACACCATCGAGCCGGGTCGCGTGTGCGGGCGCGCCGAGGTCGATCGGCCGCTCGCGGCGGGCGACGTCTACTGGGACCATCCGATGAACTCGTCGGTGCGGTTCGAAAGCGACTTCTTCCCGTTCAAGGTTGCGACCGACGTGGTGTTGAACGGGACGGCGTACGCGCCGGGCGGTTCGCCGACGACATCGTGCGTGGTGGCACTGCAGGTGAACGATCGTCGCAAGGCGATCTCGGTCGTGGGCGATCGGTTCGCGCAGTACAACGGCGGCGGCACCCCGGTGATGAGCGATCCCGAGCCGTTCTTCAAGATGGACCTGCGCTACGAGCTTGCCTACGGCGGAACGGACGTGTACTCGGATCTGAAGATTCCGTATCCGTATCCCCGCAATCCGCTCGGGTCCGGGTTCGTCGTGAAGAACTCGGCGAAGAGTCTCGAAGCTCTGCCGCTGCCGAACCTGGAAGAGCCGCACGCGCCGCTGACGGCTGAGAGCCTGTGCCTCGACGACTATGCGCAGTGGGAGACGCGGCCGGTGCCGGCCGGCTTCGGATGGTTTCCGAAAGTGTGGCGGCCGCGGGCGATGCTCGCAGGTGTGTTGCCACGCGATCGGGCGGTCGAGCAGGCGCTGCGTCAGACGTATGCGCAGCTGGTGCCGCCGGATCAGCGCGACGCCTATATCACGAACGGTTTCCGGGACATGGACTTCAGGTTCTTCAACGGCGCCTCCGAGGGGCTGGCGCTGCCGCTTCTCCAGGGCGACGAGACGATCGTTACCGAGAACCTCCGTCCGGATGGCCGCATGTCATTCCGCTTGCCGATCGACAAACCGGCGATCGGGCTCGACATCGGCGCCGGCGTGCAGGAACCAGACGTGGTGCTGCACACCGTGATGATTCACATGGACGAGGGGCTCATTGACCTCGTATGGCGCGGTGCAGTCGTCTACGAGGGGCCGGACTGGCTGCCGCAGATGCGGAAGATGGACGTCCTGGTTTCCTGAGCGAGGCGAATGACGTGTCCACTGGACCGAACGCGATGACCTACCTGGTGCCGGCGGTGGCGCTGGTCGCGGCGCTGTGCTTCGTCCTTTACAGCGCGCTCGATCGGTACGGACTGGCGACCGAGCAGGTGGTGGCGCGAGTGACGGGCAAACAGATCGCGGCGGGATCGACCACGTACAACACGAACGTCGCCGGAGGGCGGGCGTGGACGCAGGCCTCGACTAATCCCGACACGCTCATCGTGTTGCTCGACATCGATGGTGTGGTGACGGGCGGTGCAGTGACGCCGGAGCTGTACGCGTCGCTGCAGACGGGCGAGCTGGTGCATGTGGCGCTCGCGCGGACGCGGTTTTCGAACCGGATCATGGTCTCGGACGTCCGCCGATAGTTTGCGGAGAAGCGCATGCTGTGGCCCGCCGTCAAGACGACCGACATGGTGATGGGAGTCGATTTCCATACCGTCGTCGTTCCGCCGGCGCCGGCTCCGATTCCCATGGTGCCGCACCCGTACTTCGGCGTGATCTTCCTGTGGATGACTCCCGGCTTCGCGAACATGAACGTGCTGATCAACTCGATGCCGGCCTCGACGGCCGGCGCGATGGGCTACTCCTGCCACATCCCGATGGGCGTTCCGACGCCGCCCTCGCTGTTGAACATGGGGTACTGGCGGCGCCACCTGTTGAACGTGCCGAAGGCGCTGATGCTGGTCGCGCTGACGCTACTCGCGAACCTCGCCATCTCCGGCATCGCGTCGCGGTTCGTGAAGCCAGACTCCGCCACTGGTAAGTTCGTGAAGGATGTCACCGGCGTTGATACGTCCAGCTGGGGCGGTGTATGGGACACGATCAAAGGCAGCTTCGCGGCGTATACGAAGTGGTCGACGTGGATCAAGCTGCTGATGCCGCCGATTCCGTATCCAGGCAGCCAGGGATCGTCAGCGATCGGCAGTCCGAACGTCACCGCGAACGGCGGCGCACTCGGGTTCGTCGCGCCGCTGATGGCCGCGTCGTGCAGCGACCTTCCGATCGTGCCGAACGCCATGCCCATTGGATTTAGTAACGTGCTGGTTGGAGTCAGTCTCGCCGACATGGCGCGAGCGGTTGCCGTTCACGCTGCGCAAGGAGCTGTGTCGGCAGCTGTCTCGGCAGGTGTGGCCCGAGCTGGCAAAAAGGACTGCGGTTGCAGCTAACCTGCCAACTGCTGGCCGCAACATCTCATTACGCCTTATGCCAATTGACATCGCTACTGGAGAGGTCGAATTAGACCGCGAGGACTTCGTCCTTCCCGGTCGCGTGCCGCTGAGGTGGACCAGACGGTTTCGTAGCAGACTCCTTCAGGCCTCAACGTTGCTCGCCCCTGGGTGGACGACGACCGTGTTCGCTTCTCTAAAACGTATCAACAAGGATTGGCATTTCACAACTCCCGAAGGTGATCTTCACGTCTTTGAGGACCCGGAAGACAGGATTGTAAAAGGCCATCCAAATATTCTCTTAGGCGCGTTTCTAGAACTGAAGCGCATCGGCAATCGACTGCTCATTACACAATGGGATGTTGACTCTGATGATGTCCAGCGCTTCTTTTTTACGGCCCATGGCGTGTCTGATGACCTGACTCTGTCGCTAGAAAGCATCGAGAACGTCTCAGGAGACGGTCTAGACCTGACCTGGGACGTGTCCGGCCGCATTGCGAAGATTCGCCAACGGGTTGAGAATCGCACGATCCTGATAAACTACGATCCCAGTCGAGGTCATGACTCAGCCCCTCGCGTCAGCATCGCCTCTGTGGCTCTCTCGACTCATACAGGCCTCGCCACACTAGTTACCTACGAATACGACGCGTCTGGCCGCCTTACGGCAGCCATTGACCGTCGCGGTCTGGCGAATCGATATGAATACGATGCGTACTCCCGTGTGAAGCGTGAAATTCTGAAGGACGGTGCCGTTTACTTTTACGAATATGACACCAGTGGTCGATGTATTCACTTCAGCGGCCTGGACCATTATAACGAGAAGACTTTGACATTCCTCGACTCCACCAACAAGACGCTCGTCAAGAACAGCTATGGCGCTACCAGCGTCTTCGAACGAACCGCAGCCGGACAGATAACAAGCGAAGTGATAGCGGGCGGCCAAGCTGGCAGGACACATTTCGATGAGCATCATCGTCTTGTCGCGCTCTCGGATCCCAACGGAGCGACAACCACATTCACATATGATTCAAAAGGCAATCGCGACTCGATTACGGATCCGCTTGGTCACACCTACACGTTCACGTTCAACGATCATCATCAAGCCCTTACACTCACTGATCCGCTCGGCAACATCTGGCGTCGTGAATACGACGATCGACAGCGTCTCACTTCGACAGTAACACCACTTGGCCAAAGATGGATGATCTCGTACGACGTCGATGGTAACCCTGCCACAATCACGAATCCGCTAGGTACCAGACGATATCAGCGATTCTCCAACGGGTTACCGGTGGCATTGACAGATTGGATGGGTCATATCACACAGTTTAAGTGGGATGACTATGGACGTCTCGTTGGACGGATCGGCCCGGTTGGCGAACGCACATCATTTCGATATGACGCAGCTGGTAATCTCATTGAAGTACAGTTGCCAGACGGCGCCACACTCCATGCTGATTACGACAACAGCGGCAACATGGCCAGCTTCACCGATGCGGGCGGCCGAACCACTCACCTTCGTTACGGTCCATGTCGGCGGCTTCTGGAGCGTGTCGATGCCTTTGGTCGAACCATTCGCTATTGCTGGGGAACAGAGCCGAATCATTTGAACGCCATCGTCAACGAAATGGGTGAGAGTTACCGATACGTCAGAAATGAACGTGGCCGCGTAATCCGTGAACGATCGTACGACGGCCGCGAACGTTCTTTTGACTATGACGCCGGCGGGCGCTGTGTAGTGTTTACTGATGGTAACGGAGAAAAGATCCGCTTCGAACGCGATGCGGTCGGTCGCGTTCTCAAGGAGACGCTAGCTGACGGCGCTGTGACAATGTTTGAGTACGACGGTCTTGGCAGAACAATATCGGCCGTCAATTCCGACATGGCACTTACGTTTGAATATGACGAAGCAGGCCGGCTAACCAAGGAAGGTCAAGGCGCCGAGTGGGTAAGGACGGAGTATGACGCTGTTGGGCACGTTACGCGGACTCAGACGAGTCTTGGTCATGACGTGGTGTATGACCGCGATGACAACGGCCGTGTCCGCACAATTTCGACTGCTGTCGGTCGTGCTTTGACGTTTGAGTTTGACGCCCGCGGTCTGGAAATAGCGCGTGACATGCCTGGTGGCCTTCGGCTGGAGCAGGAGTTCGATTTGCTCGGCCGTTTATTGGAGCAAGGCGTCGGGTGGCGGGTCGATACCCGATCGCGAGGATTATTGAGAGAGTCGGCCGTCGTTCGCCGAAGCTATAGGTACGACGCAGATGGCCTCCTTCTGAGTGTTAAGGATCGGGCGTGGGGTGTCATTGATTACTCCTACGATCCTGCTGATCGGCTCTTAAGCGCCCTGCACAATCAAGGCCTCAACGAACATTTCGAGTACGATGCTACTGACAACATCACACATGCGGGCAGGGACGGCCGCTCGACGTACAGTGATAGCCGTACTTATGACAATGGAAATCGGCTATTGTACAGCGGCGCTGCTCGTTACAAGTACGACGCTGCCGGTCGTCTGGTCTGCAGAACTGAAGCTGGCGACGATGGTGAAGCGACGTCATGGCAGTTCTTCTGGGGAGGACGAGGGGAGCTACGCCGAATCCAGCGGCCGGATGGGCGCGAGTTCACTTATAAATACGATGCCTTCGGCCGGCGCATAGAGAAGAGAGACGCCGGCGAATCGCGCCGGTTTCTGTGGAATGGCGATCAGATAATCCAGGAAGTACCGAGCCGTGGCGCGGCGGCGGCATGGATTATGGCCCCAGGGACCTTTGTCCCCGTGGCAAAGATCCAGAACGGTGAACTCTATGCTGTGATTACTGACCACTTGGGAACGCCGCGGGAGCTGCTGGATCGAGGCGGCCGAATCGTGTGGACCGCGTCATACGAGGCATGGGGACAGGCGAAGCCGTCGGAAACGTCATTGGTTGACTGTCCCATCCGTTTCCAGGGCCAGTGGTACGACGATGAAAGCGGGCTGCATTACAGCCGATTTAGGTATTACGACCCAAGTGCCGCTCGCTTTATATCCGGCGATCCCATCGGGCTTCTTGGCGGGACAAACGAGTACTCGTATGCACCGAATCCAGTCAACTGGGTCGATCCGCTCGGGTTGGCCAGTCAGCCCGGGTGCGCTGACACTGCGGATGGCGACGAGAAACAGTATTTTATTGAGGACGGTGTTCGGCGAGCCGTTGCGGCCCGAGAGCGAGGTGAGACGACGATTCCGGCAATAATTCATGAGCCTGGTAAACCGCCCGTACGAGTTGACATTCCACTGGACCAGCTAAACTCACCAAAGCCGGTTGTTCCGAGGGACCAACGAATGGTGAACGCATTAATGCAACCGAGCCCACCACCGCCTATTAGTGTGTCGCCGATGCCAGGGCCAGTTCCGTCCGTACCGTTAGCAGATGTCAAGTTGGTGAGAGCGCGACCATGAATGAGCCAGAGGTCGATCTTGAGATGCGCAGGCGCGTGCTATTTGTACTACACCGGGGCTGGGTTGAAGCCCGTCTGCTGGCGGCGGCGGGCCTCACCGAGCAGCTGCGAGAACTTGCTGACGCTCTGGAGCCGATTCCCAGACTACTGTGGCTCGGTCAGCAAGACTGGACGAAGTTGGTCCGACTGAACCTGAGCGTTTACGAAGAGCGCTACCGCGGCCGTTGCTTCGAGTACTTGGCTACTTTAGATGGCGCGGAAGTCTTAGAGTTCTGATCTAGCTGTTGCGGAGAATTGATTCGGCGCGTCGAGCAGATGGGACCGCTTCACAGACTAATGTGTCTGTGATCGACACGAAACAAGTCCAAACCAAGCGTCGCAGCGTGTGGGCGACTGTATCAAGCATGCACCCGTACCTCGATTACAATTCGACGACGCCCGTGGATGGTCGGGTCCTGGAGAAAATGCTGCCGTGGTTTCTGGAGCAGTACGGGAACCCGGCAAGTCTAGACCATCGCTTTGGCTGGGATGCGGCGGAGGCCGTTGAACAGGCTCGAAGTTATGTCGCCGAGCTGATCGAAGCGAGCGCTGAGGAGATTGTCTTCACAAGCTCAGCCACTGAAAGTATCAACTGTGCACTCAGAGGGATTGCCGCTGATCGGCGTGGACGAATCGCGATAACCGCCGCGACTGAGCATGAGGCGGTGTTGGAAACGTGCGATCTGCTGAGCGCCGAAGTCCGGATCAAAAACCTGGCTACAGACGGCGCCGGACGTGTCGCTCCGGATGGCGTTGCGCTGAACACAAGGCGGGGCGAGACCGGTTTTGTCTGTCTGATGCTTGCCAACAATGAGATCGGCACTATTCATCCTCTCCGTCAGTATGCGGATGTTGCACATGACGCCGGAGCCCTGCTCGTTTCGGATCTCACACAGGCCGTCGGGAAAATCCCGATAGACGTTCGTAGCTTGGGCCTCGACCTCGCCGCATTCTCCGCTCACAAGCTCTATGGACCGAAAGGAGTAGGCGCACTATTCATCAGAGGTGGGGAGGCTGACCTACGCGTGCGGCCGCTGATCGTAGGCGGCCGTCAAGAGCGAGGGTTCCGCGCTGGTACTCTGAATGTTCCGGGCATCATCGGGTTCGGTGAGGCATGCCGAATTGCCAAGCAGGAGATGGCGGATGAGGCCGAACGCCTTAGGCGCCAGCGGGACCGACTAGAAACATCAGTCTTCGGAGCGTTACGAGACGTCTGGATCAGCGGTGACAGGGAGAACCGCCTCTCGAATACGAGCAACTGTGGGTTCAAAGGCGTGGACGCCCGGACGATGATCCGCGATATGCACGACATCGCCGTGTCAACGCGCTCGGCATGCTCAAGTGGCAGCCGTGGGCCTAGCCACGTGCTGAAGGCTATCGGTTTGACTGACGAAGATGCGTACTCCTGTATCCGCTTCAGCCTTGGGCGCTTCACGACCGAAGATGAAATCGACTACACCATCGAAAAAGTCGTGGCCTCCGCGCACAAGCTGCGGCGCAACAAGGGTCTGCGCAGGTAACTCGGCTGCAGTATTGTGTCCGCCTACCGAACCGCGATCGACACGACCGCAGCGGCGATTCAGCATCGGGCGCGAAACTTCCGTAATCAGATCATCGTCGTCGTCACAATCAGTACGATCGCCGTTATCGCCGCAGCGGTAACGCGATCGGGATCGTGGCTATCGACGCTCCTGCTGCTCGTCCCGGTCTGCGGGTTATTTCTCCACGCTGACAACCGGCTTTTGAGTCGCTGGCGGCGGCACGTGTTGACGCCGTGGGTCACACGGACGTTGGACTTCGCCGCCCTCGGCCAGGCCGTTCGCGCCAATCCGGCGCTCCCGAAGCCGACTCTCGAAGCGATGCTGGCGACACTCCCGTCGGCGGGAGATCTCGTCGCCGAGCAAGCCGTGCTGCCGCCGACCCGCCAGGCCGTCGCGGCGGTCAGCTGCGCCATCCACGGCACCGCGGCTGATGCCCTGCTTATCAACGTTGTCGCCAGCGCGGTCGTCGTCGCTGTCGCTCTGCTGGCGCTCTGGACGCGCGATTGGCGGCCTGCTATCGGCGCCGGCGTGCTCCTGCTCGTTCCTGTTGTCCGCCAATGGGCCGCACATCGCCAGCAGGCGCGCTGCGAGGCCGAGGTTTCTGCCTGCCGCGCCCAGCCCGGATTCAGCGAATCGGATTTCGCGACGATGTGCGGAGCCTTGCGATGAGAGCCGCGCCTGCGTGGCGCTTTTCCGGGCCGGTGCTCGCAGCTCTGTCAACCAGTAAACCCCGCGGACAGGGCCTCGAGTCTTCGTAAAGTTTTCGCTTTGACGCGACGTTGGCGTGTCCTGACCGCGCGGTCCGATCGACAATGGCGCGTTCACCTGCGACCCCATCGCCGTTAAAGTGATCGTCGGGCGAGTGTGCAGTCCGGGCGGCGCCCTGCGTGTTTCGTCGCCACCCCCAACCGATTGCTCGCGAATGGCTCTCGGCCATCGGGGCGTGGTCCGCTTTCCGCCCGAGCATTGCTGAGCCGAAGGAACCGCATGCAACAGACCATGACCACTGATCGATCCCTCAGCGTCGACGAGGCCATCTCGATCGCGATCCATCTGCAGCGCCACGAACAATGGGTCGCTGCCGAAGAGATCTATCAGCAGATCCTCGCGCAGAAGCCCAGCTGCGCCGAAGCGATGCACTATTACGGGGTCCTCGAGCACCAGCGCGGGCGCGGCGACGCCGGCATCCCGTTGATCGAGAAGAGCCTGGCGCTCGAGCCCGATCACGCCGACTGGTACAGCAATTTCGGGATCGTGCTGCAGGAGCGGCTGCGGCTCGACGAGTCGGTCGTCGCCTACCGGCGCGCGATCGAGCTGGAACCGAATCACGCGAACGCCCACAGCAACCTCGGCGTCGTGCTCCGCGCGCTGGGCAACCCCGCTGAATCGGAGGCCGCCTACCGCGAGGCGGTCCGGATCGATCCCGAGCACATCGACGCCTGGACGAACCTCGGGATCCTGCTGAGCGGGCAGAAGCGCACCTACGAGTCGGTGATGTGCTTCTGCAAGGTGATCACACTCCGGCCGAAGCATCCGGACGCGCGCCGGCTTCTCGCGCTCGCGCACTGCGCGCTCGGCGAGCTCGACAAGGCGATCGAGCTGTTCGAGCAGTGGCTGAAGGACGAACCGGACAGCGCGATCGCGAAGCACATGCTCGCCGCCTGCTCCGGCAACAACGTGCCTGTGCGCGCGTCCGATGCGTTTGTCGAGGCCACGTTCGATAGCTTCGCGTCGAGCTTCGATGCAAAGCTTTCGAAGCTGCTCTACCGCGCGCCGGCGCTCGTCGTGGCGATGCTCGATGAGCCCGGCGTCGAACCCGCGAAGGCGTTCGACATCCTCGATGCCGGGTGCGGGACCGGGCTGGTCGGACCGCTGGTGGCGCCGTACGCGCGCCGTCTGGTCGGCGTCGATCTGTCCGCGAAGATGATCGCCCACGCGCGCGAGCGGAAGGTCTACGACGACCTGATCAAGGGCGAGCTGACGACATATTTGTCATCGGTGCCGGACAGCTACGACGTGATCGTTTCGGCGGACACCCTTGTATACTTCGGACCACTCGAGGAAGTAGTTGCAGCGGCAGCCGGCGCGTTGCGGGCAGGCGGACGGCTCGTCTTCACCGTCGAGGAGCTGACCGACTCGGCGCATGTTCCCGGGTACACCATCAGCCCACACGGCCGGTACAGCCACACGCGTGCGTACGTCGAGCGTGTGCTCGCCGCTGTCGATCTCCAGCCCGAGATCGTCGGCGCCGAACTCCGGCTGGAAGCCGGCACGCCGGTCGCCGGCTTCGTCGTCAAGGCGACGAAAGGGAAGGCGACGAACGTGACGGCGACGAAACCGGCCGCGGCAGAGATGCGCCATGCCTAAGACCATGCGCGTGATGGAAATCACGACCCCGCTCGGCGACGATGTCCTGTTGTTTCACGCGCTGCACGCGCGCGAAGAACTGGGACGTCTCGGAGAGTACCGGCTCGATCTGCTGAGCCCGAAGGCCGACATCAACGTCGACGACATCCTCGGCAAGAACGTCACCGTGAAGCTGGCGCTGCCCGACGACAGCACGCGCTATTTCAATGGCTTCGTCACGCGGTTCGTGCAAGGCAGCAAGTACGGCCGCTATACGCGGTACTACGCCGTCGTGCGGTCGTGGCTCTGGTTCCTGACGCGCACCACCGACTGCCGCATCTTCCAGGAGATGACCGTCCCCGACATCGTCAAGAAGGTGTTCGGC
>DATFXR010000636.1:0-3654 GCA_035315685.1 Vicinamibacterales bacterium | reverse complement strand
GCTCTCGTGGTTGCCGAAATAGTTCCGCTCGTAGAGCTCGTGCCGGCCGCCGAACTCGGTGCCAATCGCGTCCCACAGCAGCTTGAACAGCTTCACGCGATCCTCGGCGGAGTAGCCGTTCGATCCGCGCACGAACTGATCGAGATAGGGCCGCAGCTGCGGAACCTGGAAATCGAGCGCGCTCGACGGCAGATAGATGAGCGCGCTGGCGAGCGTGTTCTCGACGATCTCCTTGATCTTGGGATACGCGATGCTCGACATCACGCGATAGGCGAGCCCCGCGTCGATGTTCGGCAACACGTAGCCTGGCGTCCACGGCGTCGGGTTGCGCGCCATCGCGTCGGTCAGCGCCCAGAACAGGTTGCGCCAGGCCAGCACCTCGCCGACCTGTGCCTGCACGCCGCGGAAGTCCTTCGCGCCGGTCGCCTCGACTGCCTTCAGCAGCAGGCCGGCGAGGAAATCGAGCTTCACCGCCAGCCGCGTGCACCCCTGGAACATGAACCGCGGGAGAAAGCCCGATCGCGGAAAGAAGTTGTTGACCTTGTCGATGTCGCCGTATGCGAACACGTTCTCCCACGGCACGAGCACGCGATCGAAGATGAGGATCGAGTCGTTCTCGTCCATCCGGCTCGACAGCGGATAGTCGAAGGGGGTTCCCATCACCTCCGCGGTCATCGCGTACGACGGTCGGCACATCAGCTTCACACCCGGCGCGCCGGTCGGCACGATGCACACGAACGCGAACGGCCTGGTCTTGATCGGCAGCGCGCCGTTGTTGGCGATGAAGTTGAGATGTGTCAGTGTCGACGTGGTCGCGACCACCTTTGCGCCGCTGACGATCAGCCCGGCGTCGGTCTCTTCCTCGACGTGCATGTACACGTCTTTGACTTCGTCGAGCGGACGGTCGCGATCGACCGGCGGGTTGACGATCGCGTGGTTGACAAACGCGACCTGCTCCTGGACCTCGGTGTACCAGCGCTTCGCGTTCGCCTCGTACGGTTCGTAGAACGACGAGTTGGCGCCGAGCGTGGCCATGAACGCGGCCTTGTAGTCGGGGCTGCGGCCGATCCATCCGTACGACACGCGCGCCCATTCGGCGATCGCATCGCGTGAGGCGACCAGCGCCTCGGCGTCGTGCGAGCCCTGGTAGAAGCGGTGCGTGTAGCCGCCGCTGCCGGTGTCGGTCGGAGTCGTCAGGATCGCCTGGCGTGCCGGATCGTGGAGCGCGTCGTAGAGACGCGCAATCATCCGCGCCGTATTGCGGAACGCCGGGTGCGTCGTGACGTCCTTGACGCGCTCGCCGTAGATCCAGATCTCGCGCCCGTCGCGCAGGCTCTCCAGATACTCATCGCCGGTGAATGGTCTGGTGCGATGCCCCGCTTGATCCGCCATGATCAGGTTCCTTCCAGCTCTCTGGCGCGTTGTTCCCACTCGGCGACGAAGCGGAACACGTTTTCGGCCGGTGGCTGCGGCGAAAACGTTTCCAGCCAGCGCACCGGTTCGCGGCCGACGTTCGCGAACGCGTGGACGCAGCCGACGCCGGTCCACAGCACGTGGCCGGCTCCGGCGAGGTACTGGCGTCCGTCGAGAGTCGCCTGCACTGCGCCGCTCAGGATGAAATACGACTCTTCGAAGGTGTGGTCGTGGAGTCCGATGCTGACACCTGGCTGGTACTCGATGAACAGCATGCGATGATGCCGCGCGCCGAATTTTTCGTCGATCAGCCACTTCAGGAAGACGCCCTGGAGTCCGCCGGTCGTGATGCGTCCTTCGTCGCCGCGCGGAATCTGGCTGACGTCGAAGTGCCCGAGCAACAGCTCCGCCGTGCCGGCGTCGGACGGCGCCGCCTCGACTGGCACGGAGCCGCTCTTCAGGAAGAACGTGTCGCGGCCGCTGCCGATCGGCTTCGGTTGCGGCGCGGCCATCTGCAGCCAGCGCACCGGCTCTCCGCCGGAGGTCCGCCATCCGTGTGACGTGCCGACCTTCAATGCACCGTAATCGCCCGGGCCGACGCGGACGCTGCGCTCGCCGATCGCGACGATGGCGTGGCCGGAGAGCACGTAGAAGCCTTCTTCGTACGAGTGCACGTGTGTCGCGAGCGTACCGCCCGGTGCGAGCTCGCAGATCGCGAGACCGGTGTGGACCGATCCGGTCTGGTCGTTCACGAGCTCCGCTTCGGCGTAGCCGCCGGCATGCCCACCGTAGCGTGGATGCGGCGCCAGCGCGTGATCATCAAACCGACCGAAATAGTGCATTGGCGTGCGGCGGCCTATGTATACACCAGTTCGTTTCGTCGTAGCGCGAAGGCTTCGGCCGAGCGTCAGGGCACGCGCTCGCGGCTCGGCGCGAGCACGAAATCGAACTCCACCGTGTCGAACGGCGGCTCGATCCCGAACCGAGCCGCCGCCGCGTCTCTCGTGTCGTGACGGATGAACCTGCAGATCAGAGATTCCTTGACGGCGAAGACCGTGTCGGAGGCGAGGTACGGATCGCTGTCGTCGAAGATGTGCGTCGTCACCGGCTCGCAGCCGTCCGCAGAGATCACGAAATGGATGTGGGCCGGACGCCACGGATGGCGATTCGCCGCGCGCAGCATCCGTCCCACAGGTCCGTCGTCGGGAATCGCATAGTGAACCGGCCGGACCGTGCGCAGCACGTAGCGGCCCTCGGCATCGGTCCGGAACCGGCCGCGCAGGTGCAGTTCGTCACTCCCGTCGTACTGCGAGTCGTACCTGCCGCTCGAATCGGCCTGCCAGACGTCGAGGAGCGCGCCGGCGATCGGACGACCGTCGCGGTCGACGACGCGGCCGCTGACGATCATCGGCGTGCCGCCGGCATCACGCGGCGCAATGTTGCCGCCAGCCGCCATCTCCGGCGCGCCGTCGCGGTGAAACGGGCCAAACACCGTGGACTCCGTCGCGCCTGCCGGCTTCCGGTGGTTGATCAGGTCGACCACCATCGACACGCCGAGCGTGTCGGAGAGCAGGATGAACTCCTGCCGACGGTCGTTGCACCTGTGGCCCGTTTCGGTGAGGAACTCGATGGCCGCGAACCACTCCGCCTCGGTGAGCTGCACGTCGTTCACGAACTCGTGCAGGTGTCGGACCAGCGAGCGCATGATCTCGCGCAGCCGCGGATCGGGTGTCGCGTCGAACCGCCGCAGTACCTCGGCGGTGATGTCGTCTTCGGTCGTGCTGCGGCTGGTCATCGTGTTCTGCATACGGCGACCATCTTAATTCGTCACGGGGCAGCAACCGCGGCGAGAACGCAGAGATCGCAGAGAAACCAATTTTTGTCCGGAGAGAACAATGTCTCTGCGTTCACTGCGACTCTGCGGTTGCTTTCCCCCAGCGTGGCGTACACTCTCCCCGAGACGGAGGTCGCGTGTCGATATTCATTCCTGATCCGTGGACCCGCCGCGAATTTCTGCGCCGCACGGCAATCGCCGGCGTCGCGGCACCGATGTGGCTGCGCGACATCGGCGCTCAGCCGCCGAAGCCGTCGGCGGATCGCGCGCTCGACGTCGCGGAGTGGAGCTATTTCTGGGTCGGCGTCGAGCAGGCGCATCTCGCGCGCGGTACGGTGGTCAACGGCCGACAGATGTACGTCGAGTACTGGATTCCGTCGCGCGTGCGGCATCCGTTCGCGATGGTG
>DATFXR010000635.1:0-5527 GCA_035315685.1 Vicinamibacterales bacterium | reverse complement strand
CCATCGGCCCAGCGCGCGAGATCCAGCAGCTTACATCGCTCGCTGCAGAACGGACGCCACGCACGATCGATGGGGCGTCGCCTGCAGAAGACACACTGCGCGACGTCGGCCATGCCGCCTATTCTACCCGCCGCTCTTCGCCGCCTTCTGCCCGTCACAGGTTGTCGCTGTCGTGCAAGGCATCGCCTCACGGGCGTTGCCCGCGCATCGGCCGGGGCCGGGCGCGATTTCAGCCTCAGTCTCCTCCTTTCCATAATCTAAATGCGAAGGCCTGTTTCTATTACAGATCTGTCAGGTCAGGAAATTCTTGTAACTCTACAATAGGTATTAGATAATCCTCTTGCTCCAACACAACTGACTTTTTAGACCATAAACGTACGTAATGTACGGAAACCCGAATTCCAGGGTTTTGTTCGTCTAAGCGCGGCAGAGCCTGCAAGTGAGGCGCATCCGAAGGATTCGTCGATGACGTACGCAGTGCTTTTCCGGATTGCGGACGACGCGCGAGTAGTAGTTGCCGAGAGTGCGGTAGCGCTCGCGCTCCGTCATGCGATCGAGCAGCGCCAGCGCCTTCTTCCACAGCTCGTCTGCCTCATCGGTGCGTCCGAGCTTCGCGGCGCTGAGCGCCCACCCCGAGTAGGCGCGGCCCAGCTGCGGATCGAGCTGCACCGCGCGCTGGTACTGGACGATCGCTTCCGCGTCCTTCGCCTGCGCGGCGAGCTGATTCGCGGCCGTGTAAGCGCGCACCGCCTCGAGCGACCCGGCAGTCAGCGTTTCGGATGTCGCCGATTCGTCGCGTTTGACCGTGTCGCCGAGTTGCGCCCGCACCGCCGCCGCGAGCGACGGCAGCGTCTTGATCACGTCCTCCTTGCTGCCGACCTTCTTCGAGACCGTCTTCAGGACCTTGCCGTCCGCCGGCGGATCGACGATGCGGAGCGTCAGCTCGTAGCCGCTGCCCGCGCGGTCGATGCGCCCGGAGAGCACGTACGGATAGCCGCTGCGAATCGCGACCAGGCGGCTCTTCTGCTCGTCGAGCCGGCCGCCCGCCAGCACCGGATCGTTGCGTACCGCGTCGTCGGTCCTGGTGATCGGGTTGATGAACGAGACGCGCTCCAGATCGCGGACCAGCAGCGGCTCGAGCGAGCCGTCGAACACCGGGTCGCCGGTGCGGTTCTCGAACTCTGAGAGCACCACCGTCACCGGTGCGTGCTGCGCCGGTGAGGCAGGCGTCAACCAGCGGACGATCCACCCCGTGGCGATGAGCGCGATCATCACCAGACACGCTGCGGCGAGCAGCATGCGCCGGCTGATCTTCGTCGGCTCGGGAATCAGCTCACCGTTCTCGTCGAGCCGCGCCAGCGACGCACACAGCTCGGCCGTCGTCTGAAACCGCATGGCCGCGTCGAGCTCGATGCAACGCGTCACCAGCGCGCTGAGCGGCTCGGGAATCGTCGCGTCCTGCGAACGCAGCGGCGCGACCCCTTTGCTGGTGCGCTCGCGCATCGCGTCCACGCGCTCCTGCGGCGTCGTCGCGTAGCCGCGCCGCGGGCCGGTGAGCACCTCGTAGAGAATCAGGCCGAACGCGTAGATGTCGGAACGCTGATCGACGCCGTCGCCCTTGCCCTGCTCCGGCGCCATGTACTCGAGCGTGCCGACGATGTCGTGTTCGGCCGCTTCGTCGGTGGAGGCCGAGATGCCGAAGTCCATGATCAGCGCGAGGTCGTCGGCGCCGATCATCACGTTCGCCGGCTTCAGGTCGCGGTGAATGACACCAGCCTCGTGCGCCGCCTTCAGGCCCTCCGCGATCTGCTGCGCCAGGTGCAGCGCGCGCGAGCGGCAGTTTCCCGTCGCGGCGCAGGACGCTTGCCAGGTCGTGGCCCTGGATGAACGGCATCGTGATGTACTTGATGCCGTCGATTTCGTTGATGTCGTGAATGCGGACCACGTTCTTGTGGGTGACCTGGCGAGCGAGCAGCAGCTCGTGCTTGAAGCGCTTCTCCGCCTCGGCCGGGGGCGTTCGCTGTCGCTTGTCAGTGCGGATCAGTTTCAGCGCGACTGCGACATTCAGCTCCGAGTCCCACGCCTGGTAGACGGCACCCATCCCGCCGACGCCAAGCAGCTTGATGATGTGATACCGCGGGCCGAACGACTGGCCCACGCGAAGTGGACCGATGGTCGTGCTCGTATCGGTAGGCGGCACGCGCACCCGGGTCGCCGCCTCCATCCTCGCAGCCGTTCCCTGCGCCAGGCCGGCCGGCGCGCCAAAGGTCGCGCCCGGCGGGAGACCGGTCGTGTCGACCGGGATCACCCCCGTCGCGATGCCGGTCCGCGCGAACGCGACGCCGCATGAGACGCAGCGGCCTTCGGAGGCAGTCGCAGGGCGGCCACAGCGGGGGCAAACCATGGCAAGTTACTGATGAGTAGACAATTATCGCCCGATGGCTGGGTCGGCGACAAGCCCGAACTGGCCACCCTGGCCAAAAAACTGCCCGTTTTACCCTACAAACGAACAGGCGAGACTTGGACGAACGAGTTCAGCTGTGGCCCTCGGTGGCGTGATGGCGAACATCACGGGCGGAAACCATGAAGATCACGTCTTCCGCGACATTGGTCGCGTGATCGCCAATTCGCTCGAGGTGGCGGGAGATCAGGATCAAGTCCAGCGCCGGCTCGACGGTATGCGGATCCGCCAGCATGTAGGTGAGGAGTTCGCGAAAAATCTGCGTCTTCAGCGCGTCCAGCTCGTCGTCCTGGTTGAGCACCGATTGCGCGAGCGCGGTGTCGCGGCGGACGAACGCATCGAGCGCGTCGCGCAGCATGCTCTGCGCGATGGCCGCCATGCGCGGGATGTCGATCAGCTTCTTCACCGGCGCGTGCCCGACGTAGCGCTGCGCGGCTTCGGCGATGTTGATCGCCAGGTCGCCGACGCGCTCGAGGTCGGTGTTGATTTTCACGGCCGCGACGATCGCACGGAGATCGACGGCCATCGGCTGATAGAGGGCGAGCAGCCGGAAGCAGCGGTTGTCCACTTCCATGTGGAGCGCGTTCAGGGGATCGTCGCCGGTGAGCGCGCGCGCGATCAGGTCGCGATCGCGTTTGACCAGACCGTTCACCGCGCAGCGCACCTGTTCCTCGGCGAGGCCGCCCATCTCGAGCAGCCGCGCCTTCAGCTGCTCCAGCTCATCCTGGAAGTGCCGTGCGCCGGCAGTATCGGGCAGGGGCATCAGCCGAACCGCCCGGTGACGTAGTCTTCGGTCAGCTTCTCGCCCGGCGCGGTGAAGATGCGATCGGTCGGACCGACCTCGACCAGCTTGCCGAGCCAGAAAAACGCCGTCACGTCGGAGACCCGCGCTGCCTGCTGCATGTTGTGCGTGACGATCACAATCGTATATCGCTGCTTCAGCTGATAGATCAACTCCTCGATGCGTTGCGTGGCAATCGGATCGAGCGCCGACGCCGGCTCGTCCATCAGCAGGATCTCGGGACCGACCGCGAGCGCGCGCGCGATGCAGAGCCGCTGCTGCTGGCCGCCGGACAGCGCCAGCGCGGAGGACTGCAGGCGATCCTTGACCTCTTCCCACAGCGCCGCCGACTTCAGGCTCGCCTCGACGCGGCCGCGAAGCTCCTCGCGTGATCCGGCGAGGCGGTTGATGCGGAGCCCGTACGCGACGTTGTCGAAGATCGACTTCGGAAACGGGTTGGACTTCTGGAAGACCATCCCGACGCGGCGCCGCAGATCGACGACGTCGACGGCGGGCGCATAGATGTCATGGCCATCGATGGTGACCGTCCCTTCGATGCGCGCACCGGGGACGATGTCGTTCATGCGGTTCAGCGTGCGGAGGAAGGTCGATTTGCCGCAGCCGGACGGTCCGATCAGCGCGGTGACCTGATTCGGCCGAATCTCGGCGGTGACGGCGTGCAGGACGCGCCGCTCGCCGTATGACACGTTGAGCGCCTGGACGTCGATCTTCGGCGGCGCCGGCGACGACGGCTTGGTGGCCGGAGTCGAGGAAGCCGGCACTCCAGGTCGTGGCGGCGCAACCATGGGCATGTCCGTTCACGATACCCGAACCGCCGGCACCGCGACATTTCGTCTGCGTTAATTTCGGCAGCTGGCGTGGCAGATCCGTCGAGCCGGGCCGTGATCCCGGACGTCAGTACAGGTGTTCGCCCGGCCGATCGGCGGGCGTACATGGGCGCGCGTGTACACTATGTAAAGCCAGTGACTCACAATTCTGCCGGATCGGTCGCTAGAACTCGTGTCGTCGTCTGCGCGTCAGTCGCGGCGCTCGCCGTCGTGCTCCACGCGGGGAATGTCGTCCCCAAACGTCTCGCGATCTACTACGGCTTTCCCAGCCTCGTGGAAGGCGCCGACGGCAGCGTGGCACACGCGGTCCGTGTCTTCAGCGACTACGACGTCATGGTGTTCGGCGACGGCCTCGAGCTCGGCGGCACGTCCGCCGACGCCGACTTGCAGCAGGAACAGCAGTTGGTCGGCCAGATCGTCACGCGCCTCCACATGCGGCCGCGCAAGCCGCTGATCTACGGCTCCGTCAGTCTCGGGCGGGTGCAGCAGCTCACCGACCCC
Organism: Vicinamibacterales bacterium; assembly: GCA_035315685.1. Taxonomy (GTDB): domain Bacteria; phylum Acidobacteriota; class Vicinamibacteria; order Vicinamibacterales; family CAVVIG01; genus QHWK01. The sequence goes on along the minus strand of DATFXR010000635.1, from coordinate 936 downwards.
GAGATCGTCCGCCGCATCGACGCGTGGCAGCAACTCGGCGTCGACGGCATCTTCTTCGGCGAGGCGGGCCGCGAGTCGGGCATCTCGTCCTCGCGCCGATCGGCGACGGTGCGCGCCGTCCACGAGCGCGGTCTCTCGGCGTGCATGAACGCGATCAATCCCGACGATCTGTTCGACAAGGACGCCTCCCGCGCCGCCGCGCCGTCCGAGCTTGGCGCGAACGATGCGCTGCTGATCGAGCCGTTCGCGGTCGAAAACAGCGTTGTCCTGCCGCGCGACCGTGTCGCGAAGCGCGCGGCGGCCGCCTTCAAGTGGCGCGACCGTACCGGCATCAAGGTCTACGCGGTGACGACGACGGTGAGCGGCCGGTTCGACGCTTCGTCTGTGGTGTACGCGGAGCGCCTCGCGGCCGATCTCGGCGTCGACGCATTCGGCTGGGGTGAGCCGAACTTCGGCGTCGACGCAAAGCTGCCGTGGCGTTTCGAGCGCTGACGGGCTGCCGCTGTCACCCTGCGAAAAGCCTGCCGTAGCCACGAAGACACGAAGGGCACGAAGGCCCGCGTCGCGGGCCGATCGCGCGCCTCGCCTCTGCGTAGCTCTGCGATCTCTGCGGTTTTGCGGTTAACGCTGTAACGCGAGCGTGTCGGCGGGGCGCTCGACCGGTTTCTCCGCCGATTCGAGGAAGGCGGCAACGTTCTTCCGGAGCTCGTCCTGAATCCGATCGACGGGCCGTCGCGCGTCGACCACCTTGAAATGGAACTCGTCGGCCATCGAGCTGTATTCGCGGAGCAGCCGGCTCTGATACGCACGGAAGCTGTCGTAGATGTCGTCGCCGTGTTTCAGGTCCATCCCTGATTCCCAGAAGTCCATGCCCCGTGAGGCGAGGACACGACCGATCAGCGTCTTCACGTCGACGTTGAGGTAGAAGACCATGTG
>DATFXR010000634.1:0-7292 GCA_035315685.1 Vicinamibacterales bacterium | reverse complement strand
GTCTTCACGCGCACGACGCCGGCCGCTGGCCGCGATGTCGATTCGCGGGTCTCGAGGACTTCGCTGCGGGCGTAGATCGTGTCGCCTTCGAAGACCGGATGCGGCAGCCGCACGTCGTCCCAGCCGAGATTCGCGACCGCGTTGACGGTGAGATCGGTGACCGACTGTCCAGTGACGAGCGACAGCGTGAGGCACGAATTGACGAGCCTTTTCTTGAACTCGGTCCGTGATGCGTATTCGCCGTCGAAATGAATCGGATTGGTGTTCATCGTCAGGCACGTGAACCAGATGTTGTCGGCGTCCAGAATCGTGCGTCCGAGCGGATGCTCGTAGACGTCGCCGATGGCGAAATCCTCGAACACGCGGCCCGTCCATCCGGGTTTGGTCGACATCTCAAATCACTCCCGCCGCGCGCCACGCCGCGATCGTCGCGCGGGTGACGCCCAGTTCTTCGAGAATCGCGTCGGTCTGTTGACCGAGCGCCGGCACGCCGCGCATCACCGGCTCGACGCCCGCCATCCGCACCGGCGGCTTCGTCGCCCGGAGCGTACCCGACGGCGAATCGATGTCGCGCCACACGTCGCGCTCGATCATCTGCGGATGCCGAAGGTACTCGGCAATGGAGTTCATGCGCGCGTAGGCAATCTGCGCCCTGTCGAGCCGCCCGATGATGTCCGCGGTGGTCAGCGATCCCAGCGTCGACTCGATGGCAATGTGCAGGGCGTTGCGGTTGGCGACGCGCAGGGAGTTCGTCCGAAAGCGATCGTCGTGCTCGAGCTCCGGCCACTGCAGAACATCGGCGCAGAAGCGCGTCCACTCGCGCCCGCTCTGAACGGCCACGAACAGTTCGCCGTCGGCGGCGCGGATCGGACCGTACGGCGCGATCGAGGCATGCTCGGCGCCGGTCCGGCGCGGCGCCGTGCCGCTGTATGCGGTGTAGTACGCGGGATACCCCATCCACTCGCCGAGCGCATCGAAGAGCGAGACGTCGATGGACGTGCCCTCGCCGGACGTCGCGCGCGAGAGCAGCGCCGCGAGAATGCCCGAGTACGCGTACATACCGGCGGCGATGTCGGCGATCGAGATCCCGACTTTCGATGGCGCCTGCTCGGTCCCGGTGATCGACACGAGCCCCACTTCGCTCTGCACGAGCAGGTCGTAAGCTTTTCGCTCCGCGTAGGGGCCGGTCGATCCATATCCCGACAGGTTGCAGACGATCAGACGCGGGTAGCGCCGGCGCAGTACATCGGCGCTCAGGCCGAGACGTGCGGTCGCGCCGGGCGCGAGGTTCTGCACGAACACATCCGCGCGCCCCAGCAGCTGGGCGAGCACGCCGGCCGCCTCCGGCCGTTTGACGTCGAGCGTCAGCGACTCTTTCGATCGGTTCAGCCAGACGAAATGGCTTGACAGCCCCTTGACGGTCGCGTCGTAGTGCCGCGCGAAGTCGCCTTCGCGCGGGCGCTCGATCTTGATGACGCGCGCGCCGAGATCGGCCAGTTGCCGCGTCGCAAATGGCGCCGCCACCGCCTGTTCGAGCGTCACGACAGTGATGCCGGATAGTGGAGCCATCAGCGTCAATTAAGAATTAAGAAATAAGAATGAAGAATTCGTGCTTCCGTCGGAACCATTGGACAATCAGCACGTCGCTGATGTTCCGACACCCGACGCAAGTGTCCGAATTCTTAATTCGTAATTCTTAATTTTCACCGCTTCAGTACGACCTCGGCAATCCGAGCACGTGCTCGGCGACGTAGGCGAGGATCAGATTGGTCGAGATCGGCGCCACCTGATACAAGCGCGTCTCGCGGAATTTCCGTTCGACATCGTACTCTTCGGCAAAGCCGAAGCCGCCATGCGTCTGAACGGCGACGTTGGCCGCTTCCCAGGACGCGTCGGCGGCGAGCAGTTTCGCCATGTTCGCCTCGCTTCCGCATGGCGCGCCGCGATCGAACAGGTCCGCGGCCTTGACGCGCATCAGGTCTGCCGCCTCGACGCTGACGTGCGCGCGTGCGATCGGGAACTGCACGCCCTGGTTCTGTCCGATTGGCCGGTTGAAGACGACGCGCTCGCGCGCGTACCGGGCGGCGCGCTCGACGAACCAGCGTCCGTCGCCGATGCACTCGGCGGCAATCAGAATCCGCTCGGCGTTCAGCCCGTCGATCAGATACCTGAACCCGCGGCCCTCGTCGCCGACCAGCGCGGCCGCCGGCACTTCGAGATCGTCGAAGAACAATTCGGTCGTCGCGTGGTTCATCATCGTCCGCAGCGGACGAATCGTCAGTCCGTGCCCGACTGCGTCGCGAAGATCGACGAGCAGGATCGACAGGCCGTCGCTGCGCTTCTTCACCCGCTCGATCGGCGTCGTGCGCACAACGAGGAGCAGCAAATCGGAATGCTCGGCGCGGGAGATGAACACTTTCTGCCCGCGGACCAGATAGACGTCTCCCTTGCGCATGGCCATCGTCTTCAGTTGCGTCGTGTCGGACCCGGTCGTCGGCTCGGTGACGCCGAAGGCCTGCAGCCGCAGCTCCCCGGTCGCGATCCCGGGCAGAAAGGCGCGCTTCTGAGCGTCGGATCCGTGCCGCAGGAGCGTGCCCATCGTGTACATCTGCGCGTGACACGCACCTGCGTTGCCGCCGCTCCGGTTGATCTCCTCGAGGATGATCGACGCTTCCGCGATGCCGAGGCCGGAACCGCCGTACTCTTCGGGAATCAGCGCGGCCAGGTAGCCGGCGGCGGTGAGCGCCTTGACGAACGCGTCGGGGTAGGCGCGCGCCGCATCGAGCTCGCGCCAGTAGCTGTCGGGAAACGCTGTGCAGAGATCGCGGACCGCGCGTCGCAGGTCGTCGTGGAGGTCGGCCGACGGCACAGCGCCATAATAGTCCACGTTTCCGATGCAGTCGGTCGCCGAGGTCATCGTCCGCCGCCTGCTCGACGCGGGCGTCGAGTCGCTGTTCGGTGTACCGGGCGGCGGCAGCAACCTCGATCTGATCGCCGCGGCCGGACGGGCGGGTCTGCGCTTCGTGTTGACGGCCACGGAAACCGGTGGAGCGATTGCTGCGATTGCGCAGGCCGAGATCACCGGGCTGCCGGGCGCGTGCCTGACAACTTGACGTCAAGCAACAGCACCGGAATTTTCCGCCGTCGGGCGTGTCGCTCGGCAGCGTCCGCTGGTGTGCAGTGGCGCAAGGGCGGGCGTTGCCGGCTACGTCGCACGGAACGAAGATGAGCTGCGCGACGCGCTCGCGGCGGCTCGACGCGTTGACGGTCCGTCGCTGATCGAGACAGTGGTCGATCCCGGAACGTACGGTGACGTGCTCAGCGCGATCCGCGGCTAGCCGCGCGGAGCACGCGACAATTAAGAATTTGGAATTAAGAATTAAGAATTCGCGATCGGGTAGTGTCCGGCTTCAGCCGGACCGCGATCACGAATTCCAAATTCCGAATTCCAAATTCCTGATTGCTCTATCCGCCGCCATATACTCCTCGTATGAAGTGCATCACTCTCACTGTCATCGTCATCCTCACACTCCTCGTTGCGGCCGGCCATGCCCAGTCCGGACGGCTGCTCGTGCTCAACAAGGAGGATGCGACGTTCGTGATCGTCAACCCCGACTCGGGGGCGATTACCGGCAAGGTGCCGGTGGGGCAGGGGCCGCACGAGCTCGTTGCCTCGACCGACGGCAAGTTCGCCTTCGCGAGCAACTACGGAAGCGGAGCGCCCGGCCACACGATCTCGATGATCGACATCGCGGCGCAGAAGGAAGTCCGGCGGATCGAGGTGGCACCGCTGTCGCGGCCGCACGGGCTCGCGTTCGCGAACGGGAAGCTGTACTTCACCGCCGAGGCCGACAAGAAGATCGCGCGCTACGATCCGGCGACCGACAAGATCGACTGGCAGTTCGAAACCGGACAGGGCGCCACGCACATGCTGCTGCCCACGAAGGATCTCCGGACGATCTTCACGTCGAACATCTCGTCCGACAGCGTGTCGGCGATTCAGCAGAATGCCGATGGCGGATGGACGCAGACGGTGATTCCGGTGGGCAAGGGCCCCGAGGGGATCGATCTGTCGCCGGACGGCCGCGACGTGTGGAGCGCGCATTCGCGTGACGGCGGCGTGTCGGTGATCGACGTCGCGTCGAAGAAGGTCACACAGACGATCAACGTCGGCACGAAGCGGTCCAACCGGATCAAGTTGACGCCCGACGGCAAGTTTGCGCTGGTGTCCGACATCGACACCGGCGAGCTCGTCGTCATCGACGCGCCGGCGCGGAAGGAGATGAAACGGATCGCGTTGGGGAAGTCACCGGAAGGCATCCTGATCCAGCCGGACGGCGCTCGCGCGTTCGTGGCCGTGAACGGCGACAACCACGTCGCGGTCGTCGATCTCAAGACCTGGACCGTCACCAGGACGCTGCGGACCGGCACCGGGCCGGACGGCATGGCGTGGATCCGCAATTAAGAATTTGGAATTAGGAATTGGAATGCGTGAGCTGCGTCGCGGCGTCGGTCACCGTCGCAGCGTGACACGAATTCCAAATTCCAAATTCCGAATTCCGAATTGCTCAGCGCTCACCAGCTACCCGTTCGGGTGATCCCGCCGCGCCAGGCCGCCCGTAGCATCGATCTGTGATCCCACAGCCAGACGACCGCGAGCTGCTCGACGCCTACTCTTCAGCGGTCACTCGCGCCGTCGATCTCGTCGGACCAGCGGTGGTGAAGATTGACGCCGGCCGGGGCAGCGGGTCCGGGGTGATCTTCACACCCGACGGCCTCGTTCTCACCAATTCTCATGTGATCGACAGCGCCCGGCACGTCACCGTCGTGATGGCCGACGGCCGGTCGTTGGCTGCCGATCTCGTCGGCGACGATCCACATACCGATCTGGCGGTGATCCGCGCCGACGCTTCATCCGGTCCGCCACTGCCGTGGGCGACGCTCGGCGATTCGCGCGCGGTACGCGTGGGGCAGCTGGCGATCGCGATCGGCAACCCCTACGGCTTTCAGCATTCGGTGACCGCCGGGGTGGTCAGCGCGTTAGGGCGATCGCTGCGGGCACGGTCCGGCCGGTTGATGGACGATGTCATCCAGACCGACGCGAGCCTGAACCCGGGAAACTCCGGCGGGCCGCTGGTGACCTCGCGCGCCGAAGTGATCGGCATCAACACGGCGACGATCATGCCCGCGCAGGGATTGTGCTTTGCGATTGCGAGCAACACGGCGCGCTACGTCGCGTCGCGGCTGATTCGCGACGGCAAGATTCGGCGGAGCTACGTCGGCATCGCCGGACAGACCGTGCCGATCCCCCGCGCGATCTCGCGCGCGAATCAGCTGGCGGTGACGTCGGGTGTGTTCGTGGTCTCGGTCGAGTCGGGAAGTCCCGCGGCAGCCGCCGGCCTGCGTGACGGCGACGTCGTGCTCGCGCTCGCAGGCGAACCGGTCGCCGGCCTCGACGACCTGCACCGGCTGCTGACGGGCGAACGGATCGGCAACGCAACGGCGCTGACGATCCTGCGTGGAGGAGCGCGGCGACAGTTGACGATCGTGCCCGGGGAGATGCAAAAGCGGCCTCGGTGACGAAAAGCAACCGCAGAGATCGCAGAGCACGCCGAGTTTGTTTTTCTCGGTGCTCTCCGCGGTCTCTGCGGTTGCCTTTCCGCGGGTCCTACAGCGTGATGAGGCCGCGTCGCACCGCGCGGCGAACGGCGTCGGTCCGATTCACGGCGCCCAGCTTCCCCGAAATCGACGCGACGTGGAACTTCACGGTCTGGTCGCTGATGCCGAGCCGTTCGGCGATCGCCTTGTTGGCGAGCCCCTCAGCGAGCAGCTCGAGCACCTGCACTTCGCGCGGCGTCAGCGCTTCCTCGACCGCAAAACTGTCGCCGCTGCCGGGATCCGCCGAATCCGTTTCGCGATTGGCGACGAGAATCGCGTCGGCATCGATCGCCGCAGCGCGCGCGGCAGCCACCGTGGCGTATTCCGCCACGACGACCATCGAGCCGTTCATCTGCGCGCGCAGCCGCACGCGCTCGGCCACATCACCGACCAGCAGCACTCGCATCGATCAACGATCCAATCCGCGACTTCAACGTAGTGCAAAAGGCTCGCGCCGATCGCCATCGGCCGCGCCGCGCTACTCGCAGCGTGGCGCGAAGGCCCCAGCCGAGTCAATGCACTGGCCGTTCGCCGACAGTGACGTCGAGGTCGACCGTCTGGTTGCCGCGGAGCACCCTGAGTTTCGCGCTGCGGCCGACGCGATCGCCGAGCAGACGTCCGAGCAACTGTTCCGGTGAGCTCACCGGCTCGCCATCGAAGGTCAGCAGCAGATCGCCGACGAGCACGCCAGCTTGCGCCGCCGGTCCGCCGCCCGTCACGCCGACGACCAGCAGCGCGTGATCGACACCATCGGCGCGTCGCTGCGCCTCAGGCAGCTCCACCTGCTGGCCCGCGAGCCCGAGGTAGCCACGCTTCAGGCTGCCGTGCTCGAGAACGGTTGCCGCGGTCGTCCAGGCGATCCCCGCCGGAATCACCACGCCGAGGCCGCGTATCGCCGATGCCGTCGCAACGCCGACGAGCGCGCCCGACGCGTCGAGAAACGCGCCTCCCGAGAAGCCGTCGTGCATCGGCGCGGTCGTGCGAATCACCTGGTCGAGCGCGCGGCCGCGGCCGGTCGGCAGCGGACCGCCAATCACGGCGACGATCCCGGCGCTTGCGGTGACGACGTTACTCCACGATCGCGCGATCGCGAGCGCGAGCTGTCCGACTCGGGGTTCTGCCGACGAGCGGCGGATCGGCGCGGCGCCGAGACCCGGCACGCGCAGCACGGCGAGGCTGGTGGTCGGATCCCAGCCGGCGAGCTCGGCATTGAGCAGTTCGCCGTCGTCGCGGCGAACGTGGATGTTGTCCTCGCGGCCGAGCGTGCGGACGGTGGTGAGGACGACGTCGTCCGCGTAGACGAGGCCGCTGGCGGGCCGGCGCCGGCCCTGCACCTGGACGACCGACGGCGCGGCGGCAGCGACGGCGTCGGCGAGCTGATTGGAAAACGTGGCGAGCAGGTCAGTGGTCATGCGCCGATCGTTGCAAAGCCGGCGAGCGTGCACATCACCCATAAGCGTAGGGACGGGATGGCGCTATGATGTCGGCTTTTGGCAGGAGGAATCATGCGTCGCGCGGTGATGGTCGCGTTGCTGCTCACACTGGTCGCGCCGGCGCGGGCGCAGCGGCCGCTGATCTCCACAAATCCAGAGACGCCGTTCAAGCTGGCGACGTTTCAAGCCGAAGGCAAGACG
>DATFXR010000633.1:0-6940 GCA_035315685.1 Vicinamibacterales bacterium | reverse complement strand
GTGCCGGCGTACTCGATCGTCAGCTTGAACCGGGGCACGCGCCATTCTAGCGTCCGCCGTCGCATATAATCGCGACGCTATGACGGACTCGCCGCCGGCCCCCAGACTGGTCGTCACCGACGCGCTCGGCCGGCGCATCGTCAACATCGACAAGCCGCTGTTCACGATCGGCCGCCGCAGCGAGACCGATCTGCGGCTGCCGGGCGCCGACATCTCGCGGGTCCACGCCGAAATCAGCTGCGAGAACGCCACCTGCATCATCCGCGACAAGCAGTCGCGGTTCGGCACGTTCGTCAACGGCGAGAAGATCACCGAACGAGTCCTGGCGCACGGCGATCACGTGAAGCTCGGTCAGTCGGGCGACACCGAGATCGTCTTCTTCATCGACGATGAGGCGCCGTCGGTGGAGAAGAGCGCGGTCTCGGCGGCAACCGAGCTGCGGCAGATGGCGGCGCTGCTCGAAGGCCTTCGGGCGCTCGGATCGGGCCGCGTTCTCGACGACGTGCTGGCGATGGTGCTCGATTCGGCGATCGACGTCACCGGCGCCGAGCGCGGGTTCATCATGCTGGCGAACCGCGACAAGACGCTCGACTTAAGGATGGCGCGCATGCGCGGCAAGACCACCCTCCCCGGCAGCACGTTCGAGACCAGCCGCAAGATCCCGGAGACGGTCTTCGCCACCGGACAGCAGACGATTGTCGAGGATCTCCTCGATGGCGATCTCGCGCAGCTGCATACCGGCACCGTCGCGCTCGGCATCCGGCACGTGCTCTGCACCCCGCTGCGGCTGGTCCGCTACGTCGAACGCGCAGAGCAGAAGGGCGCGGATGAAATCATCGGCGTGCTCTACCTCGACAGCCGCGAGCGCGGCGCACTGCGCTCCGCCTCTGCGCAATCGGCGCTCGAAACGCTGTCGGCCGAGGCGGCGCTGGCGATCGAGAACGCGCGGCTCTACCGCGAGGCGCTCGACAAGGCAAAGTTCGAGCAGGAGCTGAAAGTCGCCGCCGCCATTCAGCAGGCGCTGCTCCCGGCTGGCAATCGCGAGGGGCCGTTCTTCTCGACGGCGGCCGCATCGATCGCCTGTCGCGCCGTCGGCGGCGACTTCTTCGACTACGTCGATCTCACCGACAGTCGCTTCGGTTTCATCGTCGGCGATGTGGCGGGGAAGGGATCGCCGGCGGCGCTGCTCGCGTCGGCGGTGCTCGGGATGTTCAGTGCCGAGGCGACCTACCAGTCGAGCCCGGCGCCGCTGATCACGCGGCTGAACCACGGTCTGTTCCGCCGCGCGATCGAATCGCGGTTCCTCACGACGTTCTACGGCATCCTCGGCGCCGACGGGGCCTTCACCTACTCGAACGCCGGACACAACGCGCCGCTGCTGGTCTCCAGGTCGGGCATCCGGCGGCTCGACAAGGGTGGCGTCGTGCTCGGCCTGTTCGAGCAGGCAGCGTTCGAGGAAGAGACGGTGACGCTCGACAAGGGCGACCTGATCGTCGCCTTCAGCGATGGCGTCACCGAGGCGATGAACCCCGCCGGCGAAGAGTTCACCGACGATCGGCTGCTCGCCTGCGCCCATGCGCATCGCGGCGACACCCCTCAGCAGGTGCTCGACGCGCTGCTGGCCGATGTCCAGGCGTTCTGCGCCGGCGCCACTCAGAGCGACGACGTGACCGTCGTCATGGTCCGGTACAACGGGCGCTAATCTTCCGATTCTTCTCTCCAGCCGAACCTAAACATCGCGGAGGGCGACTTCGATTTCCGCGCGCGGAAACGTGCCGAAATCTTCCCGCCTTCGGCGGTACGCGTGTTGCTGATGCTTTCCTGATATTGCCTTGTCAACTTCTCTTCGAACCGCCGGAGGGCGATTCATGACACCACGTGTGCCTGCATTCATCCTGGGAACCTTCTGCGCTGCGATGCTCTGCGCTCCGTTGCTTGCGCACGCACCATCGGGCGCCATCTTCACGACGGTTGCCGATGGTTCGGAGGTGAACGCGAACATCTACCCGAGCAAGGACGCCGTCTATCTCGATGGCGGTCCCGGCCCAGGCGCACCGCAGACGGCGGCCGGTCTCGACGACGGCCGATACATCTTCCAGGTGACCGACCCCAGCGGGAAGAAGCTGCTCTCGACCGATGCGGCCCGCTGCCGCCAGTTCGACGTCGCGAACGGCATCATCACCAACGTGGTCGCGACCGGTTGTCAGCACAAGACCGGGTTCGACGTCGATCACGGCGCGGTGACCGTGCAGCTGATGCCGTACCTCGACACGCCGAATCCGGGTGGCGTCTACAAGGTGTGGGTGACCCTGGTCGAGAACTACAAGTGTCTGGCGAGCGTGGTCGACTGCGGGTTCAAGGGGGGCGTCGGCGTGCACGGCTTCGTCCCGGCCGACAGCAAGACCGACAACTACAAGATCCGGAAAGACGGCGTCGCGCAGGAGATCGACACCAGGTTCTTCATCGACGCCAACGGCAACAACTATCTCGACGACGGTGAAACGGTCCTCGACGGCGCGCAGATCTTCTGGATGGACACGCTCGGCGGGACGAACTCGAAATCGTCGTACTTCAACGCCGCGCTGGACGTGAACCACGAAGCGCACATCGAGGCGCCGGAAGACGGCACGCATTACATCGCGATTCCACCGCAGCCGGGGTGCAACGTCGGCATCGTCGACGTCGGCGGCATCCGCCAGCCGTACACCGGACCGCAGGTCGTGACGGTTCAGTTCCCGAAGACGAGCAAGCCGCTGACGATCTTCATCACGGTGCAGTGCGTGCCGTAAACCCAGAGGCCGCAGAGAAGACGGCGCCGCAGAGGAGTAGGGCGAGATCGCAGAGGGGAAGCTCTCTGCGATCTCCCGCCGTCAGCGGAAGCTGGCGAGGGCTGCGCGATCGATCGCGCACGACACGGTCCGCGCGCGGCCAGCGAGTTCGAGCGTCACGTCTTCGGTCGGGGCGAACGCGGCGAAGTCGAAAATGAACTTCCCGCCGCCGCCGGTCTCGAGCGACTGCGTCACCGGTTTCACGGTCGCGCCGCCGCGCTTGATGGTCACCGCGGCGATCGGATTCTTTGCCGCCGCCGCAGCCGTCACGCCGACGGTGATGCGGGTCCGCTGCGCGTCAGCATAGCTCGGCGTCGGCGCGTCCTGCTTGTTCTTCACGGCCTGCCACACCTCGTACGCCACCTGCTTGTACGGCGTGTACATCGCGAGCGTGAAATCGTCGTTCTTGCACAAGCCGGTGTCCCAGAACACGCACGCCGGGTTCGCGCCGCCCTGCTTGCCGCACGCGATCGCGTTGTAGTAGCTGTCGCGGCTGATCGGCTGAATCCCTTTGTCCCACGGCGGCGTGGCCGGCTTCGGCTGTGCCTTGACCTGCGCGTGGACAACCGGTCCGAGCAGCACCGCGCACACCAGCATCGAGCGACCCCGCGTCTGCACCATGGCGCGTATCCTAGGGCATTTTTCGATTCGCCAGGTCCACTGCCTTTCGCGCGACCGGGACGTGAGGCGAAACGGCGCGAACCTCCGCTGTCAGCGGCGGCGGCGTCTCGCGGCAGCCGGTTCGGGTCGTTCGGGCGCTTCGCGGGCGATCATGACTTCAGTTGACTTGATGATCGCGACCGCGTCGTCGCCGCGACGCAGCTTCAACTCGGAGATCGCGTCGCTGGTGATCACCGCGGTCAGCGTCTGATCGCCGATGCGGAGGCGAACCTGACCGAGCAGGCCGTCGCTGCGTACTTCGTCGACGAAGCCATGGAGCCGGTTCCGGCCGCTCAACGCCACGATCAACCCGGTCGAGGCAGCCGGCCGCTTGTTGTGCGAGGGCGGTGTCTGCGGCGCCAGCACGCGGTCCACTTCCGCTTCGGAGAGGCGGTGATGGCCGCCGGCCGTTTTGGTGGTGCGCACCTTGCCCTGGTGAATCCACTGTTTCAGGGTGGAGTAGCCGATGCCCATCCGCTCGGCAGCGGCTCGCACGGTCATCAACCCCATGTCAGCAGACCTCCGAAATCGACTCGAATCATACTGCGGACACGGGGTGGCAGGAGTGGGTCTTGATCACCAGCCAGACGTTGCCGTGGGGCCGCAGATCGAGGTCCGCGCTCGCGGTGGGCGTGACGTGGACTTCGACGGGCACGCCGATGCTGGCTTCCAGCCGGACCGTTGCGCCCTGACGCGCCAGACCACCGATCGTCGCGGGCACGACGTTGCGTGCGCTCAACCCGTGAGGGCGCTCCGTCGCGATCAGAATATCGCCCGCCCGAATTGCCACGCGGATGCGATCGCCCGCGTCGAACGACGTCAGCGGTGTCTCGAGATCGGTCGCCGTTCCGGTCAGGCGCACGATCATCACGCCGGCATCCGGCCGCCGCTCGATGACGACCGCATCGAGCAGATTCTCGAAGCCCGCCAGCTGCGCGACGCTCTCGTGCGACGGCGCGTTCAGGACCTTGTCCGGCGTGCCGTCGGCGACAATGGTCCCGTCGCGCAGCAGCAGGACGCGCTCCCCGAGCGCGAACGCTTCCCGCTGCGAGTGCGTGACGTAGAGAATCGGGACGCGGCGCCGCTCGTTCCACGTCCGGAGATCGGCGATGATTCGCGACTGCGTGTCGTGATCGAGCGCCGACAGCGGTTCGTCGAGAAGCAGCACTTCGGGATCGGTCACCAGCGCCCGCGCCAGGCCGACGCGCTGCCGTTCGCCGCCGGAAACCGCCGCGGGCCGGTGCGCGAGCAGATGCGCGATGCCGAACGACGTCGCGATCGCCGTGGTCTGCGCATCGCGCTTCGTCGCCGGCTGCCGCGGCAGCCCGTAGGCGATGTTCTCGGCAATCGTCAGGTGCGGAAAAAGCGCGAGATGCTGAAACACCAGGCCGACGCGGCGGCCGGGCGGCGGGACGTTGATGCGCGCGCCCACGTCGAGCAGCACGCGATCGTTGATCGCAATCCGTCCTTCGTCGGTCGCGGCCAGGCCGGCGACCGACCGGAGCAGCGTCGTCTTTCCGGATCCTGATGCGCCGAAGACGATGGTCGTGCCGGGTGCGGCGGTAAAGGCGACGTCGAGCCGGAAGCGCGGCGACAGACGCGTGCGGAGACGCACGTCGAGGCTCATGACAGCGGCGCGACCGCCCAGGGCTTCCGCATCATCGCGTACACGGACGCGAGCGCGGCGAACGAAAACACCAGGAGCAGCAGCGCCGTCCGGTGCGCCGCCGCAAAGTTGAACGCCTGCACATCGTCGTAGATGGCGATCGAGACCGTCCGCGTGACGCCGGGAAGGTTGCCGCCGACCATCAGGACGACGCCGAATTCGCCGATGGTGTGCGCGAAGGTCAGCACCATGCCGGCGAGGACGCCGTCGAGCGACAGCGGCAACACGACGCGGAGGAACGTGCGCAGCGGACCGACGCCGAGGGTCGCCGACGCCTCGAGCAGCGTCCGATCGATCTGCGCAAACGACGCCGCGATCGGCTGCACCGCGAACGGCAGGCTGTAGAGCACCGACGCAATCACCAGCGCTTCGAAGGTGAACGCGAGGCCGTGTCCGGTCCACCTCTCCCAGGCGCGGCCGATCGGGCTGCGCGAGCCGAGCGCGAGGAGCACGTAGAAGCCGAGCACGGTTGGCGGCAGGACGAGCGGCAGCGCGACGATCGACTCGAACAGGAAACGCCATCGCGACCGCGCGAAGGTGAGCCAGTACGCGATCGGCAAGCCGATGACCAGCAGGATGCCCGAGACGATCGCCGCCAGCCGCACGCTCAACCCGATCGCGGTCCAATCCATGGACGGGGAGTGTAGCGCGAAGCCTTCCGGTCACTGCTGCGAAACGACGAAGCCGTACGACTGGAGCGTGCGTCTGCTGGCGGGCTGCTTCAGAAACTCGACGAACTGTCGCGCGACCGCCTTCTGGCGGGACGCCGCGACGACCACTGCCGCCTGCTCGATCGGCGGATAGAACGACTCCGGGACCTCGACGAACCGTCCGCTGTTCTTCAGCGCCGGCGCGAGCGCCAGCGACAGCGCGACGATGCCGACGTCGGCGTTGCCGGATTGCACGAACTGCGCCGCCTGCGAGATGTTCTCGCCGCGCACCAGTTTCGCCTTCACGCCCTCGTCGATCCGTTCATGGTGCAGCGCCGCGACCGCCGCGCGCCCGTACGGGGCATGCTCGGGATTCGCGATCGCGATCCGCCGCACCGCCGGATCGGTCAGGACGGCCAGCCCGCGCGTGAGATCGATCCGAGAGTCGTTCCTGGTCCACAGCACGAGGCGTCCCGTCGCGTACTCGTAGAGGCTGCCTTTCTCCGCCCGTCCATCGCGCTCGAGTTGCCGCGGATAGTCGATGTCGGCCGACAGAAACAGGTCGAACGGTGCGCCGTTCTGCAGCTGCGTGAAGAAGTTTCCCGACGATCCAAAGGTCAGCGCGACCGCGTGTCCGGTGTCCTTCTCGAACGCCGCGGCGATGTTCGGCAGCGCCGCCTGCAGGTCCGACGCGGCGGCGATCCTCAGCGGCTGCGCCGCGGCGAACGCTGCGAGGAAGACGAGGAGAGAGGTGAGAACCGCCGACCGGAGGATGGACATGAGGCTGAGATCGACCCGCCGAACCGCCTTGCGCAGAATGGTCTTTTATACAAAGATCATCGGCGCCATGCAACATGATGCGGTCCAGCTAGTCGATTTGGGTCGATTCGTTCGGAGCCGGCAGCGACCCTGGCCGAGCGCGCGACCGATGCGCGCGGCGGCGTGCGCGGTCATGGCGGCACTGACGCCTGGCCCCCCGCGGTTCACGAACCCGTGGCTCGCGCCGCATGAGGAGGACCGATGGCGCTGAGCGCACGCAATCACCTGAGCGGCACGATCGAGGACATCGTGTGGGGCGACGTGCTCGTCCACGTCACCGTGCGTGTCGGCGACTCGGTCATCGAATCGGTCATCAC
>DATFXR010000632.1:0-2089 GCA_035315685.1 Vicinamibacterales bacterium | reverse complement strand
CCCCGCTTTCACGCGGTCGACGTTCACGTTCAACTGCGGCTGCTCGAACACCTGGTGAACGTGCACGTCGGCGGCACCGGGAATCCGGGCGACGCGTTCCCGCAGCTGCTCGGCCAACCGGTAGTTGTTCCGCGCGTTCTGCCCGACGATCTGCAGGTCGATTGGCGCGGGCAGGCCGAAGCTCAGAATCTGTTTCGTGATATTCGCCGGCTCGAAAAAGAACGCCATGTCGGGGAATTTCTCGTTGAGCCGCTTCCGCAGCAGCACTTCGTAGTCGCGGACGGCCCCATGGCGCTCGCGAGTGAGCGAGATCAGGATCTCGCCGTCAGTAGCGGCGATGTTCGGCACGTCGCCCTGTGCGAGGCTGCTCCACGCGTTCGGGATCCCGATGTTGTCGAGGATCGTCTCGACCTCCGCCGGCGGGAGCGCGCGGCGGATCTCCTGATCGACGTCGGCGAGGCGGACCTCGGTCTGCTCGATCCGCGTCCCAGGCGGCATCCGCGCGTGAAGCCGCAGCGTGCCGGCGTCCACGTCCGGGAAGAAATCGCGGCCGACCATGCGCACCAATCCGAGCGATGCGAGCGACACCAGCAGAAACGCGGCGAGGACGGCCGCCCGCTGCGCCAGCGACCAATCGAGCAGGCCGAGGTAGCGGACGCGAAACCGCTCGAACCGATCGTTCATCACGCGATGGAGGCGCCACAGCACGCCGCGGCCGCTGTGGCCGTCCGAATGATGGACGGCCACCTCGCTGCCCAGCATGTGGTGCACCATCGTCGGCACGAGCGTGCGTGACAGCAGATAGGAGGCCACCATCGCGAACACCACGGCCATCGCGAGCGGCGTAAACAGGTACTGCGCGGTGCCGGTCAACAGCAGCACCGGCACGAACACGATGCAAATCGACAAGGTCGAGACGAACGTGGGCACGGCGATCTGCGACGCGCCGTCCAGCACTGCGCGAACCAGCGGCTTCCGCATGTTGAGGTTGCGGTGCGTGTTCTCGATTTCGACGGTCGCATCGTCCACCAGGATGCCGACCGCGAGCGCCAACCCGCCGAGCGTCATCACGTTGATCGTCTGGCCCAAGAGGTTCAGAATGCAGATCGAGCTCAGGATCGAGAGGGGAATCGACGTCCACACGATCAGCGTGCTCCGCCAGCTGCCGAGGAAGAGCAGGATGACGAGGCCGGTCAACACCGAGGCAATCAGCGTCTCGCGCACAACGCCGCCGATGGCCGAGCGCACGAACAGCGATTGATCGCCGAAGACCGACAGCTTCAGGTCCTGCGTGACGGTCGCCATGATCCGTGGCAGCTCGTTCTTCACCGCGTTGACGATCGCCAGTGTCGACGCCCGGCCGTTGCGGGTAACGGTCAGGAGGACGCCGCGCGATCCGTTCGTCCGCACGATGTTCGTCTGCGGAATGAATCCGTCGTGGACCGTCGCGACGTCCTTCATGTAAATCGTCGCGCCGTTCACCGTCTTGATCGGCAGGTCGTTGAACTCGCTGACCGCGGGCAGGCTGCTGTTCAGCCGCACCGGATACTCGGTGCCGGCGAACTTGGCCGTCCCGGCCGGCACGATGAGGTTCTGCAGGTTCAGCGCATTGGAGACATCAATGGGCGACAGGTGCTTCGCGTACAGATCGTTAAGGTCCAGGTCGACCGTGACCTGACGGTTCTTGCCGCCGAAAGGATACGACACGGTCGCGCCCTGCACAGTCGCCAGCGGCGTCCGGATGAAATTGTTCGCCAGGTCGAAGATCTCCTGCTCCTTGAGCGTCTGACTGCTCAGCCCGAGCTGCAGGATCGGCACGCTCGCGGCGTCGTACTTGAGGACCTGCGGCGGAAAAGTGCCGGGCGGCATGTTGCGGATCTGGACCTGGCACTGCGTCACGATCTGTGAGAGCGCGAGATCCACCTGCACCGTCGGATGGAAGTACACACGGACGACCGCGATGCTCTGGTGCGACTGCGACTCGATGTGCTCGATGCCGACGACGTTGGAGGTGAGCGCTCGCTCGAAGTTCGTAACGATGCGAGTCTCCATCTCCTCCGGGGTCAGCCCGTTGTACTGCCAGACGACG
>DATFXR010000631.1:0-2018 GCA_035315685.1 Vicinamibacterales bacterium | reverse complement strand
AGCAAGCGTAGTGTGGAGAACCGGCGAGGCGAGCGGCAACAAAATCCTCTGCAGACGGAAAGGCGAGCCCGCATCTTACAAGGGGTACGAGACGCCTGACAACAACAACATGTAGTGCCCGCGGTATAGTAGGGGACGCTCAACTCCGCATGCGAATCCCTCTCCGCGCGATCACCGTTGTGGCAGCGGCAGTCGCGCTGCTGGCATTGTTTCTTCGCAACATCGATCTCTGGCGGGTTGGTGCCGACATCGTACGGGCCAGGCCGGAGTGGCTGCTGTTGTCGCTCGCCACGATGCCGGTGAACGTGGCGATCCGCGCGTACCGATGGCAGTATCTGCTCGAGCCACTCGGAGCGACGAGCTTCGGGAACGCCTTTCGCGCGACCGTCGTCGGATTTGCGGCAAGCAGCGTGCTGCCGGCGCGCGCCGGCGAGGTCATTCGCCCGTACTTCCTTGCGCGTCAGGAATCACACCACCACGCGATGACCGCAACCGGCGCGTTTGCGACGATCATCCTCGAGCGCGTGCTGGACGTCATCACGGTCCTGTTGCTCTTCGCCTCGTACGTCTTCGTCTTCGGCCGCGATTTGCGCGTCGAGAACCCCGTGGCATTTGGCTGGCTGCAACGCATCGCCATCCTCGGTGTCGCGGCAGCCGCCGGCAGCTTTACGATCCTGGTTCTGCTGGCGCGCGATCCCGAACGCCTCGGCCAGCTCGCCGAACGGCTGACTCGTGTCGTTCCCTCCATGGCGACACGGCTTGGCGCGCTCATCGAGCGGTTCGCGCTCGGCCTTGGCGCCGTCCGACGGCCGGCGCGCCTGTTCATCGCCCTGCTGTGGTCGTTGCCGTTGTGGCTGTGCATCGCGGCCGGCATCTGGGCGGGCGCGGTCGCCTTCGATCTTGACATTCCGTTTACGGGCACGTTCCCGATGATCCAGCTGCTCGCCATCGGCGTCGCCGTGCCGACGCCGGGCGGCGTCGGTGGATTTCACGCCGCTTTCCGCTATGCGGCGACCGCGCTGTTCCATGCCCCCGACGAAGCGGCTGTCGCCGCTGCGATCGTCGTCCATCTGTTCACGCAGGTTCCGGTTCTGCTGCTCGGGCTCGTCTTTGCCGCTCAGGCCGGCCTGAACGTCGGCTCGATGCGGCGGCTTGCCTCTGAGCCGCAGCCCGGGTCGTCCGCGTAACGCCATGAAGTGTCCCTACTGCGCGCATCTTGGCGACAAGGTCGTCGACTCGCGTGAGTCGAAGGAAGGCGAAGTCATCCGGCGGCGCCGCGAGTGCCTCGGCTGCGGCAAGCGCTTCACCAGCTACGAGCGGATCGATGAGATCCCCTACATGGTGGTGAAGAAGGACGGGACGCGCGAGCGGTTCGAGCGGCCGAAGCTGATTGCCGGGCTTCTGAAGGCGTGCGAGAAGCGCCCGGTGAGCGTCGCCGCCCTCGAAGCGATCGCCGACCGGGTCGAAGCGACCCTCCAGGACCGCCCGGAGAAGGAAATCGGGACCGTCGAGATAGGCACATTCGTCATGGAGGAGCTCAAGCGGCTCGATAAAGTCGCGTACGTCCGGTTCGCGTCGGTGTATCGTCATTTCCGCGACATCAACGAGTTTGCGAACGAATTGAAGGAACTGCTCAACCCGAAGGAATGAGGGCGGTGGCACCAGCGACCGTCACATCGCTTACGCCGCGACGGAGCAGCGGGCCGGCTCCCACGACTCCTCCGCCCCGACGGCCGTTCCGCGACAATCCGCGCCTGATCCTCGTCGGCATCGTTGCGCTGGTGGTCGTGCTGGCGGCGCTGCTGGCGATCGCCAGCGGAACGTCGCGGTTCTCGCCCGACTTCCTCAGCGAGTTCGTCCTCTACGGGCTCACCGCCGCCGATCTCACGATGCTCGCCGCGCTGGTGTTCGTGCTGGCGCGGAACATCGTCAAGGTGGTCGTCGAGCGGCGGCGAGCGCTGCCGTTTGCGCGATTCCGATCGAACCTGGTCGCGCTGCTGCTCGGGCTGACGCTCGCG
>DATFXR010000630.1:0-11360 GCA_035315685.1 Vicinamibacterales bacterium | reverse complement strand
CACTACGGGCCGGGTATCGAATCGTCCGAGCGCAACGGCTGGGGACAGTGGCATCGTGCCGATCACGACGGCGTCGGCATGGACCGGACGGTTGCCACCGGCACGGGATACATCGGGCAGTACTCGCCGCGCGTGGCGGCGATCTACGAATCGCTGTCGACCTGTCCCGACGAACTGCTGCTCTTCATGCACCACGTGCCTTACACGCACGTGCTCAAGTCGGGCAAGACCGTCATCCAGCACATCTACGATTCGCACTACGAGGGCGCGGCGCAGGCCGCCACGTTCGTCGAGCGGTGGCGTACGCTCGAGACGCTGATCGACAAGGAGCGCTTCGACGCCGTGCTCGGCCGCCTCGAGTATCAGGCGGGCCACGCGATCGTCTGGCGCGAAGCCGTCACCACCTGGTTCGCGCACGAGTCGGGCATCGCGGACGCACATGGCCGGGTCGGCCGCAACGACGGGCGCATCGAAGCGGAGTCGATGACGCTCGACGGCTACGCCGCGCAAGCGGTCGCGCCGTGGGAGACCGCGTCGGCCGGCCGGGCGGTGACGTGCGCCCGCGCGGCCTGCTCTGCCGCATACACCTTTACCGGACCGGCCGGCCGTTACGACCTCATCGTGCAGTACTTCGACGAGAACGACGGCGCATCGAGCTTTGCCCTGGCGATCGGCGGCCGCGAGATCGACCGCTGGATCGCGAGCGCCGACTTACCGTCGGCCGAACCGAATGGCCATACCTCGACGCGCCGCACGGTCCGCAACGCAGCGCTCGCGCCTGGCGACATCGTCCGCATCGACGCGCGCCCCGATCGCGGCGAGCCGGCGGCCGTCGATTACATCGAGATCGTCGCCTCGAATCGCCGCTAGGCGGGCATTGCGACTATCATGCTCACGGCCATGACCGCAGCCCCAGACGCCCGGTCCGATCGCGCCGAGCGCCGGACTTCGATCGCCGCCCGGATCGAGGAAATCGGCATCGTGGCGGTCGTGCGGATGAAAGATCCCGACAAGGTCCACGCGATCGTGAACGCGCTCGCCGCCGGCGGTCTGCGCGCGCTCGAAGTGACGATGACGGTGCCGCGTGCCGTCGAGCTGATTCGCGAGCTGGCGTCGGCGCTGCCGAGTGGATTTCTGCTCGGCGCCGGAACAGTCGTCGACGCCCGTAGCGCGCGTGCGGTGATCGACGCCGGCGCGAGGTTCGTCGTCGGCCCGGTGTTCCGTCCGGACGTGATCGCCGCCTGTCACGATCGCGACGTGCCGGCAATCCCCGGCTGCTTCTCGCCGACCGAGATTCTGGCCGCGCACGACGCCGGCGCCGATCTCGTCAAGGTGTTTCCGGCGACCGCGCTGGGGCCACAGTTCATCAAGGACGTGCGGGCGCCGCTGCCGCAGGTCAAGCTGATGCCGACCGGCGGCGTCACCGTCGACAACGCCGGCGACTGGATTCGGGCCGGCGCGGCGGCGGTCGGCATCGGCTCAGCATTGCTCGACGCGGCCGCGATTGACGCAGGCAGGTTCGAGGTGGTCACCGCCAACGCGGCACGTGCGGTCGCCAGCGTGGCCGCCGCTCGCCAGCGATGACACACACGATCGTCACCTTCGGAGAGATCATGCTGCGCCTGAGTCCACCCGGATTCGAGCGCCTGTTTCAGTCGCCGGTGCTGTCGGCGACGTTCGGCGGCGGTGAAGCCAACGTCGCGATCAGCCTGGCGCACTTCGGACTGCGCAGCGTCTACGTCACGGCGCTGCCGCGGCACGCCGTCGGCGACGCCGCGATCCGGACGCTGCGCGGCGAAGGCGTGGACACGTCGTACATCGTCCGCGGCGGCGATCGTGTCGGAATCTACTTCGCCGAAACCGGTGCGAGCCAGCGCGCTTCAACGGTCGTTTATGATCGCGCACACTCGGCGATCAGCGAGATGGCGGCCGATGCCGTCGACTGGCGCGCGGTCATGGCGGGCGCGTCGTGGTTTCACGTCACCGGCATCACGCCGGCGCTCGGCGAGCGGGCGGCGGCAGCGACCGCGGCGGCGATTGCGGCCGCGAAGCAGGCCGGCGCGCGCGTCAGCGTCGATTTGAACTTCCGCAAGAAACTGTGGTCCGAAGCGAAGGCGCAGGCGGCGATGAAGCCGCTGATCAAGAGCGTCGACGTCGTGATCGCCAACGAAGAGGACTTGCAGTCGGTGCTCGGCGTCACCGTCGAGGGCGCCGACGTGACCGGCGGCACGTTCGACGTGACCGGCTATCGCGCCGCGGCCGAGCGGGTGACGCGCGAGTTCGGGCCAGCCATCGTCGCGGTCACCCTGCGCGAGAGCGTCTCGGCCAGCGACAACGGCTGGAGCGCGGTGCTGTGGGACGGCGCGAGCGGGGTCCTTCACCGGAGTCAGCGCTACATGGTCCGCCTGGTCGACCGGATCGGCGGCGGCGACAGCTTCGCCGCCGGGTTGATCTATTCGCTCGTCACCGGACACGGCGTCGAGGAGTCGCTGCGCTTCGCGGTGGCTGCGAGCGCACTGCAGCAGACGATTCCCGGCGACTTCAACCGGGTATCGGTCGCGGAAGTCGAAGCCGTCGCCACAGGCGACGCGTCGGGCCGCGTCCAGCGGTAGCGCGGGTTTGCACGAATGTCGATGCACGGCGGTCGATGACGCGTGTCCTCGTTACCGGTGCGACCGGGCAGATCGGCCGCGAAGTCGTCGCGCAGCTGGGCGCGACTGGATGCGGGATCCGAGCGCTCACGCGGCGGACGCAATCCGCTGCCGTGCCGCGCGGCGTCGAAATAGTACGCGGCGACCTCACTGAGCCGGAGACGCTCGATGCCGCTCTCGACAGCGTCGATGCCGTGTTCCTGGTCTGGGTTGCGCCGTTCTCCGCGGCGGCCGCGGCGATCGAGCGGATTGCGTCGCGCGCTGCTCGCATCGTCTTCCTCTCGTCTCCACATCGTACGCCGCACCCGTTCTTCCAGCAGCCCAACGCGCTCAGGGCTGTCCACGCCGGACTCGAGGAACTGATCGACAGGTCGGGTTTGCGATGGACCTTCCTGCGCCCGGGTGCCTTCGCCCTCAACTGCCGCAACTGGTGGGCGCCGCAGATCCAGACCGGCGACGTCGTGCGCTGGTTCCACGGTGCCGCCGCGACAGCGCCGATTCACGAGCACGACATCGCCGCCGTCGCGGTCCGCGCGCTGTGCGGGGACGGGCACGACCGCCAGGAATACGTGCTCACCGGACCCGAGTCCCTCACGCAGCGCGAGCAGGTCCAGATCATCGGCACGGCGATCGGCCGGCGGCTGCGGTTCGAAGAGCTGTCGCCGGACGCGGCGCGGCAGCAGGTGCTGGCGCACTGGCCGGCAGCGGTCGCCGAGATGCTGTTGAGTGCGTACGGCGCCGCTGTCGATTGTCCCGCGCTACTGACCTGCTCGGTCGTCGACGTCACCGGCACGGCGGCACGCTCTTTTCACGAGTGGGCAGTCGAGCACGCCGCAGAGTTCACGACCGCGGGCTGACACCCGAGTGGTGGACGCGGTCCGCGTGGGTTCGATCAGCGGAAGAGTCGGCCGATGCCGAAGTAGGTCCGCCACCGGCCATCGAAGCCCCACGAGCCAGCGAGCAGTACCGGACCGACAATCGTGTCCATCACGGCGCCGACAGTTCCGTTCGTCCGCCAGTGCGCCTGTGACCAGTCGTCGAATGCGTCGGCATTCTCGAGCCAGCCGCCAAGGAAAATCGGTCCCCCCGTAAAGTCCGGCAGCCGTCCGACCTGACGGAAGTAACCGCCCGATGCGGCATAGAAGTGATCGCCTCGCAGCTCACCCGGCGTGTACGCGGCGAGCCTGAACGGACCGCCAAGAGCGAATTGATTGATCGCTGGTGGGTTGCCGTCGAGCGTTCCCCCGAGCCCGCCGGCGACGAACAGGCGGTTGCGCGGGCCCGCGCTCCAGAAGCGATTCGCCGTTCCCGTCAGCTGCGTGAACGACGACGTCCCCTCGATCGTCGTCTCGCCAATCACGACATCGGGACCGTGGAACACGCGCGATAGCCGCACCTGCGACAGCAGGCCCCGGCTCGGGATCACCGGGCTGTCCTGCGTGTCGGTCCGCCAGACGATCTCCGCGCCGGTTTCCCTGCCCTGCAGCTCGGGGAAGCCCGGGTTGCCGACTTCGGTCGTCGCCGTCGTCCGGCCGACGTAGGCGCCGACGCGTACGTCGCTGAGCGCGCCGAGGTTGACGCCGACGTTCAGACCGGCGCGTGTGCGCGTCGTGCCGTAGCGCGCAATGATTTGGTCGCTGTCGATGACGTTGAACGTCTGCGTCGCGACGTCGGCATACGGTGCGACGAACAGCGGCGTTCGCCACAGCGGTCGATAGAGTTCGACCGCCGCACCGGGATTGGAGCCGACGGTTCCGTCCACGCGCAGCTCGGAGCCTGACCCCACGAGATCGAACGCCAGATACCGTGCGGTCGCGGTGATCCGGAAATCGCTCGACGTCGTGTTCTCGAGGTTCACGCCGAGCATCATGAACGGCGGCGCGTACGCCTTGGGGCGGCCGCGCACATACAGACCGTAGCCGCGCGTCGCGTCGTGCGTGAGCCGCCAGGTGACCGTTTCGTAACGATCCAGTCCCGACACGATCGCGATGTCCTTTTCCACCGCCGCGATGTCGAGCGGCACGCCGACGTGGCGCTGCAGCAGCACGTTCAGCCGCCCGGTGTCATTGGTCCCGAACCCGTCGAGATCGAGGAAGGCGGGCGCGGGAAGGGATCTGCGCCGGCGCGCCTCGCGGGCAGCGCGCCACGCCTGGAACTCAGCGTCGTCGAGCGCCAGCGGCAGCAGTCGATCGCGCATCCCCTCTGCGGCGCGATAGCCCTCGTCGATCAGATCGGCCGAGCGGCGCCAGTCGAGCGATCCATACTGCTTCAGCGGAACGTTGATGACCACATCCGCCGACGAGAGCGAGCGCAGCGTCGTCGCGCGCATCATCGCGTCGATCGTCGTTCCCGCCACGCCGAACATGGTGTGGCTCACGCCTTCGGGATTGGACAGCTCGCCGACGTTGACCGCGACGACGCGGCTCGCGCCCATCGCTTTCACCACGTCGGCGGGCACGTTGTTCATCGTGCCGCCGTCGATCAGCACCTGACCGTCGACCTCGACCGGCGGAAAGATCAGCGGCAGCGACATGGTCGCGCGCATGGCGTCGGCGAGCGAGCCGTGCTGCATCACGATCGGCTGAGCCGAGAGCAGGTCGACGGCAACGGTCCGAAACGGTGTCGGCAGATCGTCGAACGAGGTGATGTCGAAGTACGGGCCGGCGATGCGGGCGAGCATCAACTCGACCGATTCGCCGCTGTTCAGCGCGGACGGTGGGACGATTCCCCCTTTGAGGCCGAACTCCAGCCGTGACGGATAGTCGCGGGCATCAGCCTTGCGTCGAATGTTCTTGTACGCAAACGTCGATGCGCCGAACAGGTCGTCCCAATTCAGCGCGGTGATGAAGGCCTGCAATTCGGGCGCGTCCATGCCGGTGGCGAACGCACCGCCGACCAGGCCGCCCATGCTGGTGCCGGCTGCCACATCGATCGGAATGCGGTGTTCCTCGAACCATTTGATGACGCCGACGTGGGCGATGCCGCGGGCGCTGCCGCCGCCAAACGCGACACCCACGGTGGGCCGGCCCACATCGCCGATCGCGCGCGTCGTCGTGGGCGTGTTGCGCGCCGTTGCGGGAACGGCGCGGCGGAGTGGCGCGGCGCAGGCCGCAGATCCAACGGCGGCGGCGAGCGCGGCAAGGCGAAACGATGGCGGACAACTGTGTAACATCCGGTGTCAGCTTGCCGCGAACCGGCGCAGAAACGTAGGCATTTTCGGCAACCAACGGGGATGATCCTGTGATGCAGGCGGGTGCTGTCACCGGTCGAGACGCAGAAGTCCTCATCGTCGGCGCCGGCCCGACCGGTCTGGTGCTCGCACTGTGGCTCACGCGACTCGGCGTCCGCGTGAGAATCGTCGACAAGGCTGAACAGATGGCGACGACCTCACGGGCGGTTGCGGTGCAGGCGCGTACGCTCGAGTTGTACGACCAGCTGAGCCTTGCCGACGCGGTCACGGCGCGCGGCCGCCGCGCGGTTGGTGCGACCCTGTGGGTGGCCGGCCGCAAGGTGGCGCGCGCGGTCTTCGGGGACATGGGCATCGGCATCAGCCCGTATCCATATGCGCTGATCTTCCCGCAGGACGAGCACGAGCGGCTGTTGATCGATCGTCTGAGAGAGGCCGGCGTCGAGGTCGAGCGCCGGATCGAACTGGTCGATGTCGAAGAGGCGAACGGCCACGTGGTCGGGCGGTTGTGGCGCGCGGACGGCAGCGTCGAAGCCTGTCGAGCACACTATGTCGCCGGATGCGACGGCGCGCATTCCGCGGTGCGCGACGCGCTGAAGGTCGGTTTTCCCGGCGGCACCTACGCGCACGTCTTCTACGTCGCTGACGTCGAGGCGAGCGGACCGGCGATGAACGGCGACGTGCATGTCGCCCTCGACACCGCGGATTTTCTCGCGGTCTTCCCGCTGCAAGGCGACGGCCGCGCGCGTCTCGTCGGCACGGTTCGTGACGAAGCGGGCCACCCGGAGCACCAGCACGAGGATCTCTCGTGGACTGACGTCAGCAAGCGCGTGATCGACTGGATGCGCATCGACGTCGCGCACGTGCACTGGTTTTCGACCTATCGTGTCCATCACCGGGTCGCCGAACGCTTCCGCCAGGGGCGCGCCTTTCTGCTCGGAGATGCAGCACACATTCACAGCCCGGTCGGCGGCCAGGGCATGAACACCGGCATCGGCGACTCGGTGAACCTCGCCTGGAAGCTGGCGGCCGTTCTGCGCGGCGCGGCGGATCCGGCCATCCTCGACACCTACGAAGCCGAACGGATCGCGTTCGCCAGGCGCCTTGTCGCGACGACCGATCGTGTGTTTACCGGAGCGACCAGCACGTCGGGGAGCGCTCGCGCGCTGCGGCTGCGGGTCGTCCCGTTCCTCCTCCCGTCGCTGTTCGCGCTTCGCACGACCCGCCGCCTGGCGTTTCGCACCGTCTCACAGACGGCGATCACCTACCGCGGCAGCGCACTGAGCGAAGGCCATGCCGGGCGCGTATCGGGCGGAGACCGGCTGCCGTGGGTGAAGGCGAGTCCCGACGCGACCGACAATTTTGCGCCGTTGACGTCGCTCAACTGGCAGGTGCACGTCTACGGAGACGCGGCCGCAGACATCCGCGTCGCCTGTGAACGGCGGCGATTGCCGCTGCGCGTGTTCGCGTGGCATGCGGCGATGGCACGAAGCGGGTTCCGGCGCAACGCGCTGTATCTGGTGCGGCCTGACGGCTACGTCGGTCTCTCGGCTCACGGCGAGACGGCGACCGTGATTGCGACACTGACGTCCTATCTGGACTCGCGCAGGCTGACGACGATTCCAGGCTGAACCAACGTCTGCGCCGCTGATGGCGGCGTAGAATCTGCGAGCACGCGGCGACTGCGCTTGACGGAGCACACCATGGACGAACGGCAACGCGCCATCAACCGGCGCCGCTTCATCGAATGCCTGTCGGCGACCAGCGCTGGATCGACGCTCCTGCCGGGCGCACTCGCCGCGGTCGCGCAGGATGCCGCGACGATCACCATCGACATGCTGCAGTCCGCACAACAGATCGCGGGCGTGTCGTTCACGCCCGACGAGCAGCGGCGACTCCTCGAGAAGCTGAATGGGCCGCGTGGATACGCCGCGGGATTTGCGCGCCTGCACGCCGCCAACCTCGGCGACACGCAGCCGGCGATCGTGTTCAATCCGGTCCTGCCGGGGAAGCAGCTGCCCAGCGGGCGGCGACCACTTCGCCGTCAGAACATCGATGCTGTCCTGCCGCGCTCCGATGACGAGTTGGCGTTCCTGCCGGTGACGCACCTCGCCCGGCTCATCGAGACGCGACAGGTCACCTCCACCGATCTCGCGAAGTTGTATCTGGCGCGCCTGAAGAAGTACGACGCGCAGCTGCACTGCACGGTGAACCTCACCGACGAGCTCGCACTGCGCCAGGCGCGGCAGGCGGACGACGAAATCAAGGCGGGGAGGTACCGCGGCCCGCTGCATGGCATTCCATACGGCCTCAAGGATCTCTTCGCCGTTCGCGGCACGAAGACCACCTGGGGCATGTCGCCGTACAAAGACCGCGTCATCGACGCGGACGCGACTGTCTACAGCAGATTGGCGACGGCCGGCGCGGTTCTCGTTGCCAAGCTCTCGACCGGTGCCTTGGCGGTCACGGCGCGGTGGTTCGGCGGCCTGACCCGCAACCCGTGGAATCTTCAGCAGGACGCGGCGGGTTCATCGGCCGGCCCCGGGTCGGCGACAGCGGCGGGCCTGGTGGGCTTCTCGATCGGAAGCGACACCGGTGGATCGATTATCGCGCCATCGACGCGGAACGGCTGCAGCGGTCTGCGCCCGACGTTCGGACGCGTCAGCCGGTACGGCGGAATGACGCTCGCGTGGACGCAGGACACCGTCGGCCCGATCTGCCGTTCTGCCGAGGACTGCGCGCTCGTCTTCGACGCGATCTACGGACCTGACGGCAAAGACAACACCGTGCTCGACGTACCCTTCAACTGGGATGCGTCGGCTGACGTCACCACGCTGCGCGCGGGCTATCTGCGCGCCGCGCAGGACGGTCGAGACGAGGCGGCCCGCCGGCACGACGTCGAGGCGCTGCAGGTGATTCGTTCACTCGGCGTGACCGTCGTGCCGTTCGAGCTGCCCGAGGTCCCGATCGAGGCGATTGATTTCATTCGCTACGCGGAGACGGCGGCGGCGTTCGACACGGTGACGCGAGCGGGCGTGCTGACACAAGTGGAGCAGGGACCCGAGCAGAGCCGGCGGCCCGACGAGATCCGCGCCGGATACTTCATCCCGGCTGTGGAATTCATCCAGGCGAATCGCCTGCGCATGCGCGTCATGGAGGCGCTCGATGCCGCGTTCGGCGACCTCGATCTTTTCATCGGCAGCAATCAGGCGCTCACCAACCGAACCGGTCACCCGGTCGTCAGCGTGCCGAACGGCTTTTCGCAAGGCACACCGACGGCGCTGCACCTGACCGGCAAGCTGTTCGGAGAGCCGGAGATTCTGCTCCTGGCGCATGCCTTCCAGGCAAAGACCGATTTTCACCGGCAGCATCCGATGCTGTGAGCGCCGGCGGTCGGACCGCCGCGCACTTGACCGCGGTCGT
The DNA here is from genome assembly GCA_035315685.1 of Vicinamibacterales bacterium. Classification (GTDB taxonomy): domain Bacteria; phylum Acidobacteriota; class Vicinamibacteria; order Vicinamibacterales; family CAVVIG01; genus QHWK01. The sequence goes on along the minus strand of DATFXR010000630.1, from coordinate 2,099 downwards.
GCCGCAGCACCATCCTGAAGCGCGATGTTGTCGGTGCAGCGCGAGCTGGCAGCGCTCAAGTTCCTCGACGAGCTGTCCGCGCATCTGAGAGACGTCCGCGAGCCGCACAAGGCGCTGCGCCACGCGCTCCGCGACACCCGCGAGTTCTTCGCGGCGGCGCACGGCTGCATTGCCACGCACCGTGCCGGCCGGGAGCAGGCCGATTTGCTGTTCACGCTGCCCAAGGACGCGGACTGGGATCTCGGCGTGCTGACCCGCTTCATCCGCCACACGCATCCGCCGCTTCAGCGCGACATGCTGATCGGATCGGTCAGGCGGCGCGGCGGCGCCTGGGGCGCGATCGCGCTGATTGCGCCGGACCGCACCTTCGATCGCGAGGATCGGCGCCTGATCGCCCGCATCGCTGCGGTGCTGTCTTCGGCAGTCCACCGAATCGACCGCGATCGGCTGCTCGGCGTACGCGATCGCATCGACCGGAAGATCATGGAGCAAATCCATCCGAAGGATCTCTTTTACCAGATCCTCGACGGGATCCGGTCGCTGACGCTCTACGACCATTCGTCGGCGCTCCTGATCCGCGAGGAGGACCAGGCATCGCTGCGCGTCGTGGCGGAGCAGATCGCGTGGACCAAGGCGAAGAGCGAGCGGATTGGCCTGCGGCTGCCGATCACCGACGAAACCGCAGCGCTGCTGCAGTCGGAACAGGTCTACGGGTTCGATCGCCATGGCGACGGCTGGCGCGAGTGGCGGGGCGCGCCGGCGAGCGCGCTGGCTACGCTGCTCGACTACAACAGCGGCGACGGAGACGCTGGCGAGCGTGTCCGCGAAGGCTCGATGTTGTGTGCGCCGCTGGTGACCCGCGACAGCCTGGTGGGGGTGCTGAAGATTGCCGCGCGCTACCCGGAGCAGCTCAAGCCGTTCGACGCCGAGCTGGTCGAGCACTTCCGGTCGCAGGCGGCGATCGCGATCCAGAATCTGCATCGCGCCGAGTCGCTGCGTGCCCGGGTCGTGACCGCGGAGCGCAAACACGCCATGGCCGACCTCGCGCGGAGCGTGTCGCACGACGTGAACAACGCGCTCGGATCGATGCTGCCGCTCGTCCAGCAGATGCAGGCGGATCTCAAGAGCGGCGTTCTCGCGCCGACCGTGTTCGCGGAAGATCTCGAGCACCTGCAGAAGGCGCTGCAGGTGTGCCGGCGGATTTTCGGCGGGATGCTGACGTTTTCGCGGAACGCGGCGCGGCGGAGCGGATCGGGACAGGTCCGCCGCGCCCTCGACACCGCGTCGGCGATCCTCAAGTACGGCATGAGCCGCAGCGCAATCGAACTGCAGGTGAACGTGCCCGACGAGGTGCCGGAGGTCGCGTGCAGTCAGAGCGATCTCGAGCAGGTGTTCCTCAACCTGCTGACCAACGCGCGTGAAGCGACGCCGCACGGCGGCCGCATCACCGTGTCGGTGCACGCCTCCGATCGCACGGTCGAGATCTCGATCGCCGACAGCGGCGTCGGCATCCCCGCCGAAAACCTGCCGCGGGTGCTCGAGCCGTTCTTCACGACCAAGCCGCACGGCAACGGACTGGGCCTCTCGATCTGCCGCTCGGTGCTCTGGGAAGCCGACGGCACGTTGACCATTCACAGCGTGCCCGGCGACGGCACCCGCGTCAGCATGGTGCTGCCGCAGGCGATGCTGCAGAGCCAGCCGCAGTGGTCATGAGCCCGGCGCGCATTCTCGTCGTGGACGACGAGCCGGGCATGCTGCGCGCCGTCGAACGGGTGCTCTGCGACGACCATCGCGTCGTCGGCACGCGGCGGTCGCGCGATGCGCTGGCCATCGCCACTGAGTTCCAGCCGGAGCTGGCGATCGTCGACATCAGGATGCCCGATCTCGACGGATTCGAGCTGATGGCGCAGCTGAAGGCGCGCTTCCCGACGCTCGACGTGATTCTGATGACCGGGAGTGTCGACGAGCTCGACGACAAGCTGGTCCGCGCGATTCGCAGTCCGGCCTTCTACTTCATCCAGAAACCATTCGATCGTGAGGTGCTCCGGACGCTGGTGGATCGCTGCATCGAGCTGCGCGTGCGCCGCGAGGACCATCGT
>DATFXR010000629.1:0-19949 GCA_035315685.1 Vicinamibacterales bacterium | reverse complement strand
GTGCGCTGCTCGCGGTGGACAGCGACTGTCACCGCGCCGACATGCTCGGGCGGCAGATGGCGTTCGGCGTGACGATGGCACGCCGCGGGTGGGTGGAACCGAAGCACGTGATCAACACGCGTCCACTCGATGCAGTGCGCGCCGCCATTGCCGCAAAGCGCGCCGGCCGCTGATCGGCGGTCCTCGCCGGGTGGCCGCGCGTGGGCCGCGGCGGCCGCCGTTGCCGCGGCCGCGTTCGCGCTCTATCACGCGACCCTGCTCCCCGGCCTCGACTTCGGCGACACCGGGTCATTGCAGACGGTGGTCGGCACATCGCTGGTCACGGCGCGCGACGGGTACCCGCTGTACTTCGCGATTGGCAAGCTGATTCTCTGGATCAGTGGCGGCGAGCCCGCGCACGTCCTCAATCTGACGTCGGCGCTCGAAGGCGGGATCGCGTGCGGGCTCGCCACGCTCGCGGCCGCGGAATTGTCAGGGTCGATCGCCGCGGGAGTGGCATCCGCGTTGTTGTGTGCCGTCTCGTACACCTTCTGGAGCCAGTCGATCATCGCGGAGGTTTACGCTCTTCATCTTGGCTTCGTCGCCTTGACTCTCCTCCTGGTGCTCCGCTGGTCGAATGAGCCGGGCGTCGCGACGCTGACGGCGTTCTTCGCGGTCTTCGCGCTTGGCTTTGGAAACCACCTCTCGATGATCCTCCTTGCGCCCGGCTTCACGCTGTTCCTGCTGCAGAGCGCGCCAGGCGGGTGGCGAGCGATGTTCGCGCCGCGTATCGTCGCGATCGCCGCCGCGTGTGCGATCGCCGGGGCCTTGCAGTACGCCTGGAACATGCACACCTACTGGCTGCTGCCGAACCCGCCGGACAGCAGCGTCGAGGCGTTTCAGAGGTTCTGGTTCGACGTCACCAAGACCGACTGGCGCGACACCATGGTCATGAACGTGCCGCGATCGCTGGTCGGCGACCATGCGGCAATGTACTGGTTCGACTTGCGTGAGCAGTTCGGCGCCGCTCTGCCGATCGTCGCCGCCGCAGGCCTCGTGGCGCTGACCTTGCGCAACTGGCGACGCGGCGTGCTGATCGCGGTGCTGTTCGCCGCGAACCTCGCGTTTGCGTTCAGCTACAACGTCGGCGATGCTCACGTGTTCTATCTGCCGTCGCACCTTCTCGTCGGGCTGCTCGTCGCTCCGGCGGTGGCGATCGCATCACGCGCTCATCGGCACGGCGCCGTGATTGCGGCCGCCTGCGTCGCAGCGTACGCCGCTGCGCGCGCGTACCGCGACTTCCCCGCACTCGATCGCAGCGGAGATGCTCGTCCCGCGGCGGTCGTGTCCGCGCTCACGGCAGGGCTCGACGATCGGCGATCGATCCTCCTGGCGGATCTCAACTGGCAAGTGCAGAACGGGCTGTCGTATGTCGCGAGCGTTACACGGCCGGAGGTCGCCTGGGCGCGGATGCCGGACGTGCTGTTGTATGCACCCGCGCTCATCGCCGACAACGCCGCGATCGGACGCGAAGTCGTACTCACGGAGCGCGCCCGCACGACGGCGCAGGCGGCCTACGGTCCGCTGTTGACGATCACATCGGACCCACGCGTGCGCGTTCCACGTCTCTCGGATGCGGCCGACGATTTACCGCCTGGCACGAGGTACGTCGTCACCGTACTCCGACCGTCGCGCGACCTTGCGCTCGATCGCACGGAGTTGACACGGCTGCTCGAGAGGCTGACTGGTCTGGCCGTGCCCCTGCCGGACGCGGACTACGCGGTCTTCGCCGGCGTCACAGGCCGGCCCCCGGAGCTTGCCGTCCAAAAGATGCGACCGTTTCGCCAGCGCCTGCGGATCGACCAGACCGACGTCGACATCCGGATGGAATCGTGGCTCATGTCGGACACGATTCGCCGCATGGGATTCGGCCAGGTTGTCGCCTCACGGCACCACACCCTGATCGTCGAGCGCGGCGTCAGCTTCGCCGCGTTCGACGCGGCCGGTCTCGCGGTTCGAACCGCTTATGCCTCGAATATCTTCGCGCCGCAACCCCGCTACCTCGTCAGTATCGCGAAGTGAGCCACACGGTCCGGCTAAAGCCGGACACTACGGTCCGCTGTGGCTGACCGGGGCTGGCGTTGTGTCCGGCTTTAGCCGGACCGTGATCTGATCTGGTATGGTTGCCTCATGCGTCTGGCCGCCGTGCTGATCGCGCTGACCCTGGTCGCCGCGCCGCGCGCGGCCGACATGACGGCGCAGGAGCTCGCAGGCGCCCTGCAGAGGAAAATCGACGCCGTCAAGGACTTCAGCACCGATTTCACGCACGTCTACGAAGGCGGCGTGCTGCGCAAACACATCACCGAGCGCGGCCGCCTGCTGGTCAAGAAACCCGGCAAGATGCGCTGGGACTACACGACGCCCGAGCAGAAGGAGTTCGTGTCAGACGGGCTGAAGATGTACTCATATATCCCCCAGGACAAGCAGGTGATCGTCTCCTCGGTGCCGCGGGAGGACGAGGCCAGTACACCGGCCCTGTTCCTGGCCGGCAAGGGCAGCCTGACGCGTGATTTCACGGCGTCGCTGGTGGACCCGCCGGCAGGAATTGGCGCAGGGACCCGCGGTTTGAAGCTGGTGCCGAAGGCCCGTCAGCGCGACTACGATTGGCTCACGCTGGTCGTCGACCCGGCGACCCTCGACATCCGCGGTCTGCAGACGACCGACGCTCAGGGCGGAAAATCGACCTTCTCGTTTACGAATCTGAAGGAGAATATCGGATTGTCCGATAAGGAGTTCGCGTTCAAGATACCGCGCGGAGTTGATGTTGTCACCGCTCCTGCACGTCAGTAACGCATGCCGCGGCCTCGCCGCGTGCCTCCTCCTCTCGGTAGGCGCAGCCGGCTGCGCCTCGTCCACCTTTGTCCGGCACGGCCAGGACGCCGAGCGGCGCCAGGACTACGACCGCGCCGTCGTCGAGTACAGCAAAGCGGTCCGCCAGCATCCGGACGACACCGACGCGCGCCTCGCCCTCGACCGGGCGAAGCTGCGCGCGTCTCAGGATCATTTCAGCCGCGCCCGCCGATTCGCCGCCCTGGGCAAGCTCGATCAGGCGATGGTCGAGTACGAGCTCGCCTCCGAGATGAACCCGACCAACGCGGACATCGACGAAGAGCTGCGGTCCACTCGCAACAAGCTGCGTGCGAAGGTCGCCGTCGCGCGCGAGGGCAAGACCGAACTGCAGACGATCATCGAGCGCGCGCGCGATCTCCCGCCGCCGGGTCTCGACGTCCCGCAGGGCGTGAAGATGCCCGCGACGCTCACCTTCCGCGACGCGAGCAGCCGCGACGTGTTCACCGCGATCGCGCGCCTCGCGAACATCAGCCTGATCTTCGATTCGGCGTTCCGCGAGTCACCGGTCACCGTCGACCTGCGCAACGCAACGCTGGACGATGCGCTCAACACGGTCGCCGGCGCGACGCGCATGTTCTTCCGTGTCACGGCGCCGAAGACAATCGTCGTCATTCCTGACACGCCGGCCAAACGGCGCGAGTACGAAGAGGAAGTTGTCCGCACCTTCTATCTGAGCAACGCCGACCTCAAGGAAACGATGGATCTCCTGCGGATGGTACTGGACGCGCGGCGCATCTCGCCGACTACGGCCACCAACGCGCTGACCATCAAGGACACGCCGGAGCGGATTGCCGCCGCTGCCCGGGTGCTCGCGGCGATCGACAAGGCGCGGCCGGAAGTGATCATCGACGTCGAGCTGCTCGAGGTCGATCGCACGAAGCTGCTCGAGTACGGCCTGCAGATCGCCTCGCCCGCCGGAACGAATCCTCCGACCGGCCTGAACGGCACGATCGCCATCGCGACCGATGCGAGCGGCGCGACGACGCTGCAGACGCTGAAGAACCTGACCTCGGCCGACATCATCGCGACCGGCTTGCCGACGCTCTACTACCGGCTGCTCAAGAGCGATGCCAACACGCGCACGCTCGCGAATCCGCAGCTGCGGACCATCGACGGCATCGCCGCCAAGGCCCGCTTCGGCGAGCAGGTGCCGGTGCCGGTCACGACCTTCGCGCCGATCGCGACCGGCGGCACCGCGCAGCAGCCGATCACGTCGTTCAACTACCAGAACATCGGCGTCAACATCGACATCACCCCGCGGACCCACCATGACGACGACGTGACGCTGCAGCTCCAGGTGGTGGTGTCGAACATCTCGGGAACCGGCTTCGGCGGGCTGCCGACGTTCGGCAACCGGGAGATCAACACGCTGATCCGGCTGCGCGACGGCGAGACGAACATGCTGGCCGGACTGATTCGGGATGATGAACGGACGACGCTCGACGGCATCCCCGGGCTGGTCGATCTTCCGATTGTCGGGCACCTCTTCGGCCACAACACGAAGCAGGTGACCCAGAGCGACATCATCCTCACACTCACGCCGCACATCATCCGCGTGCTGGATCTGAGCGAGGCGGATTTGCGACCGTTCCGCGTCGGCCGCGACTCGCTCGCGCCGATCAGCGAACTGCCGGTGCTTCCGCTCGAAGCGCCACGGCCGCAGGAGCCGCCACGGCCCCAGGAGCCGCCGAAGCCGGAGGACCAGAACGCGCCGGCAAATCCCCTTGCCCCGAAGAAACCCGGCGGCCCGGGCGGAAGGCTTTAGCCGAGCGGTCAGCGAGTGGACGTTGGAGTTCTTCGCTGCGGCGGCGTGACATCGAAGATGAACCGCAGCGCCGGAATCTTGTTGCCCGGATGATCGTCGGCGTAGGTCAGCTGGGGTAACCGGTACAACTGCTGCGGCTCGGTCGAAGGTCCCTGGTAGATTCCGGGATACAGATCGATCAGGTGCGGACCAGGTTCGCCGGTTGCGGTGAAGTTGATGACCACGTCGCCGTGGCTGTTGAAGCCACACGCGTAGCCCATGTAGGCGTTGTCGTAGGTGGCGACGTAGATGTTGTCGTACTCGGTCCAACCGACTCCCTTCAGGTGAATCGACACCGGCGTCCCTGCCGGTCCCGACCGCGGTGCGATCTCGACAATGCTGGTTTCGATCACGAACTGCGTGCTCGCGACGAGATCGTCGCCGCGGTGGACAGCCAATCGGTGCAGGCCGCCGAGATCGTCTGGAATCGTCACGGTCCGTTCGAATCGGCCGCTGGCGTCGGTCGTGATCGCACCGATGACGTTTTCCTGAGGGGTGAAGCCGGCGTCGCTGACCCGACTCCCGACGGCGGTCTCCCAGACGAGCTGCACGGAGGTGCCCGCCGCGAACCCGTCACCTCTCAGCACCGCACGCGTGCCGACCGGTCCCTGCGTCGGCGTGAGCGCGAGCCGTGCTCCATCTTTCGCGGCACTCTTCGGAATCGCTTGCGGTTGATAGGGCTCGGCGTACGACGCGTCGCGGACCGCGCCAGGCGTCGTACGAAACGCAAACTGCGGTCGCGGCAGCGCCGCAACCGGCGATTGTTCGTAGTTCAGGTACCCGAGACCCTGCCAGCCGGTGTACAGCTTGACGATGTGATCGCCTGCCGGTCCGGTTGCGCGAAAGCGCGCGACCGCTGATCCGCGCGTGCCCGCAGCCGACACGAAGCCCAATTCCTGGTTATCCCAGTTCACTACCCAGGTGCTTTCCATCGTGCGCCAGCCGAGGCCGGTGGCTCGCAGCTCGATCGGCGTGCCGACGGGACCTGACGCCGGCGACAGCGCAAATGTCTGCGACACGTTGATGGCGCCCTGCGCAACCGCGGTGCCGCCGATGCGGGCGACGACTTCATGCACACCGCCGTAGTCCTCGGGAATGACGAAGCCCGCGTTCAATCTCCCGCTAGCGTCCACCGGAAACTGGCCGAGCGATCTCGTCGCCTCTGCGTACTTCTTGCCGCGGAAGTGATAGTAGTCCTCGATCACCCAGCCGCCGGTCACCGTACCCCAGAGAAGATCGACGGTCTTTCCCGCCTCGAGACTACTGGCGGTGGCGTGCGCCGCGGCGCCGACGACGGCCGGCATTTCGTACTCGAGATCGAGGGTCGCAACCGGCGAGTTCGCGGTCGACGTGCGCGCGCCGCTGGCGGACGCTTCGGTGAAATGCGATCGGGAGCACGCCGCAAGCGCGGTCGCAAGCGCGAACGCGAGCGCCGGACCCGCACGGGGCGCGCGTCTGATGAACGGCACCGCTGCGTCGCAGCCTAAGGGACGATGGTGATCTGCGACGCCTGCACCTCGAATGGCTTGAACTCGCCGGTGCGGCCTTGCGGATCCTTCGCGGTCACCGTATAGCGGACGATGCCCATCGGCGCATCGTCGGGCACCATCCACTTGGCGACCCAGAACTCACGTTCGGGCTGCCGGTCGGTCTGACGATCGCGCATTGGCAGGTCGATCGTCTTGCCGGCATAGGTGAGATGAACAACGAGCTCAGTGGCGCGATCGCGTTTGCCACTTGCAGGGTTGATCGCGTTCATCCGGAATCCGACCGGCTCGCCGCGCTTGAACTGGTTGTTCAGGAGGCAGTTCTTCATGTGGCCGGGCGGATAGAAATAGACCACGTCACCGAGCAGAACCAGTCGGTCGCCGCCGCCGGACTGACCCGATATCGACGCCGGTGCCAGCAACGCGACCAGGACGAGCGCCACGAATCCGAGCAGCATCTTCACGCGTGAGAAGGTAACCGAGTCCGCCTCGCCTGTCCAGCGCGCTCGGCGGCGACATCATCAGCCATTTTCAGGACATCCGCGCGACGCGTGCACCGAGACTCTGCAGCCGCTCCACGAGACGGCCGTAACCACGTTCGACCGTCTCGAGCGGCGCGAGGCGGCTCTGGCCGTCCGCGGCGAGACCCGCAGCGATCAACGCCATCCCCGAACGCAGATCGCGGCTGTCGAGCGGCCGGCCGCGCAGCCGCCTGGGACCGGTGACGATGATCCGGTGCGGATCGCACAGAAACAGATCGCCACCCATGCCGCTCAGCTGCTCGAGCGCAAACAGCCGCAGCTCGTACATCCAGTCATGGACGAGCGTCTGTCCGTCAGCCTGCGTCGCCAGGACGGTCACGAGACTCACGAGATCGCTCGGAAACCCGGGCCACAGGCCGGTGGTGATTCGACGCGCCGCCTGCAGCCGCGCTTGCTCGACCGTGAACAGCTCGTCGTCCACCGTGCAGCGAATCTGCATCTGCCTCAGCACTGCCGCACATACTTCCATGTCCTCGGCGCGTGCTCCACGAATCTGAATTTCGCCGCCGGTGATGGCCGCAACGACCGCCCAGCTGCCCGCCTCGATGTAATCGCCCCAGAGCCGGTGCTCGGCGCCGTGCAACGTGCGTGCGCCTTCGATGCGGATCGTGGACGTGCCCGCGCCGGCGATCCGGACGCCAAGCCGGGTCAGAAACTCGCACAGCTCGACCACGTGAGGCTCGCAGGCCGCGTGACGAATCTCGCTGATGCCTGGCACCGCCGCCGCTGCGAGCAGCGCCGTCTCCGTGCCGGTTACCGATGCTTCGTACAGGTAGATCGACGTCGCCTTCAGCCCATCTGGTACTTCGAGGATGTGGCCCGATCCAGGCAGCTGCCGCGCGCCCATCGACTCGAGCGCCTCGAGATGTGTCGCGATGGTCCGGCGCGCCGGAAAATCTCCGCCAGGAGCTGCCAGGTGAGCGCGGCCGCGGCGAGCGAGCAGCGGCCCGAGCAGCAGCACCGAGCCGCGCAGCCGGCCGACGAGCGCGCCGTCTGGTTCGTCCTTCACGACTTCGGGACATCGCACCCGCAGCGTCGTGCTGCCGATGCCCTCGACTTCACCGCCGAGATCGAGAATCAACCGGGCCATCACCTCGACGTCGCTGATCCGCGGCACGTTGGTCAGCACGCACTCGTCCTGGGTCAGCAGGCACGCGGCCAGCAGGGGCAGCGCCGCGTTCTTGTTGCCTTCGACTTCGACGGCGCCCGACAGGCGCTGCCCGCCTTCAATCAGTAACGTCGACATCGCAAATCACCGCGGGGATCGGGATCACCAATCACCACCTACCAATCACTCCAATCCCCAATCCCTACTCACCAATCACCCTAGTCCGCCACTCCCCAATCCCCGAGGTACACGATCTCCTCGCGCAGCTCGACTCCGAAGCGATCGCGCACCTCCGCGCGACAGCGATCGATCAGCTGCCTGATCTCGACAGCCGTCGCCGCGCCGTCGTTGACGATGAAATTGCCGTGGGTCGGCGACACGCGGGCGCCGCCGACGACGGCACCCTTGAGGCCGGCGCGATCGACCAGCGCGCCCGCAGACCACGGAATCCCGTCGGGTACCACGTCGCGCCCTGGCTCGGGATTCTGAAAGATGCACCCGGCGCTTGGTGAGTCGAGCGGCTGCGTCCGCTTCCGAAACGCCAGCGACGCGCGCGCCGTCGCGCGCAGCAACGCCGGATCGCCGGACGTGACGCGGAACATCGCCGAAAGCAGGACCTCGCGAGACGACTGCAAGCGGCTGCGATCGTAGCCGAAGGCCATCGCCGGCGCAGACACATCCTGCACGCTGCCGTCGCGCGCGGCGATCCGCACGCTGTCGACGACGTCGCCAATCGACCGCCCGCTGAAGTGAGCGTTGCCGTAGATCGCGCCGCCGACTGTCCCGGGTGTCCCGGCCCATGCTTCGAGGCCGGCCACACCGTGATTGATCGTCCACCGCACGACTCCATTGATCGTCACCGCCGCGTCGGCGCGGATCCGGTGGTCGTCGATGCGCGTCACTTCGCCCCCGCGTGGGCGAACGACGAGACCGCTGACGCCGCGATCCGAGACGAGCACGTTCGATCCGCCGCCGAGCAGCGTCACTGGCACGCGCGCGTCGTGGGCGATCTGCAACGCGCGCAGCAACTCGTCGGTGCTGCGTGTCTCGATCAGCCACTGCGCCGGACCGCCGACATGGAACGTGGTGGACGGCGCGAGCGGCACGTCCGCGCCGACGCGGTCGACGCCAAACGCGGCGCGCATTGCCGCCTCGAAGGCGCTCACAGGTGGCCCGCTTCGACGGCCATCAGCGTACGCTCCTGCGCAATCAGCGCCGCCATCGCCTCGCGCAGGGTGCACACGCTGAACGAAATCGTATCGCCCGGTCCGAGCTGGCCGACCACGGGGATGTCGGCGGCGATCACCGTCGCGATCTTCGGGTATCCGCCGGCCGTCTGTCGATCGGCCATCAGCAGAATCGGCTCGCCGGACGCAGGAACCTGCAGCACGCCGAGCGGCGTGGCATCGGAGATGATGTCGGCGCCGCGCACGTGCGACAGGGGCGGACCGGCCAGCCGGAACCCCATCCGGTCCGAGTTCTGCGCGATCGTGTACGGCGCCGATTGCAGCACGGCGAGCGCGTCGGACGCGAAATACTCCGTCTGCGGTCCAGGCAGCACGCGCACTTGTGCGTGCCGATCGGGCAGCGCGACCACGGCGGATTGCGGCAGCGAGACGGCGCCGTAGACGTCGTTGGCCTGGCCGAGCGGCAGCACGTCACCGGCGGCGAGGGCGCGGCCGTGCAAACCGCCCATCGCGCTGATCAGATGAGTCGCGCGGCTGCCGAGCGTCGGCGGCACCGCGATGCCACCCCCGATAGCGAGGTACGCGCGCGCCCCGGCTCGTCGCGCGCCAAAGCGCAGGCGCGCGCCTGCCGACACGATGAACGGCGCGTTCGACGGCATCGCCCGGCCGTCGAGCGAGAGGTCGAACTGCGCGCCCGTCACCGCCACGACCCGCTCGTCGTCGAACTCGAGCTCCGGCCCGAGCAGCGTGATCTCGAGCGCCGCCGCCTGCGGCGAGTTGCGGACGAGCGCGTTGGCGAGGCGATGCGACACCGGATCCATCGGCCCTGCGACCGGGACGCCGCGCGCCTGCACACCCCACCGCCCGGCATCCTGGATCGTCGTCAGCATGCCGGGCCGCACGACGAGCACACCCGCCCCGGCCGGCTCCAGCTTCACGACGCCTCTCCCGCGTCGGCCCCGCCGGGCTGACGGCCCGCCAGGTTCGGATCACGCTGCAGCCGGTCGAACTCGGCGCGGTCGATCGCGTAGAACTGCACGGCATCGCCCGCCTTCATCAGAAATGGATGGGCGCGCAGCGGGTCGAACGGTCGAACCGGCGTGCGTCCGATCAGCTGCCAGCCGCCGGGCGTCTCCGCCGGGTAGATCCCGGTCTGGACGCCGGCAATGCCCACCGAACCACAGGGCACCCGGACGCGCGGCGTCGCGCGGCGTGGCATCGCGATTCGCGGATCGACCATGCCGAGATAGGCGAAGCCGGGCACGAAGCCGAGCATGAACACGCGGTAGGTCGTGCTGCCGTGCAGCCGCACGACATCGTCCTCGGACATCTTCGCGAACGCGGCGACCTGCGGCAGATCGGGCCCGAGATCGCCGCCGTAGCAGACCGGAATCCGCACCGGCTCACCGGGCACGACCGCGCCCGGGCCGGCGGATTCCGCCTCGTGGGTAATCCGTTCGAGCAATGCATCGGTGTCGGTGCGGAGCGGATCGAAGTAGATCGCCACCGATCGGTACGTCGGCACGACGTCGCGCACGCCGGGAATCGCCGCCGCCTGAATCGCGTTCGCGCAGCCGATCGTCGTCGCGTTGACGACGGGATCGATGCGCTCCTCGAACTCGACGATCAGCGCCGACTCGCCGGCCGGCACGATGCGGTAGTGGCTGCTCACGACTGAAGCGCTCTGAGAAGCTTCTGATGAATCCCGCCGAATCCCCCGTTGGACATCAGCACGACGAGATCGCCCGATCGATGTTCCTTCACGACGGTGTCGACGATGGCGTCGAGCGATTCGGCCTCGCGCGCTGACAGCTGCTGCGCATTCAAGTCGCGCACGAGCTCGGGAACCGAGAGCCGCTCCGACTCCGGCAGCTTCGAGCGGAAGATCGGCGCGACGACGACTTCGTCGGCGGCCGAGAAGGCGCGGGCGAAGTCGTCCTGAAAGATGCGCCGGCACGACGAAGCAGAGCGCGGCTCGAAGACCGCCCAGATGCGTGCGCCAGGATTCGACGCGCGGAGGCCGGCGAGCGTCTCGGCGACGGCGGTCGGATGATGCGCGAAGTCGTCGACAATGGTGACGCCGTCTGCGACGCCGACGACTTCGAGGCGCCGCTTCACGCCGCTGAAGGTGCGCAGGCCTTCCGCGATCGCCTCGACGCTCAGCCCGACTTCGGCGGCGACGGCGATCGCAGCCGTCGCATTGCGCACGTTATACGCGCCGACGAGCGGCACCTCGAAGCTGCCGAACGGAGATCCCTTGCGCCGGACGTGAAAGCGCGTCGAGCTGCCCGACGGCGCCAGATCGTGCGCCTGCCACTCGACCTCGTCTCCGGTGCCGAACGTCTGGACGCGTGAGACCGCCTTCTCGAGGAGCGCCCGAGCGGCCCGACTGTCGGCGCCGATGAGCAGCAGTCCCTTGCGCGGCACCAGATTCACGAGCCGGCGGAACGCGAGCATGACCGCGTCGAAGTCGGCGTAGATGTCGGCATGATCGAACTCGACGTTGTTGACGACGGCGATGTCCGGCAGGTACTTCAGAAACTTCGCGGTCTTGTCGAAGAAGGCGCTGTCGTACTCGTCTCCTTCGATGACGAAGTCGCGGCCCCGCCCCATCCGGTAGCTCGATCCGCGCTCGCCGAGGTTGCGCGCGATGCCGCCGACGAGCACGCTCGGATCGAGGCCGCCGTGGGTCAGGAGCCAGCCGGCGAGCGCCGTGGTCGTCGTCTTGCCGTGCGTGCCGGCAATCACGATCGACCGTGCTCCCCAGAGGAAATGCTCGCGGACCGCTTCGGGCAGCGAGCAATAGCGGATCTTGCGGTCGAGCACCTCCTCGAGTTCCGGGTTGCCGCGCGAGATCGCGTTGCCGACGACCACCAGTTCGATGTCGCCGGTGATGTGATCGGCCGCGTAGCCGCTGAGCGTCGGAATGCGCTCGGCGGCGAGGAAGTCGCTCATCGGCGGGTAGACGTCCTGATCGGAGCCCTGCACGTCGTAACCCTTGCGCTTCAACATCGCGGCGAGCGTCGCCATCGCGGTTCCGCAGACGCCGACGAGATGAATCTTCATCGTTCGACCGCTGCCTCCTCGATCACGACCCGAGGCTGTGCGCCAGAGACAACGCGGCAGCGTACGCCGAACGGCAGTGTCATCGCCGGTGAGACCGTGTGGCCAGACGGGAAGCCAATCAGGACGGGCCCGGGAAAGTCGGCGAACAGATCGGCCATCACGGCGCGGGCCGTCGGATCGCCGCCTGGCTCGTCGCATCTCGGCAATTCGCCGATGATCACGGCGGACGCCCGCACCAGCAGGCCCGCCTGCTTCAACTGGGTCACCATCCGATCGAGACGGTACGGCCGCTCGCCCACTTCATCCAGAAACAGCACGTAACCGGCCGGCGGCGTGAATGCGAACGGCGTCCCCAGCGACGCGAGAAGCTGCGTGAGCGTTCCGCCGAGCAGCATGCCTCGAGCGTCACCGTCGCGAATCGACTCCACGCCCGGCGCCATCAGTTCGCCCATCGGCTCGACGCGGCACAGCGCGCGCGCGAACGTATCGGCGTCGTAGCCGTCGGCGCCGCGTCCCAGCCGTCCTGCCAGCATCGGACCATGGAAGGCGACGAGGTCGCAGCACAACGTGAGGAACGTGAGCACGGCGGTCAGATCGCTGTAGCCGATGAATGCCTTCGCAGCCCGCTGCGCCATCTCGCGGTCGAGAAGCGGCAACACCTGCGCGCTCCCGTACCCGCCGCGGACGCCAATCAGACCCGCGATGGACGGATCGGTCCACGCTGCATGAATCGCCGCCGCACGAACAGCCGCCGCGCCGGCAACGTAGCGGCGCCGTGCAAACACGGATTCGTCGTAGACCGGCTCGAACCCGAGCGAACGGATCTCGTCGACGCCGCGATCGAACTCCTCTCGCGTGAACGGGCTTGCCGGGGCCACGACCGCCAGACGATCTCCCTGAATCAGCGCGCGCGCCTTGCGCATCACAGAAAGCGCGCCATCTCGTCGGCGATCGCGCGATGCTCGTCGCGGCCCAGCATCGCGCGCAGCGCACGGCCCGCAAGCGGCCTGGACGCAACGGGCGACGCGAGAAAACGCTCCTTTGCGCGCCGCTGCCGTATGAGCGCATCGTTGACGCGCGTCAGCGGCAGGCGCTCCTCCTCCACCGCGTGGATGATCGCTTCGAGCGCCGCTGCCTGCGTGTCGTGATGACCGCTGCAGATCAGCACACCGTCACACCCCGCCTGGATGGCCTGCACCGCCGCCGACGGCACCTCGTATGTTGCCGCGATCGCCTTCATCTCGAGGTCGTCGCTGAGAATCACGCCGTCGTAGTTCAGTTCCTCGCGCAGCAGATCGTGAACGATCGCGCGCGACAGGCTGGCCGGTCGCTGCTCATCGAGCGCCGGCACGAGCACGTGCGCGGTCATGATCGTCGCCACGCCCGCCTCGATGGCGGCGCGGAACGGCGCGAACTCCACCTCGCGCAACCGCGCCGGCGGATGCTCGACGAGCGGCAGCTCGACGTGCGAATCGGTGCTCGTGTCGCCGTGTCCAGGAAAATGCTTGCCACAGGCGGCAATGCCTTCCCCCTGCAGGGCGCGGACGATCGCCGCGCCGAGCCGCGCCACGTGATCGGCGGTCTCGGCGAGCGCGCGATCGCCGATCACCGGGTTCTTCGGGTTGGTGTGGATATCGAGTACCGGCGCGTAGTCGAGCGTGATGCCGACCGATTTCAGCTCCGCCGCGAGTGCTTGCGCAAAGCGTTCGGCGAGCGCGACATCGCGGCTTCTGCCGAGCGTCGCCATCGGCGGCCACTCGGTGAACGGCGACTTCAAGCGGGCGACGCGGCCGCCCTCCTGGTCCACGGATACCCAGCACGGCAGCTGCGGCGTGAGCCTCGCCGCCTCGAAGGCGAGCTCGGCCACCTGCTCCGGCTCGACGACGTTGCGGGCGAACAGAATCACGCCACCGAGGCCGAATTCCCGCGCGAGGGACTGCAGCTCGGGAGACACCTGATATCCGTCGAACCCCGCGATCAACAGCTGACCGATCTCGCGTCGTACTGAAGCTGGCATAAAGACGTGATTCTATCAATGGCTGATGGCTAACGGCTGATGCTTTGGCCAAGGGCTAACGCGTCAACCATCGACCATAGCCATCAGCCATTAGCCATCAGCCATTGACCCCCGTCACCGCCGCCGCCGCGCGCTAACCGAGGCGGCGGCGAATCCGTCCGAAGGGCATGCTCGACCAGCTTCGTGACGCCGTTCGCAGTGTGCGTCATCGCCGCTGGACTGCGGCGGCTATCGTCACCACGTTGACCCTTGGCATCGGGGCCAACAGCGCCATCTTCTCGTTCGTCGACGCCGTGCTGCTGAGGCCGCTGCCGTATCCGGATGCCGACCGGCTCGTCGCCGTCTACGAGCTGAACCAGGGGCTGAAACAGGCGACACAACTGGTCGCGCCGGTACGACTCGAGGAATGGAACCGAGACAACCACACGTTCGCGGGGCTGGCCGGCAGCTACTTCGAAAACGTCACCGACACGACGGGCGCACTACCCGAGCGGATCGAGGCGATGCGGACCTCGCCCCGCTTCTTCGCGGTCCTGGGCGTCGCGGCTGCGCTCGGCCGGACGCTGTCCGCCGACGAAGAGCGATTCGGCGGTCGGCCGGCCGTCGTCATCAGCGAGCGGTTCTGGCACGCGCGTTTCAACAGCACTCCTGACGCCGTCGGCCGTCAGCTCATTCTGAGCGGCGTGTCGCGCACGATCGTCGGGGTCATGCCCGCATCGTTTCGCTATCCCACGGCAACGACCGACGCCTGGATTCCCGCTCAGATGTCCGCCGGGCTGATGCGAGAGCGGCGCGCGCGTTTCTACACGGCAGTGGGCCGGATGAGACCTGGCGTGACGCTCGAGCGGGCGCAGGCGGACCTGACGTCAGTGCAGGCGCGCCTCGGCGATGAGTTCCCGGAGACCGACAAGGGCTGGGCCGCGTCACTCGCGGCGCTGAAAGAAGAGCAAGTCGGCGGCGTGCGGCGATCGCTCTGGCTGCTGTTTGCGGCCGTCGGCCTCGTCCTGCTCGCGGCGTGTGGCAACGTTGCATGCCTGCTGCTCGCCGAAGCCGTCCGGCGGCGGCACGAGGTGGCGGTTCGCGTCGCGGTCGGCGCGTCCCGGGCGACCATCGTCCGCCAGTTGCTCACCGAAGGATTCATCCTCGCGCTGGCCAGCGCCTCCTGCGCGCTCCTGGTCGCCCGGTGGGCAACCGCCGTGCTCCGTCGCATCGCAACCGATATCCCACGCGTCGACGAGGTACAGATCGACGGCCGCCTCGTGCTGTTCACGATCGTCGTCGGCGCGCTGACGACCGTCGCGTTCGCGCTGGCGCCCGCCGTGCAGGTAACGAAGGTGGATCCGGCCGACGCGCTCGCCCGTGGAGGGCGCGGACAGATCGGCGGCCGCCACCTGCTGCAGCGAACGCTCGTCGCGACGCAGCTGGCGCTGGCGATCGTGCTCCTGGTCGGCGCCGGACTGCTGATTCGCAGCTTTGCTCGCCTCGCGCAGGTGTCACCAGGATTCGATCCCGCTGGCGTGACGACGTTCCGCATGAGCGCGTCATGGAGTGAGAGCCCTGCATCAGTCGTGACGCGGCAGGCCCGAACGGTTCGACGGCTCGAAGAGGTGCCCGGCGTCGATGCCGCGGCTGTCAGCCAGACTCCGCCGGCGGGAATCGACTATCCTCCAGGCGAGTTCTCGATCGTCGGTCGTGAGGCGCCAGGGAAGCTGTTCGCACAACAGCGGGCGGTGTCCGGCGGCTATTTCCGCGCGCTGCACATTCCGATCCTGCAGGGCGAGGTGTGCGGAAACGATCCGGCCACGCCGTTGTTCTTCCAAGCCCTCGTCACACGCGCGTTCGCCGATCAGTTCTTCCCGGGCGAGACCGCCGTCGGCCACGCACTACGGCCCCAGCTGCCGCCCGATCGCGAGGTTGCCATCATCGGTATCGTCGGCGACGTTCGAGAGAGCGGCGTCATGCGTCCGGCGGAGCCGTTGATCTACTGGTGCGGCTACTCGCCGTACTGGCCCGACCCGTTCTTCATTGTCCGCGCCAGCGCCGCGCATCCGGCGTCGGTGGCAGCGATTCGCGCGGCGCTGTTCGCGATCGAGCCGAAGCGGGCGATGTACGCCGTGCGGCCACTCGAGGAATCGCTGTCGCGGTCGATCTCCCAGCAGCGCCTCAACACGGTTCTGCTGTCCGTATTCGCCGCAACGGCGTTGCTCGTCGCCGCGCTGGGTGTCTACGGTGTGTTGTCGCAGGTCGTCGCCGGTCAGCGCCGCGACATCGGCATCCGGATGGCCGTTGGCGCCCGCGCCGCGCAGATCGTCACGTCGATCCTCGGGCAGGCTGCCGCTATGACTCTGGCTGGCGCCGCCATCGGCATCGCCGGCGCCAGCGTGCTCGTGCGCGTGATGGCCACACTCCTGTTCGGGATCTCGACGTACGATCCGGTCACCTTCGTCATCGTGCCCCTCGTGCTCGCCCTCGTCGCGGGCGCTGCCGCGGTCGTGCCCGCGCGGCGGGCGGCGGCCATCGATCCTGTGCAGGCCCTCAGAGACAGCCAGTAGTCGCAAGTCGCCAGTCGCAAGTCGCCAGTCACAAGTCGCCAGTCACAAGTCGCCAGTCACAAGTCGATAGTCGGTCAGTCGAGTCACGAGTCGCTGGTCCGTCACGGAGTCGCGGCTGACGACTGAGGACGGCTGGCGACCGTCGACTGCCGACTGGCGACTGGCGACTGGCGACTGCTGACTGATTTGACTGACGGAGTGGCGACTGGCGACTTGCGACTGGCGACTTGCGACTGACGTAGAATCTGCCGTCGCCGATCATGCCGACGCTTCGCCCGCCGATCCAGCGTTCTCTGCTGTGTGTGTTCGCCCTCATCATGGCGTGTACCCGCGGCGCCGCTGCGCAGCCGGAACCGCGAAACGTCCTGTTGCTGTACTCGTACGATCGCGAGTTCGGGCCTCACAACGCCTTCGCGGGCGCGTTCCGCCTGGAATTGAGCCGATCCTCACCGCAGCCGCTGGATTTCGTCGAGGTGTCGTTGCAGGCCGCGCGCTCCAACCGTCGCGAGCGGGACGAATCGAAGGTTGCGCACCTGCGGTCCACGTTCGACAGCCGCCGGCTCGATCTCGTGGTGGCAATCGGCGGACCTGCGGCCATGTTCGCGAAACAGCACCACCAGGAGCTCTTTCCCGGGGCGCCGCTCCTGCTGGCCGCGGTCGATCGTCGCTTCCTCGAGAGCAGCACCCTGGCCGCCGACGAGGCGACGGTCGCGATCGAGCACGACCCGCCGGCGATGGTCGAAAACATCCTGCGGCTCCGGCCCGACACGACGACGCTGATCGTGGTGATCGGCGCGTCGCAGCGCGAGCAGTTCTGGCTGCACGAATTGAAACACGGACTGCGGCGGTTCGAGGACAGGCTGTCGCTCATCTGGACCAACCAGTTCTCCTTTGCGGAGGTCCTGGCGCGCTGTGCGTCTCTTCCGCCGCACTCCGCCATCTTCTACGCAGTCATGTCGCTGGACGCGAAGGGTGTTCCGCAGGTCGACGAACAGGCGCTGGCCGAGCTTCACGCTGCCGCGGATGCGCCGATTTTTGGTTTGTATACGACGCAGCTCGGCCACGGCATCATCGGCGGTCCGCTGCTGTCGCTCGAGGACTTGAGCCGGAACGCCGCCAGTGCCGCCGATCGGATGCTGCGCGGCGAATCAGGTCGGGGCATCGCCATACCGACGCAAGTCGCCGGCGTCCCCACGTTCGATTGGAGAGAGCTGCGCCGCTGGGGAATTGATGAGAGTCGACTGCCGGCCGGAAGTGTCGTCCGATTCCGCGAGTTGACTGTCTGGCAGCGGTACCACCGCCAGCTGGTCGCCGGCGCAACCGTGCTGCTGGTCCAGGGGCTGATCGTCACCCTGCTGGTGGCGACGCTCATGCTGCGGCGCGGCCACGAACGTTCGCTGCGTTCCACCATCGCGGAGCTCAACGTTGCCAGTGCGGGGCTGTCCAGATTGAGCCGGAACCTGATGCAGGCGCACGAGGACGAGCGCGCCCGGATCGCCCGCGACCTCCACGAGAATCTCGGGCAGCGCATGGTTGCGCTGACCGTGCGAATGCGTAACCTGAGCGCAACGCCTCACGAGGCCAGCGGCGACTTGCGTGCCGGTCTCGAGACGCTCGCCCGCAGGCTGGGCACTCTGACCGGCGAGATCCTGGCGATCTCCGATCCGGTGTACTCGCGGCTCGAGCTGCTCGGATTCCCGGCGGCGGCTCGCACCCTCTGCGACGGAGTGTCCGCGCAACATCGCGTGATCATCGACTTCCACAATGGGGGCGTGGCGCGTGATCTTCCGCCGGACGTTGCGCTCGCCCTCTTCCGCGTGCTGCAGGAGGCACTCACCAATGCGGTCAAGCACGCCGGAGTGGACCACCTATCGGTATCCCTGCGCGCGGACCGCGACGCGATTCACCTCGACGTGGCCGACCAGGGAGCCGGCTTCGACCCGGAGACCGCGTCCAAGAGCAACGGGCTCGGATTGATCGGCATGCGCGAGCGGATCAAGCTGGTCGACGGTGAATGCACGATCGACTCGCAACCTGGCGCGGGAACGCGCATCCGCGTCAGCGTCCCGCAGCAACAGTCATCAGTCGCAAGTCGTTAGTCGGTCAGTCGAGTCGCCAGTCGCGGCTGAGGGCTGACTTGACGGACTGGCGACTTGCGACTGACGACTGACGGACGGACTAGCCTTGCGACTTGCGACGTGCGACTTGGGACTTGGGACCTGCGACTGACGACTGCCGCTATACTGTCTGTCCGTGCGAGCGTCAGCCCCCACGCGCATCGACCTGGCCGGCGGCACGATCGACATCTGGCCTCTCTATCTTTTCCATGACGGCGCCTGCACGCTGAACGCGGCGATCAGCCTCCGCGCGCACGTCGACCTCGAACCGCGCGGCGACGGCGAAATCGAGCTGCGCTCGATCGACACCAATCGCCAGGTCCGTGCGCGGAACTGGGCGGAGCTCGACGGCGACTCCGATCTCAAGCTGCTGGCGCTGCTCGCGCGGCACTACCGCCTCGCCAATGCGACGATGACGACACGCGGCGAATCGCCCGCCGGCGCGGGCATTGCGGGATCGTCGGCGCTCACGATCGCCGTCTGCGGCGCGCTCTCGCGGTGGACGAAAGCACCGACGGACGCCGACCACCTCCTGCAGGTGGCGATGAACGTCGAATGCCAGACGATCCGCGTGCCGACCGGCGTGCAGGACTATCGCCCGGCTCTCTACGGCGGCATCGCCGCGATTGAGCTCGGCGTCACCGGCATCACCCGGGTCGGCCTCAGCGTCGATCCGCGCGAGCTCGAACGGCGGATCGTGCTCGCCTACACCGGCGCGCCGCGCGATTCGGGCACGAACAACTGGGAGATCACCAAGCGCCACACCGACGGCGACCGCCATATCTTCGACTGCTTCGAGCGCATTCGCGATACGGCAGTGGCGCTGCGCGCGGCCCTCGAGCGCGGCGACTGGGACGAAGTGGGCCGTCACATCGCCATCGAATGGGAGAACCGCAAGCGGCTCGCGCCGGGCGTGACGACGGCGACCATCGACGGGCTGATCGGTCGGGCGCGCGCGGCCGGCGCGACCGCGGCGAAGGTCTGCGGCGCCGGCGGCGGCGGATGCCTGTTCTGCTTCGGACCGCCAGCGGCGCGATCCTCGATCGCCGAGGCACTCGCCGCCGGCGGCGCACGGCTGCTCGATTACCGCATCGAGACCGAAGGGCTGCAGATTGGATAACACCGCGATCGCGCGCGTGCTGCGCGAGATCGCCGACCTGCTCGAGATCAAGAACGACAA
>DATFXR010000628.1:0-2417 GCA_035315685.1 Vicinamibacterales bacterium | reverse complement strand
CAGCGTTCCCGAGGACATCCGGACGGCCGTGCGCAACAACGGCGGCGGCCATGTGAATCACACGATGTTCTGGCAGATCATGGGTCCGAAAGCCGGCGGGCAGCCGACGGGCGCAATTGCCGACGCCATCAACGCCGCGTTTGGCAGCTTCGACAAGTTCAAGGAGGAATTCAAGAAAGCCGCGGTCGGGCGCTTTGGCAGCGGCTGGGCGTGGGTCGTGGACAACGGCGGCAAAATCGCGATCGAGAGCACGCCGAACCAGGACAATCCGATGATGGACGGCAAGAAGCCTGTCTTCGGCATCGACGTCTGGGAGCACGCGTACTATCTCAAGTACCAGAACCGCCGGCCGGACTACGTCGACGCGTGGTGGAACGTCGTCAACTGGGCGGAAATCAATAAGCGATTGCGTGGCTGATAGCGTGTAGGCCCGTAGGCTGGGTAGGGAGGGACCGATCGGTCCTGCCCCACCCGACCCATGGGCCCATCGGTCCCACACTCCTCAGTGTCACTCTCCTCCGTCCTCTTCCTCTTCTTCACTCACCTGGGCGTCGGGATCGTCGTCACGCTCCTCTTCGTATCGCGCGCAGCGGGCCTGAAGTTCTTTCGCTTCAACACCGGTCTTGCCGCGATTCTGCTCGTCGTCGCCATCGCCTTCTATCTGCAGTCGGTGCAGCAGGCGGTCTCGGGCCTCACTCATCGATCCGATACCGGCGCGATCCATGTCTCGGCGGCGCCGTATTTGCTGCCGCTCCTGGTGTCCGCCGGTCTCACCGCGCTCGCCTGGGCAACCATCGGCCGTCTGTTCACGAAGTTTCGAACCGCAATCCTCAGCGCCGCTGCGATCGCCGGCGTCATGGCCATCGTCATGCAGGCGCTCGAGGCGTCGATGGGCGCGTCGACCGCGTTCGAGGTGCTGACAGTCGCCAGCTTTCTGACCTCGTCGCTCCTCCTCGGCGGTGCGTGTACGGCGATGATCCTCGGGCACTGGTATCTCGTGATTCCGTCGATGGAGGTTTCACACCTGCAGTCGATCGTGCGCGTGCACATCGCCTCGATGATGGCCCGCGTCGTCGTCGTCGTCGCGGCGGTCTGGCTGGCGATCGCGACGTTTCGTCCGGATCTCGATGCCGGCCCGGGCTTCCGGCACTACATCTTCTCGATCGACGGCATTTTCTTCTGGCAGCGGGTGCTGTTCGGTCTCGCCGGGCCGGCGGTGCTGTCGTATCTCACGTGGGAAACCGCGAAGATCAGATCGACGCAGTCGGCGACCGGAATTCTCTACGTCGATTTCTTCACCGTCGTCGTCGGCGAGGTGCTGGCGAAGTACATCCTCCTCGCGACGCGCGTGCCAGTGTAGTAAAGTGAACGTTTGCGGACTGCGCCGCGGTCCGGAACCTGTGCAATTTCAGTCTGTGAACCGCGTCAGGGCCGGAAGGCAGCAGCGCTCAACGGATCCTGAGATGTGCCGCAGGGACCTCCGGGCCGCGGTGGAGTCCGCAAGCGCCATCGGCCGTTAGCGATCCGCCCTGAGCCATCAGCCATCGCATGTCTTACCAGGTCATCGCGCGAAAATGGCGCCCGCAGAAGTTCGACGACGTCGTCGGCCAGCAGCAGGTGACACGTACGTTGCGCAATGCGCTGGCGAGCGGCCGGCTCGCGCAGGCGTTCGTGTTCGCCGGACCGCGCGGCGTCGGCAAGACCACGACGGCGCGGATCCTCGCGCGGGCGTTGAATTGCGTCAACGGCCCGAGCGCCGATCCCTGCGGAACATGCGAGGCCTGCGTCGAGATCGCCGAAGGGCGCGACATGGACGTCCTCGAGATCGATGCCGCCACGCACACGCAAGTGGACAAGGTCCGCGACGTGATCATCGAAGGCCTGTCGATTCCCCCGGCGCGCGACCGCAACAAGATCTTCATCATCGACGAGGTCCATCAGCTCTCCAACCACTCGTTCAATGCGCTGCTGAAATCGATCGAGGAGCCGCCGCCGCACGTCGTGTTCATGATGGCGACGACCGAGCTCGACGCGATCCCCGAGACCGTGCTGTCGCGATCACAAGTCTACGAGTTCCGGACGATCAGCACGAGGTTGATCGCCGACAAGCTGCGCGAGATCGTCACCGAGGAAGGCATCACCGTCGGCGACGAATCGCTGCAGCTGATCGCGCGCGACGCCGAAGGCAGCATGCGCGACGCGCAGAGCAAGCTCGATCAGGTGATCGCGTTCACTGGCAAGACGATTACCGGAGACGACGTCGCGACGGTGCTCGGGCTCGTCGGCCGTGATCTCCTGTTCGACACGCTGCAAGCGGTAGCCGACGACGACGCGCCGGCGTCGTTCACACTGGCGGCGCGCGCCGTCGAAATGGGCTACGACCTGCGGGCGGTCTGCCGTGAGCTGTCACGAGTCGT
>DATFXR010000627.1:0-11565 GCA_035315685.1 Vicinamibacterales bacterium | reverse complement strand
CGTTCTTCTTTCCGTAGTCGCAATGTCGTTCGCGGCGGTGACCATGTCTGCACAATCGTCGACGCGGCAGGTGTTCCCCGGCGCGAATCCCGCGATGCCGTTCAGCGCCGCGGTGAAGGCCGACGGGCTGATCTACGTTTCCGGCACGCTCGGCAGCAACGGCGATATCAAGGCGCAGACCAAACAGGTCCTCGACAACATCGCCGCCACCCTGAAGACCGCTGGATCGAGCCTCGCCAACGCTGCGAGCGTCACGGTCTACCTCAAGAATCAGAGCGATTTCGCGGCGATGAACGAGGTCTACCGCAGCTACTGGACGAAAGATCCGCCGGCGCGGACCACGGTGATGCTGCCGCTGCTCAACGAGGGGCTGGTCGAGATCGCGGTCGTCGCGATCCCCGACGGCGGCGAGCGCCTCGTCGTGAACCCGAGCGAGTGGAGCTCGTCGCCGAATCCGTACAGCTATGCGATCAGGACCGGCAACACGCTGTTTCTGTCCGGTCTCATCGCGCGCAACGGCAAGGACAACACGCCGATCAAAGGCGACATGGCGGCGCAGACCAAGGCGGTGCTCGAGAACGGCGCCGCGGTGCTGAAGGCTGCCGGCTTCGCCTACAGCGACGTGGTCGCATCGCGCGTCTACCTCTCTGACCAGGCGGCGTTCGCGGACATGAACAAGGTCTACCAGTCCTACTTCCCCACCGACCCGCCGGCGCGCGCGACGGTGAAGACGCTGTTGACGTCGGCGGACTACATCGTCGAGATCACGATGGTCGCCGTGAAGGGCGGCGAGCACACGGCGTTCACGACACCCACGCCTGACGGGAAGCCGGGCACGAAGAATCCGAACCTGAGCTCGGCGATCAAGGCGGGCAATCGTCTCTACGTCGCCGGGATCCTCGGCAACACCATTGAGAACAAAGGCGACATCCAGGCGCAGACGGCCGAAGCGCTCCAGCGGATCGCCCGCACGTTGAAAGCGGCTGGCTACGACTGGAAGGACGTGGTCGAAGGTGTCGTCTACCTGCCCGACCTGACGAAGTTCAACGACATGAACGCCGCGTACCGTCCGGTGTTCGGCAAGGACTTCCCCGCCCGCGCCACCGTCGGCGCCGGTCTCATGAACGCCGATGCGGCTGTCGAGATCATGCTGACGGCTGTGAAATGAGGGGGCTGGAGGCTGGGGGCTGGAGGCTGGGGGCTGGGCTGGAGGCCTGGAGATGTAGGCCTTGCACTGCTGTCTGCACGCAGACGCTCGGCTAAAGCCCTCGCGCTACATCCCCAGTCCGCAGTCCCCAGTAGTCACGAACCACGCGCGATCTGTTCTGCCGACCGCAGCGTGAGCGCCACGAAGGTCAGCGTTCCGTTGGTGCAGCCGCCGGTCGGCGTCGTCGGCGCACCCACCACGAACAGGTTTTCGTGATCGTGTGTCCGGCCGAAACTGTCGGTCACGCTCGCCGCCGGATCTGTGCCCATGCGGCAGCCGCCGCCGGGATGATCGAGATAGTCGCCTTCGCCGGTGTTGACGATGCGGCCGTTGCTCGCGCGCGCGAGGCGGTTGAAGACACCGAGGACGTGCTCCCTCGTTGCCGCTTCGCGCGACTGGGTCGCCGCGTCGAAGTGATGCTCGATCTTCGGCATCGGATCGCCATGGCGATTCTTGTTGGACCAATCCAGCGTCAGCCGGCTGTCGGCTGACGGATGCACGTCGACGTAGGCGCGCAGCCGCACCGAACTGCCTTTCGTGCGCGCGCGCCAGTCGGCCATCAGCTCATCGCCGAGGAGCAGCTTGCCGTCCGGCGATCGCAGCCGCGGATCTCGTCCAGCGGAGCTCTCCCACACGCGCGTGTCGTGGCGGACGAACGGCTTGTCCGCCGGACACCGGAAGAACTCGCGCGAGATCAGGCTGTGGGTCATGTTCTGGCCGGGGAACGTCTGATTGTCGATGTTCGCCGTCGCGTTGATGAACTTGTGGCCGTTCATGTAGCGGCCGACCAGGCCGGACGAGTTGGCGATCCCGTTCGGAAAGCGGTCGCCCTGCGACAGCAGCAGCAGGTGCGAGCTCCAGCAGTAACCCGACGCAACCACGAACGTCTTCGCCCGGTACTCGATCGGATCGCTCGGACGCTCCGTGTGCACCGCCTGCGCGGCGACGATGGTGTTCCTGGTTTCGTGCGGCACCAGCCGCCGGACCAGCGTGCGATCGTGCAGCACGATCTTCTTCGGCGCGATCAACTGCCGGAAGGTGAAATCAGGCGAATAGCGGGCTCCCGATGGACACACTTCACCACACGTGTCGTAGACGCAACAGCTGCCGCGCCCGTCGAATGGCGACAGGTTGCGCGCCATCGGGAGCGGCGAAAACTTGATCCCGCTCTGCTCGGCCCACGCCTTCAGCACCTGCAGGTTGTAAGACAGCGGGATTGGCCCCTGTGGATATGGCTCGCTCCTGCGATCCTCCGGGTGCGGACTCGGTTCGCCGCTGACGTTCAACCGCCGCTCCGCCTCGCAGTAGTACCTCTCGAGCTCGCTCCACTCGATCGGCCAGTCGGCGGCGAGCCCGTACAGCGACTTCAGCCGCAGATCTTCTTCGCTGAAGCGGTTGCACGCGCCGCCCCAGTGCAGCGCGAGGCCGCCGACGGCCATCGTCATCGAGATGATCCCCGTCGCCTGCTGATCCTCGATGAAATCGTCCGGCCATGGGTGCTCGTTGTACGCGATCGCGCGCTCGCGATAGCGGCCGCGGTTCTGGACGTCGAAGATCGATCGCCCCGCTTCGACGACCGTGATGCTGGCAGCCGGCCGAAGCTGCGACAACTTCTGCGCGAGCAGCGCCGACGTGATGCCGCCGCCGATGATGCAGATGTCCGTTTCGTGCACTGCCATCGAGGATCCCCCGGTGTGTGGGACCGATGGGCCCATGGGGTTGGAGGGGTAAGACTGATCGGTCCTACCCAACCCACCCTATGGGCCGATCGGTCCTACACTCCTGTCTTCGCCTCCGGCCGCCGGGTCGTGATCGCGATCGGACGGCACTCTTCGCGGTTGATCAACGCGTTGTAGCAGTCGTCGTTCGCGGCGCTGCTCCGGAAATAGAACGCCATCAAATCGGCGACGACGTGCTGCCCGGTGGGCCGCGGCGGCAGGTTGCGGACGCCGGCTTTCGTCAGCGCCGCGTCGAGAATCGCGCGGCGCTTCTCCGCATCGAGGGCATACCAGGGGCCGCCGGCGGCACGCGCGTCGCCCTCGAGCGCCGCCAGCTGCGCGAGGTAGAGCGGCACCGGCGACGCGCCACTGCGTACGAGCCGCGGGTGCCCGTAGCCGTGGGCCAGCGGGACGCCCTCACGGTAGTTGCGCGCCCACGCCGCGAATCCCTCGACTACGGTTCGCGTGCGCGGGCCGCCCAGCGCCGACGGCAGCACGGTCGGCGCAATCTGGTGGAGCGCCGCGACTGCTTCCGGCGTCAGCTCCCGAGGCTGCGCAAGGAGCTTGAGGCGCTGGAACGGCAGGATGCCTGCCAGTGCGGCCGTCCATTGCAGGAGCGTGCGTCGCTTCATCGGTACCTCGCCCTCGACGCAGGGAATCGTAGCAGACACTGATATATAGTGGTGCGCCATGGAAGGTATCTTCTCCGCGTGGGGACGAATCCTCAACGGCTACACACCTGCACTTTCCATCGAAATCACCCGCGAGTGTCCGCTCCGGTGCCCCGGATGCTATGCCTACGGCGACGACCATCTCGGCGGCGGCATCACGCTCCGCCAGGTCCGCGATTTCAAGGGCCAGGAGCTGATCGACAAGTTCCTCGCCGTCGTCGATCAACACCGGCCTCTGCACGTCTCGATCGTCGGCGGCGAGCCGCTGGTACGCTACCGGGAGCTGGCCGTGATTCTCCCGGAGCTCGCCAAGCGCCGGATTCACGCGCAGCTTGTCACCAGCGCCGTTCGTGAAATCCCGAGGGAATGGAGCAGCCTGTATCGGCTGTCCATTGTCGTCTCCATTGACGGCCTTCAGCCCGAGCACGACGCGCGGCGCACGCCGGCGACCTACGATCGAATTCTGAAACACATCGTCGGCCACAAGATCACCGTCCACAGCACGATCACCCGGCAACAGGTCCAGCGTGCCGGCTACTTCGACGACTTCCTGAAGTTCTGGTGCGCACGTCCCGAGGTCGAAAAGATCTGGTACAGCCTCTACACGCCGCAGATCGGCGAAGTGTCCGACGAGCGCCTGCGTCCCGACGATCGCACACGCGTCGTCCACGATCTGATGGCGCTGCGGCTGCGATACGCGAAGCTGGCGCTGCCGAAGGGGCTGATCGAGGTGTACGCGGAGCCGCCGGCGTCGCCCGAGGAATGCATCTTCGCGAAGACGACGACGACGCTGTCCGCGGACCTGACGACGAAGATCACGCCGTGCCAGTACGGCGGCGCGCCCGACTGCATGCAGTGCGGCTGCATCGCCTCCGCGGGTCTGGCTGCGGTCGCGCGCCACCAGCTGTTCGGCTTCATCCCGGTCGGCGCGATCTTCCATGGATCGCTGAAAGTCGGCGAGCGGATGAGGCGCCTGCGTCCGGTCGAACCCTCGCCGGCCTGATGCTATACTTTTCGATCTTGTCTCTGAGTTCTGTCAGCCGTAAGGCCAGGTCCTTGCGCGAGTTCGCCCGCGGTCTGGTCCATACGGCCCACCCGCTGCTCGTCCAGATCATTCCAATCCGCCGCTGCAATATCGACTGCGGCTACTGCAACGAGTACGACAAGGTGTCGGAGCCGGTGCCGACCTCCGTGTTGAAAGCGCGCGTCGACAAACTCGAGGAGCTCGGCACGTCGGTCGTCGCGTTCAGCGGCGGCGAGCCGATGCTGCACCCGGATCTCGACGATCTGATCCGCCACATCCGCTGCCGCGGCATGATGGCCGGCCTGATCACCAACGGCTATTTTCTCGTTCCCAAGCGCATCCACGAGCTGAACCACGCGGGGCTGGACTTCCTGCAAATCAGCATCGACAACGTCGAGCCGGACGAAGTGTCGAAGAAGAGCCTGCGCCTGCTGGATCGAAAGCTGCAGCACCTGAAGGAGCACGCACGCTTCGATGTGAACATCAATTCGGTGCTCGGAGGCGGGATCAAGAATCCGGAGGATGCGCGCACGATCAACAACCGCGCGCGCGAGCTCGGCTTCTCGACGTCGATCGGGATCATCCACGACGGTGCGGGACGCCTGAAGCCGCTCGGCCCGGTGGAGCGCAGGGTCTACGACGATGTGTCGGCCGCCATCAACGGCCCCGGGCAGGTGCTGAAGAACCTCTACTCGGGCATTCGCAGCTTCCAGGACAACCTCGCCGACGGCAATCCGAACGAATGGCGCTGCCGCGCCGGCGCGCGCTACCTGTACATCTGCGAGAACGGCCTCGTGCACTACTGCTCACAGCAGCGCGGCTATCCTGCCGTTCCGCTCGAGACCTATTCAATCGACGACATCCGCCGGGAATTCAGCACGCCGAAGTCGTGCGCGCCGTACTGCACCGTAGGCTGTGTCCACCGCGTCTCGACGATGGATTTCTGGAGAAGCCCGCAGGAACGGAAGTCGGTAGTCACAAGTCGCAAGTCGATAGTCAGTCCATAGTCGCGATCGCGACCATCGACCGGTGGCGGACTTGTGACTTGTGACTGTGTGACTGACTGCCGACTGCCGACCTGCGACTGACGACGACTCAGCTTGCCGCAGCCAGCTGCTTCTCTTCCTTCTTCTCCGCCTTCTTTTCCTTCTTCAACCGCTTGCGGCCGCTCTCGGTCTGCGCCCAGTCTTCCTCGAAGATCTCTCTCATCTGCGCGACGACTTCTTCGTCGGTGATGATGACGCCGATTTCGCGGCGCTTCTCGAGCTCGAGGCGGCGCAGGCTCTGGCTGCCGAGGAAGGCGCGGCTGCGGTCGCGGATGATCGCGCGCATGTGCAGCCGCCTGCCCAGACACCTCTCGCTCTTCACATTCCACTTCGACTCGACTCTTCCGAGCACACGGACCTCCACGCCCGCCTTGATCCGCTCGGTGATCACCTTGAGCATCGCATCGTCGCTCACCTTCGGATCGTAGATGAGGAGCTCCCGGCGCGCGCCACGCAGGAACTTCGCGAGCACGTCGCGCGCATTCTCGGGGCTGACCACGAAACGGCCGCTGCCCGGGATGTAGGGCTGGCGATCGAAGTCAGCCGTGAAGAGCTTCGTCGCCTCGTTGACCAGCTTCTTGTTCCGCGTGACGACGCCGAAACTCCGGCTGTTCTCGATGTCGAGGCCGGTGAAGTTGAAGCCGTAGACGTGCAGAATCCTGTTGTCGACGATGACCATCTTGCCGTGATAGCGGACGAGATCGTCGGCGGTTCGCGATACCGTCACGCCTGACTCCAGGAGCTGCAGCTCGAGCTTCCGAAGGCTCCTGGTGCCGCCGCGATTCTGGTGCGCCGTCAGCGCTCGGACGCGAACGCCCCGTGCGACCGCCTCAGCGAGCGCGCGCGCAATCTCCGGGCGGTCGAGGCGGAAGATCAGGACGTCCACCCACTTCTTCGCCTGCTTGATGGCGGAGATGATGGGGGCGGTGCCGGAATCGGGCTGGACAATCAGCTTCATGCAACTCCCGTCGAGTTGCAGAGCAAAGTGGTGGCCAACCCCAGCTCGGCCGCCCGATTGCGACGTGGTGACAATCTGATCGCGAGCTGCTGTGTATTTTCGTTTCGCTGTCGGTCGCCGCCTACCGGCCGCTGAAACGGACACGCACGCCAACGTTCATCAGACGCGGTGTGCCGATCGTGGACGGGTTGGTCTGGACGAAGTACTGCTTGTCGAACAGGTTCTGCGCTCCGAAAAACACCTGCAGGCTGCGGCCGAGATCGCGCAACACGGTGAGATCCACCGATCCGTAGCCCGGCAGGCCCGGTCCGGTGAAGGAATCGTAGCCGGCGGCGGCCAGCGTCGCGGCCGGGATGAAGTTGACGTTCTGATCGTCGTTGTACTGGAGCGACATCGCCTGCACCGACAGCGCGACGTTCGCAATCTTGGGATTCGAATACGCGACCTGGAACGTGCCGTGGTGCAGCGGCACCTGCGGCACGTACTTGCCGACCAGGGCCGCGTTGGTCACGCCGCCGTCGGTCACCTTCGCCTGGTCGTACACGTACGCTCCCGAGACTCGCCACTGCAGGCCGATTCGGTATTCGACGTCGGTCTGCACGCCGCGAATTCGCGTTTCGCCGAGGTTCTGCTTCTGCGCGGTCGTCGCGTTGAGCGTGACGTTCGACACCGGGTCGCTGATTTGATTGTGGAACCAGGTGAGACGCGCGGTGACGTTGTGCGCCGGCGCGACGTTGATTCCCGCTTCGCCGCCCACCAGACGCTCGGGGCCGAGCTGATCGTTGGGCCGCGTCGTAACCGCCCCGACCGAGAACTGGCGATACAGTTCGGTGAGGGTTGGCGCACGGAAACCGGAGTTCGCGGCACCCCACACGCTCACCCGATCCGACAGGTGATACAAGGCTGCAGCGCGGGGGCTCACGACAGTGTCGGTGCGCTCGGGAATCGACGGCTTGTTGTTGGGTGTCGGTTGACCGTTCGAGACGGTGGTCTCGAGATTGTGCCCGTCGTAGTTGCGCCAGTGATCGACGCGCGCGCTCAAGGTGATGACGAGTTGTGACATCGGCGTGAAGATGTCCTGCAGGTAGCCGCCCGAGATCTGCTGCGTGCCGCCGGAGACACGGTGGATGTTGAGCACCGACGCGATCGTCACGGGCGGGATGATGACCGGCGGCACCGCCGGGTTGTAAGCGTCCTCGACGCTGTCGCCGTCGATCCACCGCCAGTCGGCGCCGGCGCTGAAGACGTTGGTGGCGCCAAGCGACTTGGTCCAGACCGCCGTCCCGCCGACGCCGTTGGTCGGCACGTTCTGATCGGTGGCGAGTCTGACGAGATTGCGGGTGGTCGCGGCGTTGGTGACCGCAAGGAAATTGAAATGAGCGCGCTGCACGTCCACGAACATGCGCGCCTGCAGATCGCTCGAATCAGGCAGCCGGACCCTCACGCCGCCGTTGACCGTGGTCCAGCGCGTGTCGTTCAATTCCCCGACCTTGCCGTTGTTCCGGTTCTCGCTGAAGTAGCCGGCGCGGACGAAGGCGTTGACGTTGTCGGACGCCGCGTAGTCCACCTTGCCGCTGATGTTGCGATACGCGACGTCGGCGTGGTTGTCGATCGGACCACGCTCGATCTCGGCGACGATTGGGAAACCGTCGGTCCTGAAGAAGCTGCCTTCGACCGCAGCGCCGATTTTGTTCCAGCGATTGCCGGCGAAGAAGTCGAGCTTCGGGCTGTTCTCGGTGCCGTACTGCGTCTTCAGGTCGACCAGCGGGCGCGTCGGTTTGCTGGTGATGATGTTGATGACGCCGCCCATCGCGTAGTTGCCGTAGAGGCTCGAGGTCGCGCCATCGGTCATCTCGATGCGATCGACGCTGGCCAGCGGCACGCGCGTCCAGTAGACCCAGCCGCCGAACGGATCGTTGAACGGAATCCCGTCGAGCAGCACGAGCGTCCGGCTCTGGCCGCTCGGTCCGATCCCGCGTAGCGACACGCCCTGCGTCGTCGGCTGCGCGACCAGGCTGCTGGTGCGCCGGAACAGACTGAAGGTCGGCACCTGGCGCAGCACGTCGTCGGCGACCAGCGCCGGGGAGGCCTCGATCTCCCTGGTCGTGACGATGTTCTGGCTCGCTGGCGTGTCACCCAGCCGCTGCTCGGTGCGCGTCGGCGTGACGGTGACCGTTTCGAGCAGCGTCGCCGGCGAGAGTACGACGTCGAGCTCACCGGTGTGCGCGGCCGGTACCTGCTCGCTCTTTTCGGCAAACCCGTCGGCGCGCACCACCAGCGTGACGTCGCCGGTCTCGGGCGCGTCGATCGTGAAACGGCCGTCAGGACCGGTTGTAACCTGTTTCTCGGCGCCCGACATGGCGCGAACCGTCACGGCTGCGCCAGAGACGGTGCCGCCGCTCGAATCGTGAACAACGCCGGAGATCGACGCCGCCGTGAAGGCCAGGAGGAGTGCCGCAATCACTGCTCACCTCGTGATGAATCAGCGTGGCCGCCCTGAACGGGCAACCCTACAACAGATGCTGCAGAGGCCGCCGGCGGGATCGCAAATGCAACGAGTGCGGCATCTTCACCGCCGCCGGTCGCGACAACGATCATCTGCCGTCCGCTGCCGGTGCGATAGGTCATCGGCGTGCCGTTCACGCGGCGCGGGAGCGGAGTCTGCCAGACCTCCGCGCCGCTTGCGGCGTTGACCGCATGGAGCGCGAGATCGCCGCCGCCGCCGATGATCAGTCCGCCAGCGGTCGCGATCACTCCGGGCGCGCCGGCGACGCCGAGTCGCGGCGGAAGATGGACGTCCTTCAATGCCGGATGACGCCGCAGCGACGGTGTATCGCCGAACGGCACCCGCCATTTGATCGTGCCGTGGTTGAGATCGATCGCGACCAGGTGGCCGTACGGTGGCTTCAGCAGCGGCAAGCCATCCATGAATTCCGCATTGGTGTCGCCGATGCGGGTGATCTCGGCGTCCACCTCTGACGCACGCGGGTTGGCGCTCGATCGATCCGGTTTGCCGACGCGCGCGATGGCCGCCTGGTTCGTCGTCTTGACGTAGAGGATCCCGGTCGCCGGATCGAACGCTCCGCCGCCCCAGTTGGCGCCGCCGATCAAGCCCGGCCGCTGCACGGTTCCCTGCAGCGTCGGCGGTGTGAACACCGGACCGATCCGGTACTTTGCGAGCTCTTTCTGCGCCGCCGCCTTCAACGCCGGCGTCAGATCGAACGCATCGTCGAGGGTCACACCCTGTTCAGTGATCGGTGGCGGCCTGGTCGGCACCGGCTGGGTCGGCCACGAGCGCTCGCCCTCGACGTCGCTCGCCGGCACGCGCCGCTCTTCAACCGGCCAGAGTGGCGCGCCGCTGACGCGATCGAACACGAACGCGAAGCCCTGCTTCGTCAACTGGACGACCGCGTCAATCGTCCGGCCGTCGACGTGCAGCGTGACGAGGTTCGGCGGCGACGGGTTGTCGTAGTCCCAGAGACCGTGATGCACGATCTGGTAGTGCCACCTGCGCACCCCGGTTGCCGCGTCGAGGCAGACGAGCGATTCGGCGAAGACGTTCGCGCCGGGACGCCGCCCGCCGTAGAAGTCGTTGCTCGGCGTTCCGAATGGCAGATACACGAGGCCGCGCTCGGCGTCGAGCGTGAACGGCGGCCACACGTTGGTGTGGCCGGTATAGCTCCACGAATCGTTGGCCCAGGTGTCGTTGCCGAATTCACCGGGCTGCGGAACCGGCCGGAACGCCCAGACCTGCTTTCCTGTGTGCGCATCGAAGGCGCGGACGTCGCCAGGCGGATCGTTGCGATACACGAGTCGATCGCCGACGCCGTTGCCGAGGATCACGAGATCCTTGTAGACAACGGGGGGCGACGTGTTCGTGTAGTGCCTCTTGTTGATCTCCCACACGAGGCCCTTGCTCAAATCGACGACGCCGTCGGTCCCGAAGCTCTCGACGGGCCGGCCGCTCTTCGCGTCGAGGCAGATCAGGCGGTAGCGGCTGTTGATGAAGATGCGCAGCGCGTTGTTGTTCGCGGCATCGCGCCAGGCGGCCACACCGCGATGCACGAAGCCAGTCCCGTTCGGCGGCTGCCCGTCCTCGTACGGTTTCGGATCGTACGACCAGAGTTCGGCCCCCGTGTCCGCGTTCAGCGCGACGACGCGGTTGTACGGCGTGCTGAGGTAGAGCACGCCACCGATCATGATCGGCGTTGCCTGAAAGTTTCCCGGCCGCGTACCGAACTCCGCGAGCGCCTTCTCGCGTGTCGCCCACTGCCACGCGACGCTCAGCTTCGAGACGTTCGTCGTGTTGACGTCGGCGAGCGGCGAGTATTTCATGCCGCCCTGATCGCCGCCGTAGAACGGCCAGTCCCGCTCGCGCTCCGCCGGCTCCGCACTGACGCTCGGCTGACTCGTCCGCGCCAGCTCCAGCAAAGGCGGAAGCCTTCGCGCTACGGGGCCTTCGAACACGGCAGCGACCAGCAGCGCTGCGACGAGAGCTTTCAACATGGCACGAGTCCGAGGATTATAATCCGCCGCATGCGCATGAAATTTGCTTTGTTTGCGGCGTTCCTGGCCGCGCCGACGCTCCTGGCGCAGAGTGCTTCCATCCGTATCCACGCCGGCACGGTGATCGACGGCGCGGGCAAGGTCCTGCACAACGCGACCATCGTCGTGCAGGGATCCAAAATCACGTCGATCGAGACCGGCGCCGCATCCAATCCGACCTACGACCTCGGTCGGCTCACGGTGCTGCCGGGGATGATCGACGTGCACGCGCACGTCGCGTGGCACTTCGACAAGGACGGTCGCTACGCGGCCCGCGCCGGGACGCCCGCGCAGGAGATTCTTTACAGCGCCGAGAACGCCTACGTCACGCTGCTCGCGGGCTTCACGACGATCCAGAGTCCCGGATCACCGAGCGACGTCGACCTCCGCGAAGCG
>DATFXR010000626.1:0-3169 GCA_035315685.1 Vicinamibacterales bacterium | reverse complement strand
GTTGACGCGCGTGTGGATCCGGCCGGCGGTGTCGACGAGTATCGGCTCGCGTCCTCTCGCTTTGCCGGACGAGATCGCATCGAAGACCACCGCCGCCGGATCGGCGCCTTCGCGCGCACGCACCATGTCGACCCCGGCACGTCCCGCCCAGATCTCGAGCTGCTCCACTGCCGCCGCTCGAAACGTGTCCGCCGCGCAGATCAGCGGCGTCCGTCCTTCGGCCTTGAGCAGGTTGGCGAGTTTGCCGACCGTGGTCGTCTTGCCCGTGCCGTTCACGCCGACGATGAGCGTGACTTGCGGATGGGCGTCGACGCTGACCGGCTTGTCGACGGCGGCGAAGATGCCCTTGATTTCTGCTTTCACGAGGTCGCGCAGGCTGGTGCCGTTGCCCGACCGCGATTTCACGGCGCTGATGATGCGATCGGTCGCGGCGACGCCGATGTCCGCCGAGATCAGCAGCTCTTCGAGCGCGTCGATGGTGTCGACGTCGATCGGGCGCGTCCGCGTCTCCGGCGCGTCGGCCACTCGCACGATCTCGTCGAAACGATCGACGATCTGCTGTTTGGTGCGGGCAAGACCATCGCGGATGCGGGAAAAGATGCTCACGGCGGAATCTGGTCCTTGGGAAACCGGGTCACTCGGGTACGTGGCGAATTCGAACGATCAGATTATCAAATCGCCGGAAACGCCAATACCCGGCCCGGTCAGCCCGTCTCGGCCTCGGCCCGCTGGCGGCGCAACATCAGGGCCGTGATGGCGGTGCGCACGTCGGTGCGGCCGCTGAGGACTTCGGCCATCTGTGTGGCAATCGGCAACTCGACGCCGTGTCGCGCGCCGAGTTCGAGGGCGGCGCCAGTGGTGAGCACGCCTTCGGCGACCATTCTCATGCCGGCGAGAATGTCCGGCAGCGATCGTCCGCGCGCCAGTTCGATGCCGACGTGACGATTGCGGCTGAGCGAACCGGTGCACGTCAACACGAGGTCGCCGAGACCGCTGAGCCCTGCCAGTGTCTCGCGACGGCCGCCTGCCGCGCAGGCCAGCCGCGTCAACTCGGCGAGCCCGCGCGTGATGAGTGCGGCGAGGGCGTTGTGCCCGAGCCCGAGCCCCTCGACCACGCCGGCGGCAATCGCGATGATGTTCTTCATCGCGCCCCCGATCTCGACTCCCACGACATCGTCGCTGCCGTACAGCCGCAGCGCCGGGCTGCGGAATTCCTGCTGCACGAGCTCGATGGCGTCGGCGTGGGCGGACGCCGCGAGAATCGCCGTCGGCAGCTGGCGGGCCACTTCGATCGCGAAGCTCGGCCCCGAGAGCACCACGACGCGGTGCGACGCGCCAGCCTCTTCCGTGATCACCTCCGACATGCGCAGCATCGTGCCTGCTTCGATGCCTTTCGTCGCGCTCACCATCAGCGCGCGTGGCGCAAGCCGCGGCGCGGCATGCCTGATGACGCTGCGGCAGCCGTGCGAGGGAATCGCCGAGACGACGAGCTCCGCGTCGCGCAGCGCGTCGTTCAGATCGTGGGTCACGAGCACGGTGTCGGGCAGACGAATCTCGGGGAGGTAGACCGCGTTGGCGCGCCGTGACGTCATGTCCGCGACGAGCGCCGGATCGCGCGCCCACAGCCGGACCTCGTGACCGACCCGACCCAGGTGCACCGCCAGGGCAGTGCCCCAGCTGCCCGCGCCGAGGACGGCAACCGTCCGCGTCACACGCGCGCGCCCAGCCGGCGCTCGGTACCGGTCCGCAAGCGGCCGACATTGGAGCGGTGACGGAAGACGATGATCGACGCCGCTGCGCAGGCGGCGACAACCGCGGGGGCCGAGTTTCCCAGCGCGTAGACCAGCGGGGGCAGCGCGACCGACGCGAGCAGCGATCCGAGGGAGATGTATTTCGTCAGCCAGACGGCAATCGCGAAAATCGCCAGGGCCGGCGGCAGCGCCAGCGGAGTCAGGACGGAGAACACGCCGCAAGCGGTCGCCACGCCTTTGCCGCCGCGAAAACGCAGCCACACCGGATAGATGTGGCCGACAATCGCCGCGAGACCCGCCGCGGCCGGCAGCACCGGGCCCGAGCCCAGGCGTTCGGCCAGCCATACGCTCGCGGCGCCTTTGGCCATGTCCAATGCGGCGACGACAACGCCGACCGTCACGCCGGACGCGCGCATCACGTTGGTCGCGCCGAGATTCCCGCTGCCGACGTGCCGCAGATCCGCCCCGCCCCACCGGCGGGCGCAGATCAAGGCAAACGGGATCGATCCGATGAGATACGCGGCAACGATCGCAATGGCCATCGACTTCGTGTGCGCCGGGCCCGCGATTCAAGTCCGGCTTTCGGTGAGATTAGCACGCGAAAGCGCGGTGTAGGTGGGACCGGCCGGTGAGAGACGACTTTGATAGAGCGTCGCGGCGCTGATGCGCGCGCGCGCAACGACGCGGCGCCGCGCCGCGGCGAGCGCCCGCTCGCGATCGGCGCTTCGCGACTCACGCCAGCGTGCGAGCGTCAGATGGGGATGGAACGCCCGATCTTCGATCGGCAGACGCAGGGCGGCAATCCGTGCGGCGAGGATGCGCTGCAGGTGGCTCAGTTCGCCCGCGCCGGCGGTGACGCCAATCCACAGGACCCGCGGCGCGCCGCGCGGTGGAAACACGCCGGCGCCTTCGAACACCGCCTCGAATGGCGGCGCCTCGACGTCAACCGCGATCGCGTCGGCCACTGCCTGCACGCGGGCGTCGTCGACGTTGCCGATGAACACGAGTGTCAGATGCGCGTGCTCCGGTCTGACCCACGTCAGCGACGATCCCGAGCCGGCGAGCGCCGCCGAGAGGCGTTTCTGCTCGGCCGCCAGTGCGTCGCGGACTGAATCGGGCAAGTCGGCTGCGATGAACAGGCGCATGGGCGTATGGGCGTCACTGCAATTAAGAATTAGGAATTAAGAATTCGTCCCTCTGTCCGACACGTTCGGAGCATCAGTGACGCACCGGATCTCCCGAATCGCGCGACGAGAGTACGAATTCTGAATTCTTACTTCTTAATTCTGGCGCTTCCGGGTTTAGCGTGGGTAGAGGTCCAGTCCCCCACAGTGAAAGTAGATCGCCGTCTCGAAGTTCAGCGGATTCCGAAATCCGCAGGCCTTCCGTTTGATCGTCATGATTTTGCTGTTGAGGCC
>DATFXR010000625.1:0-6036 GCA_035315685.1 Vicinamibacterales bacterium | reverse complement strand
CGCGACGTCGGGCGACACCGGCAGCGCCGTCGGGCACGCCTTCTACCGCGTGCCGAACACCCGGGTCGTGATCCTGTATCCCGACGGACGCGTCAGCCCGACGCAGGAAGCGCAGCTGACGATGTTCAACGGCGAGCGCGGAAACGTGCGCGCCTACGCGGTCGCCGGCAGTTTCGATGATTGCCATCGGTTGACGCGCGAGGCGTTCGCGGACGCCGAGCTGCGCCGCCGCATGTCCCTCACGTCCGCCAACTCGGTGAACATCGGCCGCCTGCTGCCGCAGTCGATTTACTACTTCCATGCGGTGGGCCAGGTGGGTGAGGCAGGTCGGGTAGATCAGGCGGGTCGCATCGTGTTCTCGACGCCGAGCGGGAACTTCGGCAACCTGACCGCTGGAGTGTTCGCGAAGCGCGCCGGATTGCCCGCGTCGCGCTTCGTGGCCGCTACCAACGTCAACGACATCGTGCCGGTGTATCTCGAGTCGGGCCGCTACGAGCCGCGCGCCTCGATCTCGACCATCGCCAACGCGATGGACGTTGGCCATCCGAGCAATTTCGAACGGATGCGGTGGCTGTATCACGACGATGTCGACGAGATGCGGCGCGACGTCGTCGGCTGCCGGTTCACCGACGACGAAGTCCGCGGCGTGATTCGTCGAGTCTACGAAGCGCGCGGTTATCTGATGGATCCGCACACGGCGATCGCCTATCTGGGGTTGCGCCGGCAGGAGGGGCGGGACGGGCAGGAGAGGCGGGACGGGCAGGAGGGGCGCATCGGAATTTTCCTGG
The DNA here is from genome assembly GCA_035315685.1 of Vicinamibacterales bacterium. Taxonomy (GTDB): domain Bacteria; phylum Acidobacteriota; class Vicinamibacteria; order Vicinamibacterales; family CAVVIG01; genus QHWK01. Next base: position 5,248 of record DATFXR010000625.1, on the reverse strand, counting down.
CGACCGCACACCCCGCCAAGTTTGCAGAGATCGTTGGTCCGATCATCGGCCGGGAGGTGGAGAAGCCGGCGCCGCTGGCGGACGCACTCGCGCGGCCGCGGCACATCATCCGGATTGATCCGGTGCTCGACGCCGTTCGCAGCGTGTTGCGCGACTAGACTGGGGGCTGGGGGCTGGGGGCTGGGACTGGGGCGTTTCTCGCTTCCCAGGCGCGCGTAGTGTCCGGCTTCAGCCGGACTTCTCGAGTCCACCTGAAAGCGGACGCGACGCACAACTGAACCGTGCTGTAACGATCGCACTGGATGTACACCTACCGCCGCGACGTGCTCGAACACCTGCTTCACCACGGCGTCCGACCTACGCCAGCGACGTCGCCGCAGCTGGTGCGCGATTTCGTCCGCGATCTCTACAAGTACGAGATCCGCGCGCTTCGTGAGCGCTACCTGCGACGGGAGTTCTCGAAACGCGAGTACGCCGCGCGCGTCGATGCGCTGCGGCGCCGTTATCCGGTCCTCGCCTTGAAGCCCTCCGAGTTCCTCGGCGCGTGAATCAGAGTCCGAACTCGGAGCGGACGAGGCGCACGATCTCGTCGACCGGTCGTGTGGCGTCGATGGTCAGCGCATCGGCCGGCTCCTCGAGCGCGGCCAGCTGGCTGACAACCAGCGACGGCCCGGCGAAGTGGCCGGTGCGTGCGCTCAGGCGCTGGCGCAGCGTTGGCTCGCTCGCTCTGAGATAGGCGAATCGTACGCTGCGAAGATCGCCAAGCAGTGTCTCCCGATATCGCTCGTGCAGCGCGGAGCAGGCCATCACGAGGTGCTCGCGGCGGTCGACGGCAGTCGCCATCACGTCGTGCAGCGCGGCGAGCCACGGCCGGCGGTCAGCATCGGTCAGCGGTGTGCCGGCGCGCATCTTCGCGATTGCGGCGGCGCTGTGATACTCGTCACCTTCGACGAAGCGGACCGCGAGCACGCCAGCCAGCGCCTGTCCGACAGTGCTCTTGCCCGAGCCGGCCGCCCCCATCACGACAATCACCACGCGAGCAGCATACCGCCGCTGAGGTTTTTCAGAGTGGCCCGCCATCATCGCGTCGGTCCGATTGGAATCGACACGCGCAACGAGGCAGCGGGCTTTGCCCATCGTGTCCTCCCGCCGGATAATGCGCAAACGGTCTGCGACCGGGTTCATGGCTGACGATCACCCACCTCCTGCCGAGGATCTGGCGCCGCTCGTCTACGACGAGTTGCGGCGAATTGCCGCGCGTTACATGCGGCGGGAGAGGCCAGGGCAGACAATCCAGGCGACCGCGCTCGTGCACGAGGCGTATCTCCGCCTCGCGCACGCCGGGACGCCCTGGCACGACAAGCGCCATTTCGTCGGCATCGCGGCGCGCGCGATGCGCCAGATCCTCGTCGAGCGCGCGCGGGCGCGGGGTGCGCAGAAGCGGTGGGCTGCGCTCGACCGCGTCACGCTGACCGATGCGCTTGCCCTGCCGGCCGCCGATGCCGCGATGCTGCCCGCGCTCGACGAGGCGCTGAACCGGCTCGAAGCGATCGATCCCGCGCAGGCGCGCCTCGTCGAGCTCCGATACTTTGCAGGGTTGAGCATCGAGGAAGTTGCCGATGCCCTGGCGATTTCGCCCGCGACGGTCAAGCGGCGCTGGGCTCTCGCCCGCGCATGGCTGTTTCGCGAGCTGAGCGACTCCCCGTCTGCATGACTTCCGAACAGCGGCGCCGCGTCGCGGAAATCTTCGAAGCCGCCGTCGATCTCGATCCGGCGGAGGCGGCGCGTGTGGTGGCCACCGAAGCCGCTGGCGACACGGCCGTTCGCGACGAAGTGCTGTCGCTCCTCGCGTCGCATTCGCGGGCCGGCGAGTTCCTGCAGCAGGCGATCGCCGATGCCGTGCCGGAGCTGTTGAACGACGATCAGGTGCTCGCGCCCGGCACCACCGTCGGGACCTACACCATCCGGCGTGAACTCGGACGCGGCGGGATGGGAAGGGTCTACCTCGCGGCGGATGCGCGGTTGGGTCGAACGGTTGCGCTGAAGGCGCTCGCGCCGCATCTCATGCGGGATCCCGCGCCGCGTGAGCGGCTGCGCCGTGAGGCGCGGGCTGCCGCGTCGCTGTCGCACCCGGGCGTCTGCACCGTTTACGCGCTGGAAGAGATTGACGGCGAGCTGTACATCGCCACCGAGTTCGTCGACGGCCACACGCTTCGACAGGAGATCGAGGAAGGACCGCGCCATGCTCGCGACGTGCTGCCGACCGCGCGCGAGCTGGCCGCGGCGCTCGCGGCGGCCCACGCCGCGGGCGTCGTCCATCGCGATCTGAAGCCGGAGAACGTGATGCGCACACGCGACGGCCGGCTGAAGATTCTGGACTTCGGCCTCGCGCGGATCGGCGTCGCCGGGCCGGAGGTCGGTGCCCTCACGGAGGCGGGCCGCGTGACCCATGACGGCCACGTGGTCGGCACACCCGCGTACATGGCGCCCGAGCAGATTGAAGGCGGCGACGCTGACGCGCGGACCGACGTGTTCTCGTTCGGCGTGCTCGTTTACGAGTACGCGTCGGGCCTCCATCCGTTCGCAGGTGCCTCGCCGCTCGCGACCGTCGCGCGCGTCCTGGAGCACGAGGTGCAGCCGCTCGCGGCGGCATGTGCTGATCTCCCCGGCGGATTGAGCGATGTGGTGACCCGCTGCCTCCGCAAACGGCCGGCCGACCGCTTCGGATCGGCGTCCGAGATCGTCGGTGCGCTGCATGCGGCCGCCGATGCGACCGCGGCCGGTGGTCGCACGACGTGGTGGCGGATGCATCAGTTGGTCGTCGCGCTGTTGTACGTGGCGTCGGCGGTGTTCGCCTGGCAGATCAAGGAATGGGTCGAGACGCCGCTGACGGTGGGCGCGTTCATCGTCCTCGGCGGGCTCGCGACCGTGGGCGCGGTGCTCCGCGGCCACCTCGTTTTCACCGACTGGATGAACCGTGCGCACCTGGCGATCGAGCGCCGCCGGGCGCGGCGTCCGATCGTCGTGATCGATTTCCTGGTCGCGGCGCTGCTCATCGTCGACGCGGTGGCCATCGCCGGTGTGCGGGCGCTGCCGTCGGTGTTTGCGCTGAGCGCGGCGGTCGGCGTGTCGCTCGCGTCGGTCGTCCTCGAGCCGGCCACAACGCGAGCGGCATTTGGCGAGGAGACATGATCGCGATTGAAATCACGCGCCCCGGCGATCCAGAGGTGCTCGTACCCGGCGAGCGGCCGCGGCCGACGCCTGCGGCCGGCGAAGTGCTGATCAAAGTCCTCGCCGCCGGCGTCAATCGTCCGGACGTGTTCCAGCGGCGCGGCCGCTACCCGCCGCCGCCGGGCGCGTCCGACATCCCGGGGCTCGAGGTCGCCGGCACGGTCGAACAACTTGGATCGGACGGGCGCGGATTCGCCGTCGGCGATCGAGTGTGCGCGCTGGTTGCCGGCGGCGGATACGCCGAGTACTGCGCCGCGCCTGCGCCACAGTGTCTGCCCGTCCCGCGCGGGCTCGATCCCGTCGCCGCGGCGGCGATTCCCGAAACATTTTTCACGGTGTGGACCAACCTGTTCGAGCGCGGACGGCTGCAGCCGCAGGAAACCGTTCTCGTCCACGGCGGCTCGAGCGGCATCGGCACGACGGCGATTCAGCTCGCGCATGCGCGCGGGTCGCGAGTCTTCGCCACCGCAGGTTCCGCCGGCAAGTGCGCGGCCTGCGAGATGCTCGGCGCGGAGCGCGCGATCAACTATCGCGAGGAGGACTTCGTCGCGATCGTCCGCGAACGGACCGCCGGCCGCGGTGTCGACGTCGTGCTGGACATGGTCGGCGGCGACTACTTCGCGCGCAACATCGAGTCGCTGGCGGTCGAGGGGCGGCTGGTCGAGATCGCGACGCTGCAAGGGGTGAAAGCCGAGCTCAACATCCAGACGATCATGCAGCGGCGGCTGACGATCACGGGCTCGACGCTGCGCGCGCGCCCGGTTGCCGAGAAGGGCGCGATCGCGCGCGCGGTCCACGAGCACGTGTGGCCGCTGCTGGAGTCGGGCGCTGTGAAGCCGGTCGTGTACGCGACGTTTCCGTTGCGCGACGCGGCCGAGGCGCACCGCGTGATGGAATCCAGCAGCCACATCGGCAAGCTCGTCCTCGTCGTCTCGTGAAGCGGGACCTTTGGGACTCGAGGCTGGGGGCTGGGGGCTGGGGCTTGGGGGCTGGGATTCGGGATAGCAATCACTCCAGTTCCCAGCTTCCAGCTCTCAGCGTCCAGCTCCCAGCTTCAGCTCCCAGCTCCCAGCTCCCAGCGTCCAGCTCCCAGCGTCCAGCTCCCAGCGTCCAGCCTCCAGCCCCAGCCCCCAACCCCCGCTCTCGACAGGTATACTCGGATGCTCATGGACAACATCACCAGCTTGCAGATCACGGATGGAAAAGTCGGCACCGGCGCCGAGGCGATCAACGGCAAGAACGTGACCGTTCATTACACCGGGTGGCTGTACGACGGCGCCACGCCGAGTCACCACGGAAAGAAGTTCGACAGCTCACGCGATCGCCACGATCCGTTTCGGTTCAAGCTCGGAGCAGGTCAGGTGATTGCCGGATGGGATCACGGTGTCGCCGGAATGAAGGTTGGCGGTCAGCGGACGCTGGTCATTCCCGCCGAGCTCGGCTATGGCGCGCGCGGCGCCGGCGGCGCGATCCCGCCACACTCGACGCTGGTGTTCGACGTCGAGCTCCTCGACGTGACGTAGGTGCAGCGCGTTCGGCTCGCGCCTGACCGACGCGCGAATATCGTCGGCATCGCCGCCATCGGCCATTCCTAGCGCCTTGCTTTCGCGCCAGTCCTTCGTCGCCCTTCAGCATCGCAACTACCGGCTGATCTGGATCGGTCTCCTCGTCTCGTTCACGGGATCGATGATGCAGAACGCGGCGCTGCTGTGGCACGTGTCGCTGCTGGTCACGCCGGAGCGCAAGGCCATTTCGCTCGGCCTGGTCGGTCTGGTCCGCGTCTTTCCGGTCGTCGTCTTCTCGATGATCAGCGGCGTCGTCGCTGACGCGTGGGATCGTCGCCGGCTGATGCTGTTCACGCAGATCGCGGCGACGCTCGTCGCGGCGGCGCTCGGCGTCATCGCGTTCAGCGGCATCACCGCAGTGTGGACGATCTACGTGCTGGCGGCGCTCGGGTCGGCGGTCGGCGCCTTCGATTTGCCGGCGCGCAACGCCCTGGTGCCCTCGCTCGTTCCGC
>DATFXR010000624.1:0-8193 GCA_035315685.1 Vicinamibacterales bacterium | reverse complement strand
TCGTCAGGACGAGCGCGACGACGACTGATCCAATGCACGCGGACGAAAGCAGCGCCTTCATTTCTTCCTCAAGTCGACACTGAGCCGCGCCGGCGCCGTCAAGGTCACCGTCGCCTTGTGGCGCTGCTCACCCAGGTCGGGGTTACGAAACACGATGTCGTGATTGCCGATGGTGACCTGAAGATTACCGATCGGCGTCTCGCCGATCTTCTCGCCGTCCACCCAGACCTCCGCCCAGGGGATCGCGTTCAACGCGATGGTTCCCTTCGGGAAGTCCACTCTGATCGGCGTCACCCGGCCGGCAGCGACCTGCACGGTGCGCACGGCGCGGTAGCCGATCGCCTCGTTCACCAGCTCCAGCTCATGCCGGCCCGCCGAGACCATCACGCGATCGGTCTGGCTGGTGCCGATCAGTTGTTTTTTCTCGAAGATCTGCAGCTCCGCCGGAGCATTGATGGTGAGCCAGCCCGACACCGGCGCGCCGTCGGCGCCGCCGAGCGGCACGGTCAACGAGGCGGTATTGCCGGCTTCCACGGTCACCGTCTGCTTGACGGTTCCAAGATCGCTCTCGACGACGACCGAGTGTTCGCCGGGCGCCAGGGCCGCGACCGTCACCGGCGCCGCGCCGCGCGCGACGCCGTCCACCATCACGCGCGCTCCAGCCGGCTCGGTGCGAACGAGCAGCTGACCGACGGCGGCGGCCGCCTTCGGCAGATCGAGGTACTGAGACACCTGTGCATTCGCCGTGATCGATACCGGCATCAGCCGCGGCTCGCCGTCGCCGCGCACCTCGAGCGAGTGCGTTCCGGATTTGAGCGCAACCGTCAGCGGCGTCGCGCCACGCTCCACGCCGTCGACGAACACGCGAGCACCAGGCGGGTTCGTCGTCACGTTGAGCGTCCCTTCGTTCGCCGGCGGCGTCGGAGTGACAAGCTTGCGCACCGACGGCACGGCAATGCCAGCCACCGCGAGGACGACCACGGCAGCCGCAGCGGGCCACCATTTCTTCTTCGATCCGCCGCGATCCTCGGCGACCGCCAGCTCGTCGATCGGCGCAGAGAAATCGATCGACGGCGCAACCGGCCGCGCGGGCGGCTTCGGTTCGACATGCGCCGGCGAGGCCGGCTTCGAGTCGATCGCTTTGTGATCGGGCAGCTTGTGATCCAGCGGCTTGTGGTCCGGCGCCTTGTAGTCGACCGGCCGCGGCTCGAACGGTTTCTGATCGAACTTCTGATCGAACAGCCTGGACGTCGCCGGGCTGGCATAGCTGCCGCCCACGAGTGACGGCGTCCGATCGGCGCTGCCTCCTGCGGGCGACGAAGTCTTCTCGACAGCCGGCGGCACGTAAGTTGGAGTCTTTTCTACGGCTGGCGGTACGTAGGCCGGCGTCTTCTCGATGGCTGGCACGTAGGTCGGAGCCTTCTCGACGACCGGCGGCACGTAGGTCGGAGTCTTCTCGATGGCCGGGGGCACGTAGGTCGGAGTCTTCTCCACGGCCGGTGGCACGTAAATCGGAGTCTTCTCGACGGCTGGTGCCACGGAGGGCGGCACCTGCTCGACGGCTGGCGGCACGTAGATCGGAGTCCTCTCAACCGTCGGCGGCACGTAAATCGGAGTCTTCTCCGAGTGGGCCGAAGCGGATGTCGAAGGCCGTTCCGCGGCCGGTGAAACGTAGGTCGGCGTCTTCTCGAGGCTGGGCGGAACGTAGATCGGCGCCTTTTCGACGGCTGGCGGCACGTAGATCGGCGTCTTCTCTGTCGCCGCGTGCGCGTCCGCCTTCACGTTCGCCGGACCCGGATGCGAATCGTTGAGGCCGAGCGGCGCCGCGGACGGCGGAGCGACTGCGGCTGGCTCCGGTGTCGGCACGGCCGGCGAAGCCGCGGCGACGGGCGCAACGAGCACTGCCGGCTTCACTTCGGTCGGCCGCAGCACGTCTGACGGCTTGACTCGCGCCGCTGCCGAGGGAGGCACTGGGTCGATTGGACGCGGTGTCGCCGGCGGCTCGGCATGCCGGAGCGGTTCGGCCGTGCGGTCAGCGGACCACGCGGCGTCGGACGCACCGATGCCAGTCTCCGCGCGATAGTGGGTGAGGAACGCTTCGAGCGAGGCCGGCGCAGCCATGTAGTCCGAATCGCCGAGGACGTTTTCGAGATCTTCGTGTGCGACGATTGCCGACTCGAACGACTCGCGCGGATCGAGCTGCAGGGCGCGCATCAGCCACGCGCGCAGCCCCGCCGGCAGCGGCTCCAGTCCGCCGCGAGCGGAGATCGCCCAGGACGAAGCGACCACTTCGCCGAGCCGCGCCGGCAACTCCTCGTCGCCGAGCGGGCGGCCGACGATCAGCGCCAGCGCCACGGCGCCGAGTTGCGTCGCGTCCGATCGGTGGTTGAAGGCAACGGGACCGGTCGCTCCGGGGATCGCGACGCGCAGCTCTTTCCAGTAGCGTTCGCGCGTGTATTGCAGTTCGCTCAACGCCGCGCCGAGTACGTGCTCGACCATCACGATGCGCGCGTTGGGCGTGACGATGATCCGTTCGGGCGCGATCGCACCGTGCGCGACGTCGGGGGCCTGCTCGTGAAGCATGGCGACAGCCGGCACGATCTGGCGCAGCAGGCACAGCGCGGCGTCGATGTCGAGCGGCACGTCCGCCCGTTCGGCGAACGCGAGAAGATCAGAGAGCCGAACGCCTGCCGTAACGTCGGAGACCAGCACGAGCGCGGACGGCGGGCTCTTCAGACGCTCGACGCTGCGGACGCCGCCGAAACAGGCGCGGCGGAAGCCGGCCAGGTGACTGACACGCTCGCGCAGCGCGAATTCGAACGATGGGACCGCGGTGAGCTCGCCGCGGAGGCACAGGAGCTCGATCGGCTCGTGACGTACGGGATCCGTCGTTCGCCGCCGCATGCCGAGGCCGTCAGTGAACGAATTGGGCGCTGGTGCGCCAGCGTGGGCAGAAGCTGGTTCCATACTGCGCGCTGGATGCGGGAATTGTGCCGTTCAGCTTCTGTCGTATGTAGGGGCTCATTTGCGCGATCCGACACAAACGATTACAGAACGCGGCTGCGCGTACGACAGATTCGTGCTGACGATTTTGGGGGGAGGATCACGTTTCCATCGCCGCCGCTGCCGCTGGTCGGGTTCTGCCGCCAGCGAGAGTCGTCAGTCGCACGTCGCAAGTCGTCAGTCAGTCGACTATCGACTGCCGACTTGTGACTACCGACTTCTTTGGTGTTCGACGTCGGGCAGGAACACTGCGAGCAAGCCAATCAGCGGCAGATACGCGCAGATTCGGTAAACGGCTTCGATGCCGATTCGATCGGCGAGCTGACCTAAGACGGCTGCGCCGAGGCCCGCCATCCCAAATGCGAAGCCGAAGAAGATCCCTGACACCATGCCGACGCGCCCCGGCATGAGCTCCTGTGCGTACACGACGATCGCCGAGAACGCCGATGCGAGCACCAGCCCGATGCATACCGTGAGGATCGGCGTCCAGACGAGCGGCGCGTACGGCAGCAGGGCCGTGAACGGAAATACGCCGAGGATCGAGATCCAGATCACATTCTTCACGCCGATCCGGTCGCCGATCAGCCCGCCGAGCATCGTGCCGGCGGCAACGGCGCCGAGAAACACGAACAGATCGATCTGCGCTGCTCGGATCGACAGGTGGAACTTCGTGATCAGGTAGAACGTGTAATAGCTGTTCAGGCTCGCAAGGTAGAAGTACTTCGAAAAGATCAGCGCGCCGAGGACTGCGAGCGCCGAGCCGACCCGCCGGCCCGACAGCGCCGCCGCCGTCGCCGCGACCGTGTGCGTGGTCCTCGGCGTGCGTTGCGCAAGCTCGGCACGCTGATCCCGATACCAGCGGCCGATTCGCCACAACACGACGATCGCCACCAGCGCGAGCGGTGCGCACCACGCGACGCTGGCCTGTCCGCGCGGTACCACGAGGAAAGCCGCGAGCAGCGGACCGAACGAGGTTCCGAGATTGCCGCCGACCTGGAAGAAAGACTGCGCGAAGCCGTGGCGGCCGCCAGACGCCATGCGCGCGATCCGAGACGACTCCGGGTGGAAGATCGACGATCCGACCCCCATCAAACCGGCAGCAACGAGAAGCGCGCCGAACGTGCCGGCGATCGACAGCAGGAGCACGCCGACGAGCGTGAACGTCATGCCGACGACGAGCGCATACGGCGCCGGGCGGCGATCGGTGTACAGCCCGACGAGCGGCTGCAGCAGCGAGGCCGTCAACTGCAGCGTGAGCGTCATCAGCCCCACCTGTGTGAATGACAGCGCGAACACCGCCTTGAACATCGGGTAGAGCGCCGGCACGAGCGCCTGAATCGTGTCGTTCAGCAGGTGGGACAGGCTCGCACCCGCGAGCACCGCAACGGCCGTCGCGCTGCGGTCGACGGCGGTCGGTGCAAACGTCGAGCTAGAAGATGCGTTGGCGATGCAAATGATTGTACCGACGTCGCCGCCGATTCTTAATTCGTAATTCTTACTTCTTGATTACTTCGACGGAGTGATCGTCCGACCCGTGGCGCGCGATCCACCTCAGCGCGCGCGGTATGCGGAGGGATTCTCGGCCAGATCGCGAATCAGGCGGTCGAGCGCGTCGAAGTGTACCGGCTTCACCAGGTGCGCGTCGAATCCCGCCTGCGTCGCGCGCACGCGGTCGGACAACTGGCCGTAGCCGGTGATGGCGACTAGACGGAGTCCGACCGGCCGCCCAGTGCGGCGCAAACTCGCCGAGTTCGTAGCGTTCCACTCGTAGTCCGCGCCGGCGCCCCACGCGTGCGCCAGATCGTCAAGGCTGGTTTCACGGGGCGTGGATAACCCGCGAAGAGACCGTGATCCGCAGAGTGCGTCATCCGTATGCGGAGGCGGATCTTAACAAGCCTCGCTGAGATAGCTCAGCCGTGGCGGTTGATTCGCGCGCTGCTGATGCAGCGACGTATTCGGTTCCCCAAGGCAGCCTACTGCCGAAGTGGCGTGAGCCCGGCCTTGACGATCACCGGCACCGCCCGAGAAGACGAGAGAAAGCGGATCAACGCACCAGCGGCCTCGGGCTCACGCGCCGTACTCGTGATCACCGCCGCGAACGTGGTCCTCGGCTGGAGTTCGGCCGGAATCGTACCAACGAAGGTGACGCCCGGGACGCTTATCAATTCACTGACCTGCTGAAAGCCGATCTCCGCTTCGCCGCGCGCCACCACCGCGGCCACTGGCTCGCCGGTAGGTGGTCCGCGCACCTTCCGGCTCTTTCCCAGCACCTGATCGGCGACGAGCATCCGGGCAAACAGCACCGTAGAGAGATAGGTGCCGCTGGCGCTGTCCGAATACGCGATGGACTTCGCGCTGAGTAATGTGGTTCTGAATTTCTCGACGCTTCCGATGTCCGGCGTCGCCGAGCCCGCTCGCACGACCATGCCAATCAACGAGCCGGCGAGCTCGACTTTGGTCTCGGCACGTACGAAGCCTCGGCTGGCGAGATCGTCGGCGGCGCCACCGTCCAGGATGACGACGTCTGCCACCTCACCTCGTGCCAGCCGAGCGGGAATGGCATCGGGCGAATCTCCCATCGATGGCCCCCGCGCCGTGATCAACCGGTGGCCGGTGGCGCGCTCGAAGGCCGGACCCAACTCGGAATAAACTGCGAAAAAGCCGGCCGAGATCATGACGTGAACGTCGGCGGCCGCTCCAGCACCGATCAGCAACAGAGCGGTCAGGCCAAGCGTCGACAGACATCGAGTACCAGCCATTCGAAGCCGCGCGCGGTGCGTCGTTCGATCGGCTGTCTCTATCGGCATCGAAGGAGGGACCTCATGGCAGCGAAGATCAGCGCGATTCTACCAGCAGCAGTTGCAGCGCTGTTCGTGCTGATCGCGATCGGCGCACCGGCGGCGCTCGGGCCAGGTTGCGTCGCGACTCCTGGAGAGTTCAACGCGTGGGGCGAGCCCGGGCAGAACAGCGTCTACGGCGACGTCGTTCCGTCCGGTGAACGGTGGCTGGTGCGTGCGGCTTCGATCAACAGCGAAGAGCCGGTCGGCGCGCAGTACATGCTCGAGATCGCGCACCCGGTCGCAGCCGATTCCGGCGTGTGCTGCTGGTTCACGGCCGTTCAGCGCGGTGTCGGTGAGCCGGACGGCACGCCGCAGCTGGCACTCGAGCGCGAGGTGACGCTGCTCCCAGGCGAACGTCTCTTCGCGCGCGCCAACGGGCTCCACGCGCCGAATGCGATGGCGCTGACCATGCTGTATTGGCGTCTGCCGCTCGCCTGTCCCTCGCCGGCCAGCTTCACCAATAGTTACCAGCGGAAGAGTGGTCGCGTCGCGCCGCGCGACCTTCGGTGAGTTACGACGCCAACCGCGAATTACCGGCGTTCACCGATGGCGGAATACGCAGGACGCCACTCCGAGATGGCCGGTTCATGAGTTTGCGGAATGGGCCCCCCGGGGATCGAACCCGGGACACCGTGATTAAAAGTCACGTGCTCTACCACTGAGCTAGGGGCCCGTGAGGCGGACCGGGCATTGTACTACGCAGACAGATCCGTCTTCGGCGCGTCACAACTGTAACAGCGCACCACCGTGGACTGCACACGCTGCGATCCGTGTGCTGGAACGTCGCGTGCACGAGACGTGGCATCGTGTCAGTGCTGGCCACCGTCGCGATCGTCGCGATCCTGACCCTGGTGTGGGTCCCGATGATCGCGCTCCACAAGCGTGCTGCAACACCGTATCGCCAGCGGCGACTGGCGTTCGCGATCGCCGTCGCGATCAGCGCCGCCGTGCTCGCGTGGACGGTGTGGAGTCGGCCGCAGCCGCAGATCTCCGACCTCGCGCTGGTGTGGGCGGCGGCTCGCGCGTTCCTCCACGGGCAGAATCCGTATCAGGCTGTCGGACCCGGCTTCGCCTTCGATCGACCGTACCCGCTGGTGTATCCGATGACCGCGGTGATGGCGCTCGCGCCGGTGGCATGGCTGCCGCTGCGGTGGGTCGATCCGTTGTTCGTCGCCTGTGGATTTGGACTGTTCACCTACGCCGTGACGCGGCACCGGTTGTTCACGCCGCCGCTGGTGGCGCTCGTCTCGATCGCCGCGTTGATGACGCTACAGACGTCGCAGTGGTCGCTGCTGCTCACGGGGGCCGCGCTCGTTCCGGTATTCGGCCTGCTCTTGATCGCGAAGCCGACGATCGGCCTCGCGCTGTTCGCGGCGTTTCCGCACCGCCGCATCGCCATCGGCTGCGCGCTGCTGCTTGCCCTCAGCGTTCTCGCGCGGCCGCTGTGGATGATCGACTGGCGCGCGACATTCGCCAGCGTACCGCACGTCGTTGCGCCGATCACCCATGTTGGCGGTCCGCTGCTGCTGCTCGCCGCGTTGAAATGGAAGCGCGCCGATGCGCGTCTGCTTCTCGGCATGGCCTGTGTGCCACACACCACAGCGCCATACGAGACGATTCCGCTGTTCCTGATCCCGCAAACGTGGACGGAAGCGTGGGGACTGTGGGCGCTCGGATTGCTCGCCTACGCCGGACAGTGGGCTACTGGTCCGTATCCGTCGCAAGAGGCGTATTGGGCCGGCGGCGCTCGATGGATCGTCGCGGCGATGTACCTCCCGTGTCTGGTGATGGTGCTGAGACGCCCGAACGAATGGTCCACCTCGACCAGTCCGGAGGAAAGGCTCGAAGCGGTGTAATCCGCTATACTAGGCTCGCTTCTCCAACTGCCTCATGAATAAAGATGCCTCGCGCCTCGTGATGGTCGTCGAAGACGACGTGTCCGTGAGACGACCGCTCGTGAAGTTCCTCGAGATGCACGGATTCGCCGTCGTCACCGCTGAGACCGCCGACGAGGGGCTCGACGCCCTGAAGAAGCATCGGCTCACTGCGGCCGTCGTCGATCTCAGGTTGCGTCGCGGCTCTGGTCGCGACGTCGTGGTCTCGACGCCGGACGATGTGCCGGTGATTATTTTTTCTGGCGTGCCGTCCGAGTCAGCGGAGCTCGAGCGTCTTCGCCCGCGAACCCGGCTGATCGAGAAGCCGTACTCGCTGGTGCTGCTCGTCGAGACGCTGGAAGAGATGCTCGCCGAATCGAACGCCGGCTCACAGAATCTTCATTCCTAGCGCCGACAGCGCGAGCTCGGTGCCGAGCTGCGCGGTCGTATTCCGCACATCGAGCGTCGGGTTCACC
>DATFXR010000623.1:0-16529 GCA_035315685.1 Vicinamibacterales bacterium | reverse complement strand
GCCGCCTTGTATCCGCGCTTGTGATTCTGGAACCGCTGCTCGGGCGTCAGGCCGGTCATGCCGACGTAGTAGCCCGCCTTCCCGTCGCCCTTCGGGTTGCGAAGGTAAACGACGTAGATGTTGTGATGATCAGACCGTTTTCGCGTGCGCGGCACGTCGTTGGTCCAGCGTGACGAGCGGGCCGAAATTCAAGGTCTGGCAAGCTCCTCTTCTTCCGCGTGAAACGGCAGGCCGCCGGTCAACTCCGGCGCCTGCAGCATGCGCGGCACGCGATCGATCGGCTCGAGCGGCCTGATCTCTTCGCCGCCGTTGGCTGCCTGCAGCTCCTTGAACCTGCGCGCCTTCACGAGGACGTTGCCTTCGAGCGAGCCGACCGCCTCGTTGTACGCCTCGAGGCTCGACTTCAACCGCGTGCCCAGGGTGTCGAACCGGGCGCCGAGCGTCCGGACCGCTTCGTAGAGCAGCTTGCCGTTCTCGCTGATCTTCCGGGCGTTCTCCTCCATCGCCTCCTGTTGCCACCCGTACGCGACCGCGCGCAGCAACGCGATGAGCGTCGTCGGCGAGGCGGGGATCACCTTGCGATCGACCCCGTACTCGATCAGCGTCGGATCCTGTTCGAGCGCCGCGCTGAAGAACATCTCACCCGGCAGGAACATGACGACGAACTCCGGCGTCGAGGTGACCTTGTCGAAGTAGCCTTTCGCCGCGAGCTGGCCGACGTGGGTCCGCACCTGGCGCGCGTGATCGGAGAGCAGCTTCTGTCGCGTCTCGTCGTCGCCCGCTTCGAGGGCGCGCAGGTAGGCATCGAGCGGCACTTTCGCGTCGACGATCACGTGCTTGCCCCCCGGCAGGTGGACGATGACGTCCGGACGGATACGGCCGTTCTCGCTGTTGATCGTCTCCTGCTCGGTGAAGTGGCAGTGCTCTACCATGCCGGCGAGCTCGACGGCGCGCTTGAGCTGCAGCTCGCCCCAGCGGCCGCGGACTCCGGGCCGCTTGAGGGCGTCGGTGAGGCGCCGTGTCTCGTCGCGCAGCGTCTGGCCGGCGCTGTCGAGCGCTGCGATCCGCTCCATCAGCTCGGTGCCGCTCTGCAGGCGACGCCGTTCCGAGTCCTTGATCTCGCGGTCCACCTGCTCCAGCGTGCGAGCCATCGGCGCGAGCAGATCTTCGATCGCCTTCTTGCGCGTCTCAATGTCAGAAGTGGCCTCGGTACGGGCTTCCCGCAGCCGCGACTCGGCGAGATCGAGAAACTGCCGGTTGTTGTTCTTGAGCGCCTCGGCACTCATCGCCTGAAACGCGTCGCGCAGCCTGGCTTCGGCTTCGCCGTAGGCTTTCAGGCGCTCGGCGTGGACGGCGCGGTCACGGTCCAGCGTACTGTGCAGACGCGCGTAGCCGGGACGCGACGCGAGCCAGCCAACCACCGCGCCGATGGCAAGCCCGAGAATCAGCGTGACGCCGATGGGAACGATGTCGATGGCCATGAGTATCGCATTGGTCTCCGCGCAGTACAACTCCTAAAAGTGGGTGCTCATCGCGAGAATACGAATGGCAGCCACGCCTCGGGAAGCTGCAACTCTGCGGCATGCGCCGCCGCGTCCAGACGCGTCGCGGCGACATCCGGCGGGACGCGGCGCGCCTCGATCCCGGCGGCAATCTGCTGCAGCGCGCGGCGGGCAGCGATTTGCGCTCGGCGGCGCTTGTCGACGCAGGCGCCGACGCCCGTTCGATCCGCTGCGCGCGCGTCGGCCCGTGCCGCTTTCAGTTCGGCGAGTCGCGCGCGGTTCACCTGCTCGAACGGCAGCTGCGACTGGAACCGCTCTTCAGATCCCGTATCGAGCGTGGCGGCCGCGCGTAACGCCCGCTCACGCTCGAGTTCCAGGCGATAGCACTGAAAGCAGAGCATCCGCGGCGGCCGGGTGATTCCCCGGTCCATCGCGTCGCGACACGCGCGACAGACGGCCTTCGGGCGTTTGCCTTCGAGCTCGCCGCCTGGAAAGCTAACCCAGTCCTCCGTCGCAAGTTGCGGGTCTGGTTGCTGGATGCCGCGCGACATCTCACCTCCTGATGCCGCCAGTCTAGAAGCACGGCGTGACAGGGTAGGTCACACGCGGCTTCGCTGAGCGTGCTTGGCGGCTTCGTCGAGGGTGCTGGGTGGCTTCGCTGAGGGGGCTCGCCTACACCGTGACGTAACGGACGTGGTTGCCCATCGCGTCGAGAAAACGGAGGAAGTCGGTCGTCGAAATGACGTACGTGCGTGTGTTGATGTTCGGATGGAACGACACGCGTGTCGTCGATTTGAGGTCGCGATCGAGAACGACGCGGACAGCGTGACCGGCGTCGTTGATCAGTCCGAAGGGCGACACCGATCCCGGCGTCAATCCAAGATGGGTCATCAGTCGTTCCGGCGACCCGAAACTGAGTTTGCCGTCGCCGATCTGATCCGCAACCGCTCGCAGGTCCGCGCGCTTCGAGTGCAGGAGCACCACGAGGTAGTGGCGATTGCCTTTCTGATTGCGCAAAAAGAGATTCTTGCAATGGGTGGCTTCAATGCCTGCCCAATGCTGCTCTGCCTGCTCTACTGTCGCCACGGGCGGGTGCTCGTATCGCTCGAACCGGATCCCGAGGTCCACCAGTCGAGCCGCCACACCGGATTCGATGGCATCGCTCACGGTCAGAGTATAGGGGGTGTCGTTCGGGGATCATCGCTGCCGGCCCTTCCGCGATTTGAGGTCTTCGACATCGATGAAGAACGATCGTGGCTCCGGCAGTTTCTGGCGAGGCGAATCGCCGCGCGGCTTCGAGGGCGCTGAGGCGCGGCCGCGACACGTCCCTAGGACCTCTGCGTCAGATCTTCATCGTTCGGAGAAATGCGACGCTTTTCTTCGTCAGCTCCATCGTCTGCTCGACGAAGTAGTTCCTGACGCCGCCGGTCTTGGCGGCAGTGAACGTCTTGACCCAATCGATGCTGCCCTGTCCAACCGGCACCTGCACGCCGCCCGTTCCTCTCCCGGCAGGAGGCGGCGCCTTCAGGTCGATGTCCTGGATGTGCATCGAGTAGAAGCGTCCCGGGTACCTGGTGAAGTACTCGTGTGCGACGAAGCCCTGGCTGATCGTGGACATCTGGAACTGGAACTTGACCAGCGCCGGGTCGAGCAATCCAATCAGGACGTCATAGGTCCGCTGGCCGTCGACCATCGACACCTCGAAGCCTTCGTTGTGCAAACCCTGCTGCATGCCCGCTTGCGAGGCGACGGCGGCAATCCGGTTGTATTCGTCCGCCGCCCGCTTCACATCGTCCAGCGTCGGAGTGCTGCCGGCGCCCAGACTGGCCACGATCATCTGCGTGATGCCGACGTCGTTCGCCCACGCGATGCTCGCCGCCTGCTTCTCCCTCAGTTCCTTCATGCTGAAGTGGCTGCTGACGCAGGCAAGACCGTGATCGCCGAGGATTCGCTTCAACTCTTTCCCGTCGGTCAGCATCGCGAAGTCGTTGTACCCGAACGGCGAGCACATCTCGACGGCCTGCACCCCGATGTCGGCGAGCGCCTTCGCCAGGCCCGCAAGGTTGCCGTCCTTGATCATCTGCCGGTGCGGCCAGGTCTGACTCCCGATGGGAAGCCCCAGGGGATTGGCGCGCAGCGTGGCGCCGCCGGCTGCAAACAAGCTGGCGGCCGCCGCATCGGCCGCCGCGTGTCTGAGGAAGTCTCGTCTGGAAAGAGCAGCCATTGCCTGCCTCATCTCATCGACCGTGTTGGTTACCGCGCCAGCGCAAAGGCGTACAGCGAATCGCCGGCGCCGATCACCACGAACTGCCGGCCGTCGAGCATGAACGTAATCGGCGCGTTCGACGCCGTGGCGTGAAGGCCGGCGTGCCAGATGGGATCGCCGGTCGACGGATCGTAGGCGACGAAATTTCCGGAACCATCGCCGCCGAACAAGAGATCGCCGGCGGTGGTGAGCAGGCCCATTGCGCCGCCTTCCGTGAGCGCGTGCCGCCAGCGGACTTTGCCCGTCCGGTAGTCGAGCGCCTTGATGTAGCCTTCCCGGCCTCCGCTACCGGCGCCGCCGACGCCGCCGCCGCCGTACCCTTCCGGCCGCTCGTCCGTGTCCGTGAGGTACTGCAGGCCATAGGACTGCGACGTTCCAACGTAGAGCAGTCCAGTCTTGGGACTGAAGCTGGGCGGCGGCCAATTGGTCGCGGAACCTGGCGAGACCAGCGTGCCCGCGACCGTCGCGTCCTTCGCCGGATTGTTGATCGGCTGGCCCTTGTCGTTGACGCCGAGCGACCAGTTCATGAAGTCCACGTAAGGCACGGTCTGGACGCTCTTGCCGTTGGTGCGATCGATCAGGAAGTAGTAGCCGTTGCGTGCCGCCTGGGCGACGAGCTTTCGCGGCCGGCCATCGATCTGTCCGTCGACGAGCACCGGGACCTGTGCGCTGTCCCAATCATGCGTGTCGTGAGGCGACGTCTGGAAGTACCACGCCATCATCCCGGTGTCCGGGTTCAGCGCAACCAGCGAGCACGTGAACAGATTGTCGCCCTTGCGGCTGCGCGGCGCGAAAACCGGATTCGGGTTTCCGGTCGGAATGTAGAGCAGGTTGAGATCGGGATCGTAGGTTGGAGGCAGCCACGTCATGCCGCCGCCATGAGTCATCGAGTATTGGTCGGGCCACGTCTCCGATCCCGGTTCGCCCATTTTCTGCGGCGTCGTGTGCCACCGCCACTGGCGCTCGCCAGTCTCCGGCTCGTACGACTCGAGATATCCCTGCACGTCGAGCGAATCGCCGCCGATACCAACGATGACGTGCCGTCCGATCACGATGGGAGCGGGCGTGCAGAAGTACTGCTGCCGCACGTCGGCGATCTCCTTGTGCCATCGCTCCTTGCCGGTCTTCGCGTCGAGCGAGACGAGGTAGCAGTCAGGTGTTTCGACGAAGAGATAGTTGCCGTAGAGGCCGACGCCCCGGTTGCCGATGTGGATGCCGCCTCGGGTGCGCCAGAAGTAATGCCAGATCGCGCGGCCGGTCCGTGCATCGATCGCGTAGACGTGATCGGGCGCCGCGAAGTAGAGCACGCCGTTCGCCACGAGCGGCGTCGCTTTGATCGTCACGTTCGCCTGCGGGCCGCCCCAGTAATACGGATCGCCCGCGCGATACTCGCCGCCGACGTTGTCGCCCTCCTGCGCGGTGGCGCGATGCGTCCACGCGAGCGACAGCGTCTTCACGTTGGTCGCGTTGATCTGGGTGAGCGGACTGTACCGGCGTCCCGAATAGTCGCCGTAATGCGTCGGCCAGGCGTCGGGATACGTGCCGGGATGCGACGGATCGGGGCCCTGCGCCAGCAGCGCGATCGGCACCGCGAGCGCGCACACCGCGACGAACGCAGCCATCGTCTTCATGCGGATCCTCGTCTCATTTCAGCGTCGCGAGATACGCGGCGAGATCGTGGATATCGGCGTCGGTGTATTTCGGCAGGAGATCGATGTGCCCCTGCAGCGGATCGGCGACCTTCACCGTCGGCGCGCCGCCGCTGCGCAGCCAGGAGCGCTGCGTGCCCTGATCGTCGCGGATCGTGACGTCGAAGTCGGTCAACCGCAGGAGCACGCCGGAGAACGTGTCACCGGAGGGCAGCGTGATCGTGGCTCGCCGCGCTGTTCGCGACGGGACGGCCGGCTCACCGCGCCCGCGGCCGCCACCGAGCGCGCCGAAGGCAATCAGCGACTGCAGCGCCGGCCCTTGGTGACGGGCGCCGATTCCCTTCAGGTCGCCCATTGGCGAGTGGCACTTGTTGCAGCCGCCGGCGCCGTTGAAGTACCGCTCGCCCGCCTGCGCGTCCCCGACCATCACGTACTGCAGCTGGTAGTTCGTTCGCTCGGCGGCGTAGGTGATCTCGCGGTGGAGAAACGTCCCGATGTCGGCACCCTCTGCCGACTCAAGGGCGATCGACGGCTTGTGAGTACCTTGCAGGTGCGCGGCGATCTGCCGTCCGTTCACGTCCTGCAGCACGACCACGGATCGGATCAGATCGGGACCGGTGAATCCCTCTCCACCGCGCGCATTCGCGCGATGGCACGAGCTGCACTTTTCGCCGAAGACAGCCCGGCCGCGCTCGACCGCCGCCGGATCGAACGCGCGAAGCCGCTCGACGCCGGGGTCCACGGCGCGGCCGCCGGGCGGTTGCGCGAGCACGGCTGCCGCAAGGCACGGACCCGCCAGCGCGATGCCAATCCTGAACACAACTGATCGCTTCATGAGGCGCCCCGACGGCGGCAGTCTAGCACCGCGACCCGCGAGGTTCTAAGGTCGAGTTCCTGGTTCCTCGTGCGTGGTTCTGGTGCGAACCCGGAACCAGGAACCTCGAACCGAGAACCTTGAACTCCAGAACTCGTCCGCGCGTGGCTATGTCGGGAGGCGGAGAATCGCACGGCAGCCGCGGTCCGGCGTCCGGTTTTCGAGCGTGAGCGTGCCGCCGTGGGCCTCGGCGATCTGGCGGCTCAAGGCGAGTCCGATGCCGGAGCCGGCCGGCTTGGTCGTGAAGAACGGCACGAAGAGATTGGCCGTGTCGGGCAGGCCGGGCCCTTCGTCTTCGATGCGCAGTTCCACTGTGCCGTCGCTTCGCGCCCACGCGACGCGCACGGCTCCGCCGGTCGGCAGCGCGGCGTCGACGCCGTTCCGGACAAGGTTGATCAGCAGTTGCTCGATCTGATCGGGATCCGCCGCGATCCACAGGTCGTCCGATTCGACGACGACGACCGCCAGGCGATCCTCGAGACCGGCGACGCGGCGGACGAGCGGACGCAATTCCAGTTGCCGCACCTGCGGTTTCGGCAGCCGCGCCAGCTGGGCGTAGGCACGGAGAAACCGGCCGAGCGCGCCCGAGCGCGTTTCGATCAGCGACAACGCGTCCTGGATCTCGACACTGCGCGGCACGTCGCCGGCGCGCGCGATCATCCGCCGGATGCTGTGCGCGATCGATTTGATTGGCGTCAGCGAGTTGTTGATCTCGTGGGAGAGCACGCGGACGATCCGCTGCCAGGCCTGCTGCTCCTCCTCGCGCAGAGCGCGACTCAGATCGGCGAACACGAGCAGCTGGTGCGGGCGGCCGTCGCGGCGGAACATCGAGCGCCGCAGCTCGACACGGCCGCTCTCCGGTCCGAACGGCTTGTCGATGAGGCGGCGCGGCTCGCCGGTGAGATACGCGGACAGCCGAAGCGCTGATGCGCTGCAGCCCACGAGCGTCGCGGCGGGCGCGCCGATCAGCCGCTCGCCCGCCGCGTTGACCAGGACGAGCCGCTCGTCCAGGTCGAACGCAAAGAGCGCGACGTCGATGGTCGCCATCACGCCATGCAAGAGCGCGGTGGACTCCACGGCCTCGGCCCGCTGCCGCTGCAGCGTGTCACCAAGGCTGTTGATCTCGGCCATCACGAGGTCGACGGCGCTCCGCGGACGGCCCGGCGCGCCACGAATCGAATAGTCGCCCTCACGCAGCGCACCCAGCAGGCTGGCGGCCAGCAGCAGCGTCCGGGCGACCATCTGCCGCGCGGCGGCCGCCGACGCCAGCCACGTCACCATCGCCACGGCGACGATCGTCCAGCGCACTTCGAACGTGAACGGCTGCGTCGCCAGGAGGTAGAACAGCGCCGCCGTCGACGGCAGGCCGGCGGCGACGGCGAGCCCGAGCACGGCGGACTCGACGTTGCGCTGCGCGCGCTTACTGGTGGCTGCGGATGCCATACGCCTGAAGGCGCCGATAGAGCGCGCTGCGGCTGAGGCCGAGCTGTGCGGCGGCGGCGCGCACGTCGCCGGAATGACGCGCCAGCGCCTTTTCGATCACGATGCGCTCCGCCTCCTCCAGCGACTGCTCGACCGGCGCTCGTGGTGCGGGGCCGAGCGCGAGATCGCGCGCCCGCACGACCGTCGCGCCGGGATCGGCAAACAGGACGGCGCGCTCGATCGCGTGTCCGAGCTCGCGCACGTTGCCGGGCCACGGGTGCGCGCGCATCGCGCTCCAGGCGGCGGCCTCGAAGCTGGTGAGTCCCTTCGCATAGCGCCGCGCAAAGTGCGCCAGATAGTGACGGGCCAGCTCGGCGAGATCGTCGACGCGCTCCCGGAGCGGCGGCAGCTCGATCACGACGGTGTTCAGACGATACAGGACGTCCTCGCGGAAGCGCCCGTCGCGCACTTCGACGCCGAGGTCCGCATTGGTCGCCGACAGCACGCGGACGTTGACGAAGCGCACGCGCGAGGACCCGACCCGCTGCAGCTCGCCGGTCTGCAGCACCCGGAGCAGCTTGGCCTGCAGCCGCATCGGCATGTTCGCAATCTCGTCGAGCAGCAGCGTGCCTTCGTCGGCGAGCTCGAAGCAGCCGACGCGATCGGTGCGCGCGTCGGTGAACGCACCCTTGACGTGGCCGAACAGTTCGCTCTCCGCCACGCCTTCGGCCAGACCGCCGGCGTTCATCGTGACGAGCGGCCGCGTCGCACGGGCCGACCACCGGTGCAGCCACGACGCGACGACCTCCTTGCCGGTGCCGTGCTCGCCGGTGATCAGCACCGCGGCGTCGGACGGCGCCACCCGCTCGATCGTCTGACGGATGCGCTGCAGCGCCGGCGACGAGCCGAGGAACACCGGCGCGTCGGCGCGCTGCTGCCGCGCCGACGCTTCTTCGAGTCGCTGCGTGCGCGAGAGCGCCCGCCGCAGGTCGATCTGCAGACGCACGGTCGCCAGCAGACGCTCGTCGGCCCACGGCTTCTCGATGTAGTCGCGGGCGCCGCGCCGCATCGCCTCGACGGCGCCGGCGACGCTGCTCCATGCGGTCATCACCAGGATCGGCAGCGTCGGATCGATGGCCCGGACGCGATCGATCAGATCCAGTCCTTCCTGGCCGGACGTCGTGTCGCGCGTGTAGTTCAGATCGATGAGCGCCGCGTCGAAGTCCGACTGCTCGATCCCGGCGATCACCGCGGCGGGCGACGACGCGGCCGTCACCTCGTAGCCGTCGTCGGCGAGCAGCAGCGTCAGTGCGGTGACGACGTCGGGCTGGTCGTCGGCGATCAGGATCCGCGGCGGGTTGGGCATCGGCATGCTGAAAGAAGCCGGCGTTCGTGACGTTAGACGGATTCCGCGGTGCGCAAGTTGATGGCCTCGCCGGTGTCGCGCCCGTGCGACTGCCAGTCCCACGTCTGCGTCTGCCTCGACGCCCTCAGGCGCGAATCCGGCCGGTTCTTCGGCTCGACCGCTGGCACAGCGCTTGGTATCAAGGGGCGTACCGATGGCGTCAGCGTCCCGCGTCCTCGTCGCCGACGATCAGGCGGACGTCCTCGAGGCGCTCCGCTGGCTGCTGACCGGCGAGGGCTACGAGGCGCAGTTCGTCACGTCGGCCGAGGCGGTGATGGAGACGCTCGATCGAGCGGCCTTCGACCTGCTGCTGATGGATCTCAACTATTCGCGCGACACCACCTCCGGGCGCGAAGGGCTCGCGTTGATTCCGCGCGTCCGCGAGCGTGATCCGCACCTCCCGATCGTCGTGATGACCGGGTGGGGCAGCATCGACACGGCGGTCGAGGCCATGCGGCTCGGCGCGAAGAGCTTCGTCCAGAAGCCGTGGGACGATGCGGCGCTGCGCGAGATCGTCGAGCGCGAAATCACCGATGGGCTCGCCGCACGCCGGCAGGATCGCAGACAGCAACGCGAGCGCGACGACGCGCGCCTCATTCAGCGGGCGCTGCTGCCGGCGTCGCTGCCCGAGTTCGATCGGATCCGCATCGCCACCTCATGGCGTCCAGCCGACGGCGTCGGCGGCGACTGCTTCGACGTCGTCGCGGCGGGCGATCGCGTCGGCATCGTCATGGCCGATGTCGCCGGCAAGGGCATGCCGGCCGCGCTGCTGATGTCGAACCTGCAGGCGGCGGTGCGCGCGTTCGCCAGCGACGCCGCCGATCCCGCCTCGATCTGCTCGAGCGTCAACCGGCTCCTGTGTCGCCACATGGTGAGCGGCCGCTTCGTCACCTGCTGTTTCGCCTGGCTCGACCCGGCGCGCCACTCGTTCGCCTACGCGAACGCCGGACACAATCCGCCGCTGCTCATCCACGCCAACGGACGCGTGGAACGTCTCGCCGAGGCAGGCGTCGTAATGGGAATCTTCCCGGACGCGACCTATTCGACCGCAACCGGTCCGCTGGTGCCCGGCGATCGACTGCTGTTCTTCACCGATGGCATCACCGAGGCACACGACGCGGCCGGTGACGAGTTCGGCGAGGAGCGTCTCGCCGCCGCGGCGCTGGCGGCCCGCGCCTGCTCGGCCGAGGGCCTGAAGCGCCACCTGGTCGCCGCGATCGATGCCTTCACCGGCGGGACCTTCGACGACGACGCGACGTTGATGACGATCGAGATCCGCGAGGGATGATGGACCGTGTTCACTGACGTCCGTTACGCGCTCCGCACGATGATGCGCACGCCGGGCTTCGCCGCCACCGCCGCGCTGACGCTGGCGATCGGCATCGGCGCCAACACGGCGATCTTCAGCGTTGTCTACGCGCTGCTGTTGAAGCCGCTGCCGTTCCGCGACGCCGACCGGCTGATCTACGTGCATGACACGTTTCCCGCGGTCGCCAACGCCTCGGTGTCACTGCAGAAATTCCTCGCGCTGCGCGACGGCACTCGCTCGCTTGCGGCGCTCGCGGCGACCGCGCCCGCGGCGCTGACGATCACCGGCATCGGCGATCCGCAGCAGCTCGGTGTCACGCGGGTCAGCGGCGACTTCTTCGACGTGCTCGGCGTGGCGCCGCTGGTCGGCCGCGTCATCGCCCGATCGGACGACGTGCCGAACGGCGCGCCGGTGATCGTGCTGACCTACGGCGCGTGGCAGCGGCTGTTCGGTGGCGCGCGCGACGTCGTCGGCCGGACCATCACCGCCGACGGACGGCCGCGGACGATCGTCGGCGTGATGCCGCCGGACGTCATCTACCCCGCGCGCTACGACGCGTGGATCCCGCTGGCGATGGTGCCGGAGCCATCGCAGGGCAATTTCCTGCGGCTGGTCGGACGGATGAAGGCTGACGTCTCGGTCGAACAGGCAACCGCGGATCTGCAGGCGGTGACCGAGGCGTACAACGCCAGCAACGGGCTTCGCCGCGGCGTCCGCGTCTGGCGGCTCCACGAGTACTTGTCGCAAAACGCGAGGCAGCTGGTACTCGTGCTGCAAGGCGCCGTGCTCCTGGTCCTGCTCGTCGCGTGCGCCAACGTCGCGAACATGTTGCTCGCGCGCAGTGTGCCGCGTCAGCGCGAGCTCGCCATCCGGCTGGCGATCGGTGCGTCGCCGCGGCGGCTGCTCCGGCAGCTGCTGACCGAGAGCGTGATCCTGGCGGCGGCCGGAGGCGTGCTGGGCGTGCTGCTCGGGAGCTGGCTGCTCCGTCTCGTCGTGGCGCTCGCTCCGGTTGGCTTTGCCGGCGTGCAGTCGATCGCGATCGATCGCCACGTGCTCGGGTTCACGGCTCTCTGTGCGATGCTGACCGGCGTGGTGTTTGGCGTCGCCCCGGCGCGCCGCGGCTTCCGCGTCGATGCCGGCGGCGGACTGCGCGACGCCGCCGGACGCGGCAGCGCGTCGGCCGGAGCGCGAGGCGCCAGCCGGCTGCTCGTGGTCGTCGAGGTCGGTCTCGCCATGGTGCTCGTGGTCGGCGCGGGGCTGCTGGTGAAGAGCCTGATCCGCCTGCAGGCACAGGATGCCGGCTTTCGCGCCGACGGACTGATGACGTTTCAGATCAACCTGCCGCCGGCACGCTACGACGACGACGCCTCGAGGCGGGCGGCGGCGCGGATCGTCGGCGACATGCGCACGATCCCCGGCGTGAGCGCCGCCGGCGCCATCAACGTCCTGCCGCTCCAGGCGTTCGGCTTCAACGGCCCGTTCTCGATCCACGGACGGCCTCCCCTCGGCACGCCGGATCGCCCGCCGGTGGTCGAGTACCGGCTGGTGACGCCCGGCTACTTCGAGGCGCTGCAGATCCCCGTGCGTCGCGGCGTCGCGTTCAGCGACCGCGAGAACGAGCGCGATCGGCCGGTCGTGATCGTCAACGAGACGATGGCGCGGCAGTTCTGGCCGAACGGCGATCCGATCGGCGCGCGAGTCCAGCTCGGTGCCGATCCCGCGTCGATCGTGCGCGAAGTCGTCGGCGTCGTCGGCGACGTCCGATCGCAGGCGCTGAGCCAGCCGCCGGTCGCGGAGTCGTTCATCCCGTACGCGCAGATGCCGGCCACCTCGCTCGCGATTGCAATCCGCGCAGCCGGCGATCCGGCAGCCGTTCTTCCAGTCATCCGTCAGCGCATCGCGGTCATCGATCCGTCGCTGGCGATCATCAGAACGCAGACCATGGTGAACGTCGTCGAGGCATCGACCGGGCCGATGCGGTTGTCGTCGACGCTGACGTCTGTGTTCGCGGTCCTGGCGGCCCTGCTCGCCGCCATCGGCATCTACAGCCTGGTGTCCTACTCGGTCGCGAGCCGCACGCGCGAGATCGGTATCCGCGTCGCGCTCGGCGCTCACCCGTCATCCGTGCTGCGTCTCGTCCTCGCCGAGGGCACGACGCTCGCCGGCATCGGCCTGGCGCTCGGCATCGGTGTCACGTGGTGCCTTGCCGGCACGCTCCGGGCGATGCTGTTCGACGTCAGCCCGATCGATCCGGTCGTTCTCGCGACGACCGCGGCGGCCGTGCTCGCGTTGACCGGTCTTGCCTCGTTCGTTCCAGCCTGGCGCGTCATGCGCGTCGATCCCACTGTCGCATTGAGATCGGAGTAACCGATGGTGTCGGACCTGAGATTCGCCGCGCGCATGCTGCTCAAACATCCCGGCTTCACGGTGATCGCCACGCTCGTGCTGGCGCTCGGCATCGGCGCGAACACGGCGATCTTCAGCGTGGTCGACGCCGTGCTGCTGCGTCCACTGCCCTACGCCGACCAGGAGCGGATCGTGTCGATCCAGAGCTTGTGGCGGAATTCGGGTCTTCGCGGGCAGGCGTCTGCGCCCGACTTCCACGATTGGCACGATCAGGCGCGATCGTTCGACGCGATGGCCGCCTACAAGGACTTGCAGTCGTCGGTGAATGTCGGCGGCGTCGCCGACTATGCCGTGGTCACTCGGGCGACGACGGAGTTCTTTCGGCTGTTTGGCCTGCGCCCGGAACTCGGACGACTCCCCTCCGCTGACGAGCAGCGCGACGGCGGACCATTGACCGCAGTCGTGAGCCACGTGTTCTGGGTGACGAAGCTGGGCGGCGACCGCGCGGCGATCGGACGCACGTTGAAGTACGCGCAGCGCAACTACACCATCGTCGGCGTGCTGCCGCCTGAGTTCCGGTTCCCGAACAACACCGACGTGTGGACGGCGTGGTGGGTGTTTCCCGAAACCAGCTCGCGCTCCGGACACAACTACGAAGTAGTCGGTCACCTCCGGCCCGACGTGGCGCTCGAACAGGCGCAGAGCGAAATGGAGACGATTGCGGCGCGCCTCGAGCGCGCCTACCCGCAGTCGAACGAGAACAAGGGAATCATCGTCACGCCGCTGCTCGAGCGAAGCGTTCGCGATGTTCGCAGCACGCTGACGCTGATGTTCTGCGTCGTGATCGTGGTGCTGCTGATTGCCTGCGCGAACGTCAGCAACCTGCTCCTCGCCCGTGCGACCGCGCGGACCCGCGAGCTCGGCATCCGCGCGGCATTGGGCGCGTCGCGATCGCGCGTCGTTCGCCAGCTCGTCACCGAGAGCGGGCTGCTGGCGCTCGTTGCCGGCGTCGCGAGCGTGGTGATCGCGGCCTGGGGCATTCGCGGGCTGATCGCCGTCGCGCCAGCCGGGCTGCCGCGCATCGCGGAGGTTCATGTCGATCTGCGGGTCCTGCTGTTCGCGTCGGCGGTCTCGCTCGCGGCGAGCCTCGTCTTCGGCCTGGCGCCCGCTCTGTACGCCTCTCGCAGCGACCTCAACGAAGTGATCAAGCACGGCGGCCGTGCGATGACCGGCGGACCGAGCGGCCGCCTCCGCGCGTCGCTGATCGTCTTCGAAACTGCGGCAGCCGTCGTGCTGGTCATCGGCGCCGGCCTGCTGATTCGCAGTTTTGCCGCGCTGAACGGCGTCGATCTCGGGTTCCGGACCGAGCGCCTGCTCGTCGCCGATACGGCCGTGCCGATCGCGACGCTGGACGCTGCGCCGCACGCGGTGCGCTTCTATCACACGCTTCTGCCGGAGATCGCCGCGGTCCCCGGCGTGGAAGCCGTCTCTGCCGTGATGGGCGTCCCGACACGGACGCGGTCGAACGGCGGCTACGCGATCGAAGGGGGGCCGACGTTCGAGCAGATCGGCGTCCGATCGCCGCAGGCCATCTTCACCGTCGCCACGCCCGGCTACTTCTCGACGATCGGCGTGCCGATCCGCGACGGACGTGATTTCAGCGACGCCGACAACGACAGTGCGCCGCTCGTCACGGTGATCAACGACGCGCTCGCGCGCCAGTCGTTCCCGAAGGGCGACGCGATCGGCCATCGCATCAAGGCGGGATACGACCTCACCGGCTTCATGACCATCGTCGGCATCGTCGCCGACATGCGATCCTCGTCGCCGTCCGAGCCGCCGAAACCGCAGATCTTCATGCCGTTCCAGCAGCACCCGGCCGGTTCGATCGCGCTCAATCTGGTGGTGCGAACGGCGTCGTCCGACCCGCTGACGCTCGCGCAGACGGTGTCACAAAAGGTCCGCGCCCTGAACGGTGACGTGCCGGTGCGGATGTCGACGATGGACGCGACGATCGACCGGGCGATGTCGACGTCGCGGTTTCAGACGCTGCTGCTCGGTCTGTTCGCGAGCGTCGCGCTGATCCTCGCGATGGCGGGCGTGTATGGCATCGTGTCGTTCACCGTGTCCCAGCGCACGAGCGAGCTGGGCCTGCGCATCGCGCTGGGCGCGCAGCGTAACGAGATCATCGGGCTCACGCTCGCGAGCGGGCTCCGACTGACGACGGTCGGCATCGTCATCGGCTGGTTCGCATCGCTCGGCCTGGCGCGCCTCATCGCCTCGATGCTGTTCGCCACCAGCCAGCGCGATCCCGTGATCTTCGGCGCCGTGCCGCTCGCGCTGCTCGCCGTCGCCGCGCTCGCGTCGATGGTGCCGGCGGTCCGTGCCGCTCGCGTCGACCCGGTGATCGCCCTGCGGGCCGAATGACGCCGCGCACCGATTCCGGTCGAGACGGTAGCGAACACTTCAGTCGAGCGACCCAACCGATTCCGCCCAAGACCGTAGCGCGAAGGCGTTAGCCGAGCGACCGGCGACCGTGGCGGATCGGGCGGGCCTCGCCGTGCGCGAAAAATCGCGCGGCTCCGGCGGCACCCCCTATAGCGGAACCTGTAATCCTCCGACAGACTTGTCAGCGAACTTTTGCGCACCCGCGTGGAAGTTGCGTTTTTTCCTGAGATTTCTGAATCGACTCGCGATCACGGAATCGGCATCACTGTTGCCTTGCTGGACAACGGCCGGCTCGCCTGAACGGTTCTAGCATGCTCAGCCTCAAGGAGATGTGAACTCGTGTTGTCTTCCTTCCTGTCCCGCTTCTCGCACGACCTGGCGATCGACCTTGGCACCGCGAACACCTGCGTGTACGCGCGCGGCAAGGGCATCGTCGTGTCGGAGCCGTCGATCGTCGCACTCAACAAGGTCAACGGCCGCATCGAAGCGGTCGGGGCGGAAGCGAAGGAGATGCTGGGGCGGACTCCCGGCAACATCACCGCCATCAAGCCGATGAAGGACGGCGTGATCGCCGACTTCGAAGCGGCCGAGAAGATGCTGACGCATTTCATTCGCAAAGCGCACAAGCGCAGCGGATGGCTCCGGCCGCGCGTCGTCATCGGCGTGCCGTCGGAAATCACCCAGGTCGAGCGGCGCGCCGTCAAGGACAGCGCGATGCGCGCGCGAGCGAGCGAAGTGCACCTGATCGAGGAAGCGATGGCCGCAGCGATCGGTGCCGGCATGCCGATCACCGATGCGTCGGGCAACATGGTCGTCGACATCGGCGGCGGCACCACCGACATCGCGGTCATCTCGCTGGCCGGCGTCGTCTACGGCAAGTCGGTGCGCGTCGCCGGCAACGAGCTGGACGATGCGATCATGCAGCACGCCCGCAAGGCGCACAACCTGCTGATCGGCGAGCGCACCGCGGAGCAGATCAAGATCGAGATCGGGTCGGCCTTCCCGCTCGAGCACCGGATGTCGATGGAAGTGAAGGGCCGTCACATCACCGAGGGCCGTCCGAAGACGGTGTCGATGGACGACGACGAAATCCGCAAGGCATTGCAGGAGCCGGTGCGCGCCATCGTTCAGGCGGTGCACGACGCGCTCGAGCGCATTCCGCCGGAGCTGTCGGCCGACATCTTCGACCGCGGCATCATCCTCACCGGCGGCGGCTCGCTGCTGAAGAACCTCGACAAGCGCCTGCGCGACGAGACCGGCCTGCCGGTGCAGCTCGCCGAAGATCCGCTGTCGTCGGTCGTCCTCGGC
>DATFXR010000622.1:0-6148 GCA_035315685.1 Vicinamibacterales bacterium | reverse complement strand
GCCTGCTGGAACCGGTAGGCGCTCTCGGCGATCTCCTTCTGCGGGAAGCCGCGCTCGATCGCCTCGACCATCCCGCCCATCCGGTCGATCTGATCGAAGTACGCAAGCGCGCCGTCCTCCATGTCCTTGGTCAGCTTTTCGACGAAGTACGAACCGCCGAGCGGATCGACGACGTTGGTGACGCCGCTCTCGTAGGCGATGATCTGCTGGGTGCGGAGCGCGAGCGTCGCCGCTGCCGCGGTCGGCAGCGCCAGCGCCTCGTCGAGCGAGTTTGTGTGCAGCGAGTTGGTGCCGCCGAGCACTGCGGACAGCGCCTGCAGCGCCGTGCGGACGACGTTGTTGTAGGGCTGCTGCGCGGTGAGCGAAACGCCCGCCGTCTGGCTGTGGAACCGCAGCTTCCACGAGCGCTCGTTCTTCGCGCCGAACCGGCCGCGCATCGCCTGCGCCCAGATCTTCCGCGCCGCGCGGTATTTCGCGATCTCCTCGAAGAAGTCGCTGTGCGCGTTGAAGAAGAACGAGATCTGCGGCACGAACCGATCGACGTCGAGGCCGGCATCGACGCCCCACTGGACGTACTCGAGCCCGTCGCGCACGGTGAACGCCAGTTCCTGCAGCGCGGTCGCTCCGGCCTCGCGGATGTGGTAGCCGCTCACCGAGATGGTGTTCCACCTCGGCACCTCGGTCGAACAGAAGCCGAAGATGTCGGTGATGATCCGCATCGACGGGCGCGGCGGGAAGATGTACTCCTTCTGCGCGATGAATTCCTTGAGGATGTCGTTCTGAATCGTTCCCGAGATCTTCTGCCAGTCGGCGCCCTGCTTCTCGGCGACGACGAGATACATCGCGAAGATCATCGCCGCCGGTGAGTTGATCGTCATCGACGTCGTGATGTCGGCGAGCCGGATCCCGTCGAAGAGCGCTTCCATGTCGGCGAGCGATGTCACGTTGACGCCGCACTTCCCGACCTCGCCCAGCGACAACTGGTGATCCGGATCGCGCCCCATCAGCGTCGGGAGATCGAACGCAACGCTCAGGCCCGTGCCGCCGGCTCGCAGCAGCGTCCGGTATCGTTGGTTGGTGTCCTCCGGCGTGCCGAAGCCGGCGAACTGCCGCATCGTCCAGAGCTTGCCGCGATAGCCGGTCGGATGAATGCCGCGCGTGTAGGGAAACGCTCCCGGGTGGGCGATGTCGCGCTCGATGTCGATCGATTCGATGTCCTCGGCGGTATACAGGCGCTCGATCGGCCGGCCGGAGATGGTGGTGAATTGTGACGCGCGCTCGGGTGACTTCTTCAGCGCCG
Organism: Vicinamibacterales bacterium; assembly: GCA_035315685.1. Lineage (GTDB taxonomy): Bacteria > Acidobacteriota > Vicinamibacteria > Vicinamibacterales > CAVVIG01 > QHWK01. The sequence goes on along the minus strand of DATFXR010000622.1, from coordinate 4,848 downwards.
GCTCGAGCGTCTCGTGCTGCCAGCGCGCTCTGCCGGTTTCCGCAACCGTCTTCATACACTCGGCATTATACCTGTCGGCCGCGCCAGCCTCGCTTCGCGGTCCCGACAACCGCCGTGGACTCAGGTACTTGAAGGCGCGCACGCTTGACTACGCGAGCCGGGCACGTTAGGCTGGCCCGTTTCGACTATGACCGAGTAGGAGCGCCATGGCGGTTACCAACGGCTCGATCTTCGGTGCCATGCTTCAGGAATTCGACGAAGCGGCACACATCCTCAACCTCGAACCCGGCATCTGGAAAATCCTCACCACTCCCAAGCGACAAATCATCGTCACCTGCCCGGTGCAGATGGACAACGGCGAGATCGAGGTCTTCACCGGCTATCGCGTGCAATACAACATCACGCTCGGTCCGGCGAAGGGCGGCATCCGCTATCACCCCGGCGTGACGCTCGACGAGGTCACGGCGCTGGCCGCCTGGATGACGTGGAAGTGCGCCGTCGCACACATTCCCTTCGGCGGCGGCAAGGGCGGCGTGGTCTGCGATCCGACCAGGATGTCGAAGCGCGAGATCGAAGCGCTGACGCGCCGCTATGTCGCCGAGATCGTCGACGCGATCGGTCCCGAGAAGGACGTCCCGGCGCCCGACGTCAACACCAACGATCAGATCATGGCGTGGGTGATGGACACCTACTCGATGCACGTCGGCCACACCACGACGTCGGTCGTCACCGGCAAGCCGGTGGAGCTCGGCGGATCGCTCGGGCGGCGCGAGGCAACGGGGCGCGGCGTGATGATCGCGACGCGCGAGTCGGCGAAGCACGTCGGCTTCGACATCAAGGGCGCGACGGTGGCAGTGCAGGGGTTCGGGAACGTCGGCTCGGTCTCCGCCGATCTGCTGGCACGCGAAACCGGCGCGCGCATCGTCGCCGTGACCGACTGGAAGGGCGGCGTCTACAACCAGCAGGGGCTCGACATCGCGAAGCTGCTCGAGTACGTGGCGCAGAAAAGGACGGTGGACGGATTTCCGGGAGCCGAGCCGATCGGCAACGCGGATCTGTTCACGCTCGACGTCGACGTCCTGATTCCCGCCGCGCTCGAGAACCAGATCACCAGCGACAATGCGCCCGGGATCAAGGCCAAGGTCATCGTCGAGGGTGCGAACGGCCCGACGACGCCCGAGGGGAACAAACTGCTGCACGACCGCGGCGTGTTCATCGTGCCGGACATTCTGGCGAACAGCTCCGGCGTCACGACCTCGTACTTCGAGTGGGTACAGGATCGCTACGGCTACTTCTGGACCGAGAAGGAAGTAAACGAACGGCTCGAGGCGAAGATGTCCGAGGCGTTCAGCGCGGTACTGCAGACCTCGATCAAATACAACGTCGACATGCGCACCGCCGCCTACATCGTCGCCATCAGCCGCGTGGCCACGGTTACCAGGATGCGCGGCATGTACGCGTGATCGCGCAATTAAGAAGTAAGAAGTAAGAATTGAGAATTCGTACACTTGTTCGAGCATCTTGGAAGGTTCAGTAAGGTCGCTGATTTCCCCAATGTCTCGAACGCGTGTACGAATTCTTAATTCCTAATTCTTAATTCCTAATTGCTGCCGGCAGTGTCACCGTTGCTGTGGTCCCCCTTCCGGGCTCGCTCGCGAGCGTGATCTCGCCGCCATGAGCCCTGACCAGATTACGCGCGATCGTGAGCCCGAGGCCGGATCCGCGGGACGCCGTGCCCTTGTGAAAGCGATCGAAGGCGTGCGCGAGATCGTCGGCGGTCATGCCCTCGCCGGTATCGCGCACGTCGATCCCGATTGCGCCCCCCTGTCGCTGCACGTGGACGTCGATTGATCCGCCCGCCGGCGTGTGCCGGATCGCGTTCGTCAGCAGATTGCCGATCACCTCACGGATGCGCACCGGATCGACGTCGACCGCCGGCAGACCGGCCGAGGTGGTGACGGTGATCGCGATCCCCCTGGCCGACGCCTCGTCAGCCGCAGCCCGGACGGCATCGGCGGCCAGCGCACTCAGATCGGCCGGTTCTTTCTGCAAGGTCAGGGCCCCGGCCTCGGACAGGGCCAGGGTCCGAAGGTCGTCAATCAGCCGCGACAGAATCCGCGTCTCCTCGAGCAACTCGTCGAGCTGACGATCGTCGCGCGGATAGACCCCGTCGAGCAGTCCTTCCAGCCGGCCCTGGACCACGGTCAGCGGAGTGCGCAGTTCGTGTGCGACATCCGCCATCAGCTCGCGCCGAAGACGATCGTGATCGGCGAGACGGCCGCTCATCGTGTTGAAGGCGCGCGCGAGCGCCCGGAGCGGCGGCGCGCCGTGTTCGTTGACGCGCACGCTGTAGTCTCCGTCCGCGACCCGCGCCGCCGCGTCCATGACCGCGGCAAGCGGCCGGCCGAGCAGACGCATGCCACCAACGATGATCAACGCCGCAGTGGCGAGGGCGCCGAGCATCGCGCCGCAGATCACGACCACCGCGCCGGCGGGCGACCCGGCGACGATGCCGAACCGCGCCGCGGCCGTCCAGACGAGCGCAATCGCGCCGCCGACGCCGCTCATCAGCACGACGACCGTCAGCAGCGCGATCCGCCTGAAGAACCGCACGCGGCCGGCGCGCCAGGCGAGGCCGCCTGGCCTGATCGGCCACGGCTCGTTCGCGGGCCACCAGGGCGGCGGCCGCCGGCGGCGGTGCATCCACATCAGTCGGCGAACTTGTACCCGACGCCGTGCACGGTCAAGAGATACCGCGGTCGGCGGGGATCGGGCTCGATCTTGCGGCGCAGGTTCTTGACGTGCGCGTCGACCGCGCGGTCGAACGACTCCGTGTCCGCGCCACGAATCGCATCGAGCAGCTGGGCGCGTGTGAAGACACGGCCGGGCTGACGGGCCAGCGTCGCCAGCAGCTCGAATTCAGTCGGTGTGACGGCAATCGCGCGCGAGCCGACTGACGCGCGCAGCGTGCCGCGATCGAGCGTGATCTCGCCTGCCCGGATCACGTCACGTGGATCGTTGGCGACGTCGATGCGGCGGAACACCGCACGCACGCGCGCCACCAGCTCGCGTGGGCTGAACGGTTTGGTGATGTAATCGTCAGCGCCAATCTCGAGTCCGGTGAGCTTGTCGCGCTCGTCCACGCGGGCGGTCAGCATGATGATCGGCACGTTCGACTGCTTGCGCAGCGCCCGCGTCACGTCCAGGCCGTCGAGGTGCGGAAGGCCCAGGTCGAGAACGATGAGATCCGGCGCGCGCGTGCGCGCGGCGGTGAGCGCGTCCGGCCCGGTGCCGGCGACCATGACGTGAAATCCGGCCCGCTCGAGATAGTCGCGCGCGATCTCCGCGATCCGCGGCTCATCGTCCACGACGAGTATGGTCTTCGCTGACATGAGTCGGTGTGTCGGACCGATGGGCCCGTGGGGTGGGTTGGGTGGGACCGATCGGTCCTTCCCCACCGGCCCACGGGCCTACACTCTTACACACTCCGCGAAGGCGGCGCCGTCTTCTCGGGCGCCGGCTGAGCGTGCGCGCGGCGGTGCCATTCATCGAATGCCGCCGGGACGCCGCCAGGCGCGCAACCGTACCCATAACCATAGCCGTAGCCGCGTCCCCACCGCGGTCCGCGCCAGAACAGCGCGCGTACGATCAGGACCCAGAACAGGATGAAGAACAACGGCGCGAACGGAAAGAACCCGAAGCCGAATCCCCACGGCCGCGGGTAGAACACAATCGGCGCGGCGCCAGGCGCAGCGGCGCCTCGCTCGGCCAGGGCGGCACTTTGCGCGATGCCGTGCGCCACGCCGATGTTGTAGCCGTAGATGCCGGCGCCGATCGTCGCCAACAGCAGCACTACGACCAGCAGTATTCTGAATCCCACTCGGTTGCCCATGACGTCCTCCTCAATTGGTCGGGTGAGCCAGGTAGGCCGGGTGGGTCAGGTGGGTCGAATCGGACCGACCTACCCGACTTACCTGACCTACCCGACCGACCCGGCCTTCAGGCAGTCTCGCAACCGCTTGTGAATCAATTGTGAAGATGATTTCCTGCCGCTGGACGCTCGCCTGAAGCCTTCGCGCGACGAGCAGAACGGAAGATTAGGACCGGCCTGCCCGACCTGCCCGACCTAAGACGTGACGCGGAACGTGATGCGGTCGCTGGCGTCGCGGGTGCCGCTCTTCGCGGTGACTTCCACCGCGTACTCGCCGGTGGCGAAGCTCGCGAGCGGGAGGTCGATGGCGAGGTCGCCCTCGGTCGAAGACGACGTGACCTCCAGATCGCGAATCGTCTGCCCGGTGCGACCGAGAAGCCTCGCCGAGACGGCCGGTGGCGCGTCAGCCGAGCCGTACGCGCGAAACCTGATCAGCAGCCGCTCGGTCCGGCTGAACTCGCGCGACGCGACAGGCACAGCGGCGTCGGCATCGAGCGTGCGGAATTCGCGGGCGTTGCGCGCGCGGAGGACCTCGGGTGTGCCGACCGCGACCTCGCCGCGCAGATCGCGGACGGAGATCTCCCGCACGTCGCGATCGAGCACCTGCAGGGTGACATCCTGAATGTCCATCCGGAGCCGCAGCCGTCCTGGCCGGACGTCGAATGTCGCGCGCGACGGCGTGGTCGCCGGATCGTCCATCGCGGCTGGACCGGTCGGCCGCACCGGTCCCTCGAAAAGCACTGTTCCGTCGCTCGCTTTCGCGGTGAGCACGAGTTGCGACGCCAGCTGGCGGCTGCGGTCGCCAGGCACGCGGACGGCCGGCTCCCACACGAACGTGATGCGCGTCTTGCCCTGGTCTCCGCGCGACATCCCGAACCATGGCCGGATGAGAGGACTCACGTGCGGCGCGGGCTCCG
>DATFXR010000621.1:0-9350 GCA_035315685.1 Vicinamibacterales bacterium | reverse complement strand
GGATTCGCCGGATCGAGCACGTAAATCAGATGGAAGTTGCCGTCGCCGGCGTGGCCGACGAGGCAGATCGGAAACGGCGCACCGAGATTGTCCTGCTTCGTTTCGACCACGCACTCGGCGAGGCGTGAAATCGGCACGCAGACGTCAGTGGTCCACGCCTGAGCGCCCGGCCGTAACGCGAGTGCGGCATAGAGCGCTTCGTGGCGAGCCTGCCACAGCTTCTCGCGGTCCTCGAGACGGGTCGCCCACGTGAAGCCGCTTCCGCCGCGCTCACCGGCGATCGCCTGAACGGCTTCGGCCTGATCGGCGACGTGGCGGTCGCTGTCGCCGTGGAATTCGAAGAACAGTGTCGGTGCGACCCGATAGTCGGTTTTCGAGTAGCGATTCACCGCTTCGAGCTGCGTTTCGTCGACGAGTTCGATGCGCGCGACCGGAATGCCGAGCTGAATGGTCGCGATCACGGTCTCGACCGCGCCCTGGATCGACTCGAATGCACAGACCGCGGCCGACACCGCTTCCGGGAGCGGGTGCAGCCGCACGGTGACCTCGGTGATGATGCCGAGCGTGCCTTCCGATCCGACGAACAGGCGTGTGAGATCGTAGCCCGCCGACGACTTGCGCGCGCGCGTACCGGTCCTGATCACCGATCCTTCGGCGAGCACCACGGTGAGGCCGAGGACGTTCTCGCGCATCGTGCCGTAGCGGACCGCGGTCGTCCCCGATGCGCGCGTTGCGGCCATGCCGCCGATCGTCGCGTCGGCGCCCGGATCGACCGGAAACATCAGGCCGGTGTTGCGCAACGCCTTGTGCAGCTGCAGCCGCGTCACCCCGGCCTCGACAGTCGCGTCGAGGTCGTCGGCGCTGATGCGGACGATCTGGTTCATCTGACGGAGATCGATCGTCACACCGCCGTGAATCGCGTTGACGTGCCCTTCGAGCGACGTGCCGGCGCCGAACGGCACGATTGGCAGTCGATGTCGCGCGGCGATCGCCGCGATCGCCACCACGTCGTCCGTGCTGGTCGGGAAGCACACGACGTCCGGCAACGCCGGCGTGTGGTACGACTCGCCGTGGCTGTGATGTTCGCGGACCGCTTGGCCGTCCGCCGCGCGCGCGCCAAGCAGCGCTTTCAGCTCGCGGGTCGCCAGTTCGACGGCGGTGCTGCTCGAGGCTGTGGCCATCGGCGACAGTGTACTGGTTTCACCGGCAGTCGCGGCGCGAAAGCAACCGCGGAGTTCGCAGAGAACGCGGAGCCTCTTCCCCTATGTACGTTGATATTCTCTGCGCTCTCTGCGGTTGCTTTCGGCCTCACGAAGGAATGCGCCGCGATGCCGGCATCGTTGGTGACGATTTCAATTCCGTCAGTGATTCGTCACCGACTATCAGTTCATCGGCTGGAATTCAGCGAATGACCGCTGGATCCGGTGGAGGAACGCGCTCTCGAAGTCGACGCCCTCTCCAAGATCGCGGAGCAGGTTGGCGATTGCGGCGCCGCCAGCTTCGTCGAGCAGGCGTCGCGCCGCGAGCGCGCTGGCCGCGTATGCCACCTGCGCCTGCTCGCCGGTGAAGCGGCCGAAGCCGTTCTGCAGCGCGCGCAGCGGCACCGTGCCCTCCACGTGCCGCATGCGCGTCTCGGCCCACGACAGATCACCGGTTTCGAGCGCGGTGGCGAGGCCCTCGTTCAGCCACGTCGGGACGCCGCGCGTCGCAAGCGTTTTGATCAGCGCGTGGGTGAACTCATGCGACAGCACGCGCTCGAGCTCTTCGCGCTTGTCGAGCGCCCCGCGCATCGGGACGCGAATCGTGCCGTCGTAGGCACCCGCAGCCCACGACGGCGATCGCGTGATGTCGCGGAACTGCTCGGTCGTGTAGAGCACGACCGGAATCGGATCGGTCGGGTAGGTGCCGAGCAGCTGGCCGATGCGCCAGTACGCCCGGTCGAGCATCTCGAGCGCCTCCGCGGCGAGCTCCGCCTCGGCCGGTCCTTCGAACGACACCGTGAAGTGCGACCCGATCTTCTGCTGCATGCGGTCGTGCAGCTCGACTTCGCGACGCCACCGATCCAGCGTCGCCTGTGCGTCCTTGTTGTCGGGCTGATCGCCGACAACGACTTCGTAGGAGCGAATCGCACTTTGCACGTCGCCCATCCGGTACTGGACCTGACCGAGCAGCAGACGGGCCTCCGTGAGCTTCGGATCGAGCGCCAGCGCCCGCTCGAACTCATCGCGAGCGTCGGTGTCGCGGCGTTCGAGCGCGGCCGCCATGCCGGCGCCGAGATGCAGGCGCGGGTTCTTCGGATCGGCGGCGAGCGCGTCGCGAAACGCTTCGGCCGCTGCATGCGCCTGCCCGGCATTGAGCGCCGTCCACGCCCCACGTTCGAGCAGCGCCGTTCGTGGATCGATTTGTGCGCGCACCAGGGCGTGCGACGTGCCCAGCATCGCCAGCGAGACGAGCGTCGCCGCGACCGTGTTGCGTTTCACCATTGTGTCTAGAATAATGAGGCCGCCAGCCGCCTGCCCGCCATTATCGCCCATGTCCGTCACAGCGGCGGAACCGGTCGTCGTCATCGGTGCAGGGCCGGCCGGGCTCACCGCGGCGTACGACCTCACCCGCCGTGGCGTTCCCACGATCGTCTTCGATCGCGACACGCAAGTCGGCGGCCTGGCAAAGACCGTCGTCTACAAAGGCTTCCGCTTCGACATCGGCGGCCATCGTTTCTTTACGAAAGTCGCCAGCGTGCGCGAGCTGTGGCACGAGCTGCTCGGCGACGATCTGCTGCGGCGGCCGCGCCTCTCACGCATTTACTATGGCGGCCGCTTCTTCGACTATCCGCTGAAGGCGGCCAACGTGCTCGCGAATCTCGGTCCGCTCACGAGCGCGGCCGTCATGGCCAGCTACCTTCGCGCGCGAGCGCAGCCGATCGAGCCGGAGCGCAGCTTCGAGGACTGGATTTGCAACCGGTTCGGCCGGCGGCTGTTTGACATGTTCTTCAAGAGCTACACCGAGAAGGTGTGGGGCATTCCGTGCGGGCAGATCGCCGCGGAGTGGGCGGCGCAGCGGATCAAAGGATTGTCGCTGTGGACCGCGGTTCGCAGCATGTTCCGCTCGAACGGCAACGGGCAGATCAAGACGCTGGTGCACGAGTTCGAGTATCCCCGGCTCGGTCCGGGAATGATGTGGGAGACCTGCCGCGACCGCATCGAGTCGTGCGGTGGCCGGGTGACGCTCGACGCGCCGATTGTCGAAGTTCAGCACGACGGCGCGCGGGTGACCGCCGTCGTCGTCGGAACCAACGGCAACCGACGCGTCCAGCTGGCATCGCACGTGATCTCGACGATGCCGGTACGGCATCTGGTGCGCAGCATGACGCCGGCTGCGCCACCTACCGTGCGGGACGCCGGTTGTCGCCTGAAGTACCGCGACTTCCTGACCGTCGCGCTGATTGTCGATCAGCCGGCCGTGTTTCCCGACAACTGGATCTACGTGCACGATCCCTCGGTGCGGGTCGGCCGCGTGCAGAACTTCAAGAACTGGAGTCCTGACATGGTGCCGGATGCGCGGTACACGTGTCTGGGCCTGGAGTATTTCTGCTCGCGCGGCGACGATCTGTGGACGATGGACGACGCCCGTCTGATCGCGCTCGCGACGCGCGAGATTGCAGCCATCGGCCTGGTCGCGTCCGACTGCGTCGTCGACGCGACAGTGATGCGCGTGCACAAGGCCTATCCGGTCTACGACGACGGCTATCGCGAGGCCCTCTCGGACGTGCGCCGCTGGCTGGAACGGTTCTCGAACCTGCAGCTCGTCGGCCGCAATGGCATGCACAAGTACAACAACCAGGATCACTCGATGCTGACCGCGCGACTCGCCGTACAGAATCTGTTCGGCGAGCGCCACGATCTGTGGGCGGTCAATGCGGACGAGGCGTATCACGAAGAAGCGGATGCGCGCGCGCTGGCGAGTTCTCAGCCACTCGTGCCGCAGCGGGTGAGGAATTAGGAATCGCGAATCCCTAATTCATTATCGTTTCCTCACCGGCTGATGCTATTCTTACGCGCCGCGAGATGCCGCAGCCTGCCTCCGTCCCTGTCGAAGAAGGGGTGATCGACGTGCTGAAAAACGTCAGCCGGCGGCCCATCGAACCGGCACTCGCCAGCGATCTCGTCGCCGATCTGGGCTTCGATTCGCTTCAAGTGCTCGAAGTGATCGCCGAGCTCGAAGATCGCTTCGACATTTCCATTCCGCTGAACGACGTCCCGACCACGCGAACCGTCGGCCAGGTGGTGGCGCAGGTGGCCAGCCTCGTTGCCGCGCGGCCGAACGCGTGATGGTGACGCCGCGGACGCTTCCTGAGGCGCTCGACGACGCAGCAGAGAGCGACTCAGGTTTCTCCTTCCAGTCGGGCACCGCGGAGACGTCGGTGTCGTACGAGGAGATCCGCCGTCGGTCGCTGCAGGTCGCGCGCGCACTGAAGGACGCCGGGCTGCGCCGCGGTGATCTCGCGGCGCTGGTCCTTCCCGACGGCGAGCAGTTCCTGACCGCGCTGTTCGGCGCGTCGATTGCGCGCCTGCTGCCGGCGTCGGTGTACCCGCCGGCGACCGCCGCCGATCTGCCGCGCTACATCGAGCTCACCGCCGGGATTCTGAACGCGGCCGAGGCGCGGGCCGTGGTGACGACGCGCACGCTGGCGGCAGCGTTTGCGGACGCGCGCGCGATGTGCCCGCACCTGTCGCTCGTATTGTGCCGCGAAGATCTCGACGCCGCGCCCGATGAGCCGAACGATGCGCCGTCGCCCGGCGACATCGCGTTCGTGCAATACACCTCGGGCTCGACATCGATGCCCAAGGGCGTCGCGCTCACCCACGCGAACCTGGCCGCGAACATCGACGCGTTCGCGGGGCCGTCCGGCGTCGCCGTCGACGCTGACGATGTCGCCGTCAGCTGGTTGCCGCTCAACCACGACATGGGTCTCGTCGGGATGGTGCTCGGCGCGCTCTACACGCGACGGTCGTGTGTGCTGCTCACGCCGCAGACGTTCGTCAAGCGCCCGGCCGAATGGCTGCGTGCCGTCACACGCCACCGCGGCACGATCAGCTTCGCGCCGAGCTTCGCCTACGACCTGTGCGTCCGCCGCGTAAAGGATCTGGCGGGTCTCGACCTGTCGAGTTGGCGTGTCGCCGGATGCGGCGCCGAGCCGGTCCATCCCGCCGCGCTCGCGGCCTTTGCTGAAAAATTCGCCCCGGTGGGGTTTCGGAGCACGAGCTTTCTTCCATGCTACGGGCTCGCCGAGCATGTCCTCGCCGCCACATTTCCGCCGCGCGACCGCGGCGTACGGATCGAATGCGTCGCGGCCAACGAGCTCGCCGATCGACGCGTCGCGGTGGACGCCGACGACAGCGGCGGCCCGTCGACAGCGCTCGTCAGTTGCGGATCGGTGTTGCCCGGACACCAGCTCGTCGTCGCCGACGAGCATGGCACAGCGCTCCCGGAACGCCACGTTGGTGAAATCCGCCTCGCCGGCCCGTCGGTGATGGTGGGCTACTATAAGCAGGGGGCGCTGACGGACGAAGTGATCCGCGACGGCTGGCTGCGCACGGGCGATCTGGGCTATCTGTCCCGCGGCGAACTGTTCGTTTGCGGCCGCGTGAGAGATCTGATCATCGTGCACGGCCGCAAGTACCACCCACAGGATCTCGAATGGGCCGTTGACGACGTCAGCGGCGTCCGCCGCGGACGCGTGGTGGCCTTCGGTGTCGAGAGCGATGGCGCCGATCGCGTCGTCATCGTCGCCGAGGCGGGTGGCACGGTGGCGAGCGGGCTGCTCGTCGAGGAGATTCGCAAGCGGATCGGCGATCTCTTCGGCCTGTACGTCGACGAAGTCGCGGTCGTTCCGAGCGGAACGGTCGGGCGGACGACCAGCGGAAAGGTGCAGCGCGCGGCGACCAAAGAGCGCTACGTGCGTGGCGAGTGGTCGGTCGAAGGGACGAGGGCCTGAGCCCGAAGGTTCACAGCCGCATGGATCTCCTCGACAAACTTCGCGCAATCGAGCAGCGCGCCGCGACGTTCCCCGACGGATCACCGTTGCCCGGCCTCACCGTCATCGAACGCGTGCTCGGTCCATGCGAAGTCGTCGTGCGCGGGCGCCCGACGCTGATGTTCGGGTCGAACAACTACCTCGGGTTGACGCTGCATCCCGACGTGGTCGAGGCGGCGCGCCAGGCTGTCGTCGAATACGGCACCGGGACGACCGGGTCGAGGACCGCGAATGGCACGCTGTCGCTGCACGACGCCCTCGAACGGCAGTTCTGCGACTGGTTCGGCAAACGCTACGCGCTCATTTTCAGCACCGGGTACCAGGCCAACCTGTCGCTCATTGGCGGGCTGTGCGGCCCCGGCGATGTCATCCTGATCGACAGCGACAGCCACGCGAGCATCTACGACGCGACGCGACAGACCGCTGCGCAGGTCATCGGCTTCCGTCACAACTCGGCCGACAGCCTGCGCCGGAAACTCGAGCGTCTGCCGTCACAGGAGCGAAACCGGCTGGTCGTCGTCGAAGGGCTCTACTCGATCCGCGGCGACGTCGCGCCGCTGCGCGCCATCGTTGATGTCTGCCGCGCGCATGGCGCATATCTGCTCGTCGACGAGGCGCACTCGCTCGGCACTTACGGCCGCAAGGGGCTCGGCTGCGCCGAGGATCAAGGCGTGCTCGACGAGGTGGACTTCGTCGTCGGCACGTTCTCGAAGTCGCTGGCCGGGATCGGCGGTGTCTGCGTTTCGGACCACTCGGAACTCCGCGCGCTGCACTTTCTCGCGCGCGCCTACGTCTTCACCGCGTCGGGATCGCCGTCGAACATCGCCAGCGTGAGCGCTGCCGTGAACGTGGTTCGCTCGCATCCGGAGCTGCGCGAACAGCTGTGGGCGAACGTGCATCGCCTGCGGCGTGGCCTCCGCGAGCTGGGCTACGCCATCGGCGAGACCGAATCGCCGATTGTCCCGATTTTCACCGGCGACGAGGAGCGCACGATCGCGCTCTGGCAGCGACTCCTGTCCGAAGGACTCTACGTCAACCTGATCGTCCCGCCAGGCTGTCCGGTCGATCAATGCGTGCTCCGCGCAAGCTGTTCGGCGGCGCATACGCCCGAACATCTCGCCCGCGCGCTCGACATCCTCGGCCGCGTCGGCGCCGCGCTCGACGTCACGCGCGTCGCATTGTCCTGATGATCACGGTCCGCGCAAAGGCGGACACCCGCGCCACTTCCTGAAGGCGGACACTACCGCCGCTTGATGCTGGACGTGCTCAGACGTAGGGTCCGGCTTCAGCCGGACCGTGGTCGACGATCACAGCCATCCCTCCCGCCGGTACCACTCGCCGGTCTGCCGGAGGCCCTCGACCAAACCGATTTCCGCGACGACGCCGAGACGCTCGCGCAGGCGATCGACGCGACAGACGAATCCTTCCGCATCCAGTTCGCGATACCGCGAGTCATTGATCAGGACAGGCCGCCTGAGGACGCCCTGCGCCGCCTGACCGCACCACGCGGCGACTCTCGTCAACGCCATCGGCACCGTGACGACGCTGGCGTGCGGGGCGACGACGGCGCGGATGCCGTCGACGATCGCCCGCGGCGTGACTGGCGATGGATGACCGACGAAGATCGTGTCGCCTGTTAACTGCGCATCGACCGCGGCCGCAATCGCACGGACGACGTCGGCGACGTGAATCATCGTGTAAGCCGCGCCTGCGCGCCCGACCAGCGGCAGCGCGCCGCGCTGTGCCATGCGAAACAGCGGCAGCATCGCGCGGTCGCCGGGTCCATAGACGACTCCCGGCCGCAGCACGATCCATCGCAGTCCTTCGGTGTCCTGCACCACGCGCTCGCCCGCGAGCTTGCTGCGCCCATAGGCCGTGATCGGACGTGGCGGATCCGTTTCCGATCGGGGCGCCGATACTGGTGCCGGCCCCGCGGCAGCGAGGCTCGAGATGTGGATCAGCCTGACGCCGGCATCACGAGCGGCCTCTGCCACGATGCGCGTCGCGTCGACATTCGCTGCAATGAAATCCTCGTCGCGGACCGCACTCACGAGTCCGGCGAGGTGGACTGCTGCGGTGACACGGTGGAATACATCGCCGAGCCCGCGTGCGTCATACGGACGACGAACCGGCACGACCTGATCGCCGCGCGAGGTCAGGTGCGTGACGAGGTTTCGTCCGATGAAACCGGACGCCCCGGTGACCCCGATCGTCACGCGAGGGTCTTTTCGTAAATGCGGTAGGTCTTGTAGCGTCTGGCGCCTGCCATCTCCGCCGGTTGATTGATGTCGCGGTTGTCCTCGAGCACCCACGAGAACTCGGCGCGCGCGTACTGCGTGCCGCGGAGCTGCTGGTGCCACGCGTAGACGAGCAGCGGGTAGAGGCCGAACGGCCGGAAACGGGCGTCGACACCGAGCAGCAGCAGCCGAACCTGCGTGATGTAGCGGTTGCGCAGCAGCAGCCGGGGAAGCCCGAGCGGCAGCAACCGGCCATTGGTACCTTTCAGCGCCTGGTTGATGTCCGGCACGGAGACGAGACACGCGATCACCTCACCGCCGGCCTCGGCAACCACCGCGGCGCGCGGATCGAAAATCGGCTTCAGTTCGGTCGCAAGCCGGCGGAATTCCGCCGGCGTCGGCGGCACGAATCCCCAGTTGCGCTCCCACGCGGCGGAGTAGATGCGTCGCAGCCGTTCGACTTCGTTCGTGAACTCCTTCAGGTTCAGCTGCCGCACGGTGATGCCGTGTTTGTCGCCGAGCCGCTTCGCCAGTCTGGCGATCGCGGCCGGCGTGTCCTGCTGCAGCTCGTAGATCCAGGCGAAGAGATCCTTGACCTTGCGATACCCCGCGCCTTCGATCTGCGCCGCGTACTCCTGCGGGTTGTGCGGCATCATCAGCACGGGATCGGAGTCGAACCCGTCAACCAGCAGCCCCGCGCTCTCGTTGAGCGACGGGCTGATCGGTCCCCGGATCGCAGCGCGCCCGCGCGCCCGCGCCCACCGCTCGGCCGCATCGAGCACGGCGTGGGCGGCCTCGCCGTCCTCGGCTTCGAAGAAGCCGAACATCGCGACGTTGTCGCCGTGCGTCTGGTTGTGCAGTCGGTCGTCGATCGCCGCGATGCGGCCGACGATGCGATCAGAGCGGAACGCCAGGAGCAGTTCGACGTCCGCATGCTGGAAGAAAGGATTCTTCGCCGCCGTCAACCGCTCGTGTTCGGCCAGCCGCAGCGGCGGCACCCAGTGCGGGTCGGCGGCGTTGCGTTGGTACGCGTAGTCGATGAAGCGCTTGAACTCACGTCGCCCCTCGACGCGGCGGAT
>DATFXR010000620.1:0-33705 GCA_035315685.1 Vicinamibacterales bacterium | reverse complement strand
CGTTCGGCATCGCGCGCGCACAAACAGACGAGGCGCGCGTGCGGGTTGTCCATGAACGCGCGGATGTGCTGAGAGGCACACCAGCCGATGCCACAGACCGCGACGCCGAGTTCGGGTTTGGCGGTGCGCATGGCGTGCCGTGTAGCCTAGACTACCCGCATGACGAAGGCAAAAACGGGCGCTTCATTGTTCGCCACGATGGTGTGTGCCGTGCTCGTCGCGCGCCACGGTGGCGCCGCCGCCGAGCTCGTGCCGCTGTTCAACGGCAGGGATCTCGCGGGCTGGAAAATCCCGGCCGGCGACAACGGCCACTGGCGCGTCGTCGGCGGCGTGATCGACTACGACGCGGAGAGCGAGGCCGCCGGCGACAAGAGCCTCTGGACGGAGCGGTCGTTCGGTGACTTCGCGCTCCGAGTCGACTGGCGCCTGAAGGCCACGCCGTACGTCAACCCGTCGGTTCCGATCATCCGGTTCGACGGGACGCACAAGAACGACGCCGACGGCCGTGAGATTCGAATTGCCGTTCCCGACGCCGATTCGGGGATCTATCTGCGCGGCACCAGCAAAGCGCAGGTCAACATCTGGTGCTGGCCGATCGGATCGGGTGAAGTGTACGGGTACCGGACGGATCGATCGATGCCGGCACCCGTGCGCGCCGGTGTCACGCCGAAGCGCAACGCGGATCGCGACATCGGCCAGTGGAACACGTTCGAGATCACGATGCGCGGCACGCGGCTCACTGTCGTGCTCAACAGAGAAGAAGTCATCAGCCAGGCGGAGCTGCCTGGCGTACCCGAACGAGGACCGATCGCGTTGCAGCATCACGGCGAGAAGAAGAACGGCGTGTGGACCTCGCCGCCGAGCCTCGTGCAGTTAAGGAATATCTCGATCAACGAGCATCCCCAGTAATTCGATGCGCTGAGCTGGCGCCGGCAGCCACGACATGTCGTGGCCGCGCCGAAATATCGAAGGCCCGCGCGCGCATGAGGCCGAGGTGCGGAACGCGCGACTCGTGGCACCTGTCTCCCGTTCGCGCGATGAAGGTTGCCGGCACATGTTGTGCTCTCCTCGCGAAACACGGAGGGCAGACACATGTACGGTTCTCGACGGTGGTCGGTTCGTGCCGTGATCGCGGTGGCGCTGATCGCCGGCGCCGCGGACGCGCGCGCGCAGGGTCAGACAGGTGAATCGCGCTGGGCCCTGGATCTCGGCGTCAGCATCGATCCCAGCATCAACGGGAACGTCAACTCGGGCGCGATTGGGACGCTCCAGGGACGCGCGACTGCCATCCTGCCGCAGCCGTATGGAGATGTGTACGGGACCGGCATCGGGTTTCGCTTCGGCGGCGGCTACGCGCTGGACGATCAATCGGAGCTGCGCGGCATCTTCACCTACCAATCGGCCGACGCCGATCTCGTGCGTCTTGGCGACATCGGGCCATCGAGTCTCTATGGACAGTACTCCGACTACAAGAGCTTCGGCCTGGACCTCGGATACCGGCGCTACTTCCTGAGCACCGGCGCGCTGCGTGGGTACGGTGAAGCCACGCTTGGCGTGGCATGGGTCGATCGCATCAACGTGCTGTTTGCCGCCCCGCAGGCGAATCTCGTGTTCAACAACACTGATTTCTACGATGCAACGGCGGCCTTCACGTGGAACATCAACTTCGGCGTCTTGTTCAAAGTCGCGGAACAGGTGGATGTGAACGGTCAAATCGGGTTGCGCCACGTGGGTGGACTCTCTCCGGTGGACCAACTCGTCGGAACCGGCCTCGAGACGATCAACGACGACACCGCGCGGTTGACGTTTCCGATCGTGGTCGGCGTGCGTTTCCGGTTCAAGTGACAGGGCAGGAAGGGCAGGAAGGGCAGGGGGGCAGGAAGGGCTGGAAGGGCTGGAAGGGCTGGAGCGGCGGGAAGGGAAGTCAGTCAGGTCGTCGTTTGTGCGTAGCGCCTGACGTGGCTCATTGCCTCGTGGACGACGCTTTCAACGAGCTGACTGCTGCGTTTGACCTTGCCCATCAGCATCGCGCCCTGGATCGTGGCAAGACAGAAGTCAGCGAGCTGATCTTCGCGGACATTGGCGACGAGCCGACCGGCCGCCTTCTCTCTGACGAAGAAGCTCGCCAGCTTGGCTTTCGCGACCTCGAAGATCAGATTCAGGTCCTGGCGAATGAGCTCGTCGTTTTCGGTCACCTCGTTGCCGATCGTGCCAAACGGGCATCCTCTCGTCATCCGGTAGCGCTTCTGCAGGCCGACTTGCGCCTCGAACCACTGTTCGAGGTCCTTCCAGGACGTGATCTCGTAGTTCAGGGAACCGCTTCCGTCCCGAATCGCGTCGAGGTGGGCCAGCAGCACCTCGTGAACGAGGCCTTCCTTGTTTCGAAAATAATGATAGAACTGTCCCTTCCCGGTCCCTGACGCCTCGATGATTTGATCGGGACTGGTGGCAACCACGCCCTGTTTGTGAAACAGATCGGCCGCCGCGACCAGAATCCGCCGCCGTGTTTCATCGCCCTGCGTCGTATGTGCGGTCATGGGGTTGCCTCCGTGTTGTACCGGGAGGTACAGCCACGTGTGATTGACGCGGCCGGCGTCGTTCTGCCAGGGATCGCGCGCTTGTACTTGTTTCCTGCCTGGGCATCCCGTAGTTTGTCACGACTGTTGTACCAAATCGTTCATCGCGGTTCCATGTCGATTCCGTCGTTCGGGCAGGAAGTCTTCAGGACGAGTCTGGGAATCGAACGTGGCCGCCTCTGATCATCCGCAGCCGGAGGGCACATGACGTCAACGCAACCGTCGCTCGTCGAGGTGGTTCGAAACGAGTGGGGCGTCATCATGAGTCATGGCGATCTGCTCGAGCTCAAATGGCTGCCATCCACCTCGTCGATGACCGATGGCGGCTTCATGGCGACGCTGTGCCTGTTCGCCTCCGAGGCGGAGCGCAGGCGGCCGAACGGACTCTTCATCGACGCCATCGATTTCAGCCATCGCTTCGGTCCCGGTGTCATGGAGTGGCGGGATGCCCACATCATCCCGCGTTACGGTGCTGCCGGTGTTCGTCGATTCGCCTTCCTGATGCCGCCGGGTTTTCCACAGGCTGGATCCGAGGCGGTCGAGGGACCCGCGGTTTTTCCGACGAAATGGTTCGTCGCCCGTTCAGACGCCCTGAGTTGGCTTCGCCACAGCCGCGTTGCAGACAATCCGTCGCCGGCGAAAGGTGCCGGGGAATGAGTCCGACCGCGCTGTTCGGCGTGCAGTTCACGTTCTCGCTGGTCGTCTTTGCTGCTGTCGCCGTGTGGTACATCGGTCCCGCGCTGCGATCACGACCCGTGACCGATGCGCTCGTGCCGTTGTTCCTCGTCCACGCGCTGCGGTATTTGCCGTCGAGTGCCTTCGCGCCGGGCCAGATCGATCCTCGCGTTCCAGCCGATGCGATGTCGGCCATTGCGTTCGGTGATCTCGCGTCGGCCGTCCTCGCGCTGCTCGCGGCCGTGTTCCTGCACTATCGATGGACGGGTGCGCTCGCCGTCGCCTGGGTCGTCAATGTCGTCACGAGCATCGACTGGCTGTATGCGGGATTCCTCGCAGCGTCACGCCAGCTGGTCACTTATCCGATGGGCGGCAACTGGTACATCATCAACTATTACGTGCCGGTGATCGGCGTGATTCACGTGATGATCTTCGCGCGCCTGCTCGAGGAGGCACGGCTCCGCGGAAGGCGCGCTGGCGCGGCAATTCGAGGATAATAGACCACGCCGTGACCATCTCGCATGTGCACTGCCGCGTGAAGGACCTGTCCGGCGCGGTGGCGTGGTTCACGTCGCGGTGTGTCCTCGCACCCAGCTTCAGCGACGCGCGGATGGCCGTCCTCCAGTTCGGCGACTTCACGCTGATTCTGGATGCCGCGTCCGAGGACAGCGTCGCGACCATCGGCTTCAACAGCGACGACTGCGACGCGGACTTTGCCGCGCTGGTGGCGCGCGGCGCGCGCGCGTTGGAGCCTCCACGTGATCGTCCCTATGGCGCACGCGTCGCCTATCTCCAGGGCCCCGGCGCGCTGACCATCGAGATCGAACAACTGCTTCAGTCGGCATAGACGACCGTCGGCCAGACGCGCGTCGTTTATGAACTCCTAACACCGTTCGTCACGCGCGGTAGCCCCACAATATGAATTCGTGTCCGCCACGTGCGTGCCTCCTCCAGGCCGGACTGACCAGCGTCCGACGCGCCGATGCCTCTGACATCGGGAACCCGGGTCGGCGGGTACGAAGTCGTCGCCTTGCTGGGCGCTGGCGGGATGGGCGAGGTCTATCGTGCGAGAGACACGAAGCTCGGTCGCGATGTCGCCAAGATTCTGCCCGCCACGTTCACGACCGATCCGGAGCGGCTCGCCCGGTTTCGCCGCGAAGCGCAGGTGCTCGCCGCACTCAGCCATCCGCACATCGGCGCCATCTACGGCCTCGAGGAGGCCGATCACCAGCAATTCCTCGTGCTCGAGCTCGCGGACGGTGAGAGCCTGGACAAACGGATCGCGCGAGGCGCTCTTCCGGTTGACGAGGCGCTGGTCATTGCCCGCCAGATCGCGGAGGCGCTGGAAGCGGCGCACGAGAAGGGAATCATCCATCGCGACCTGAAGCCGGCCAACGTCGCGGTGACGCACGACGGTCAGGTCAAAGTACTCGATTTCGGTCTCGCCAAAGGCGTTGAGACCACAGGCGGATCGCTCGACGTCACCAACTCACCGACGATCACGTCGCCAGCGATGATGACCGGCGTCGGAACGATCCTCGGGACGGCCGCGTACATGAGCCCGGAGCAGGCAAAGGGACGCGCGGCGGACAAGCGCAGCGATGTCTGGGCGTTCGGCTGCGTATGCTACGAGATGTTGACGGCCAGGCGCGCGTTCGAAGGCGAGGATGTGAGCGATACGCTGGCCGCCGTGCTCCGCGCCGAACCCGATTGGAACCGGCTGCCTGCCACCGTGCCGGACCACATCAGGCTGCTTCTGCGGCGATGCTGCGAAAAAGATCGCGGGCAGCGTGTCTCGGACATGAGCGTCGCCCGGTTCCTGATCGCGGAGCCGTTCGCGGAAGGCTCGCGCGAGCAAAAGGTGTCGCGACGTCCGCTGTGGAATCGGGCGCTTCCGGCGGTCGCCGCGGCCACCGTTGCCGCTGCAGCTGCTGGTATCGGTGTTCGGCTCCGACAACCGGATCCGCCCCCGCGAGTGGTGACGCGCTTCACATACGACCTTCCCGCCAGTCAGAGGTTCACGAATGTTGGCCGATCCGTCCTCACGATTTCGCCCGACGGCAGCCGCATCGCGTTCGTCGCCAACAGCCAGGTGTTCCTGAAGTCGATGTCAGAAGTCGAGCCGACGCCGCTGCGTGGTGCCGAAGGGCGCGCCTTTGCACCTAACACAGGCCTCACGAGCCCGGTGTTCTCGCCCGACGGCGAATCGCTGGCGTTTTGGTCCAGCGGGGAATTGAAGCGGATTCCGATCAGCGGCGGCGCGCCTGTCACGATCAGCGGACAAGTTGGAAACCCGTACGGTATGAGCTGGGACGGCGACAGCCTGCTGATCGGCGGGGGCGCAGCGGGCGTTCTCCGCGTCGCGGCCGCCGGCGGAGTGCCAGAGGTGTTGATCGCTGCCAGAGAAAACGAGATCCTTCATGGTCCGCAGATGCTGCCAGGCGGTCGTGGACTTCTCTTCACGGTTGGTGCAGACGGGCAATCGTGGGACAACGCGCACATCGTCGTTCAGCGGACGACGTCAACTGAGCGCAAGACGATCATCACCGGTTCGGAGGGCCGCTACCTGGCCACCGGACACCTCGTCTATGCGATCGGAGGCGTGCTCTTTGCGTTGCCGTTCGATGTCGAGAAACTCGAGGTGTCAGGGGCACCGCGACCCATCGTCGAAGGAGTTGCTCGTGGCGGGGTGACGGGAACGGCACAGTTCGCCGTGTCGCGTACCGGGTCGCTCATATACGTTCGTGGCGCCGTCAGTGGTGCCAGGACTGGTTGGGATCTCCTGACATTCGATCGGGCTGGTGTGGTGCAGTCACTCAAGCTGGAGCAGCGGGGTTACATGGCGCCGCGTTTTTCGCCCGACGGACACCGGATTGCCGTCGGGATAGAGGATGACAAAGGCGTTCTGACATCTGGATCTATGACCTCTCCGGCCAGAGCCAACTGCGGCAATTGACATTCGGCGGTAGCAATCGCTTTCCGATCTGGACGCGCGACGGAACGAGAATCACGTTTCAGTCTGCTCGCGAAGGGGACCAGGGAATCTTCTGGCAACTGGCCGATGGCAGCCGAGAGCCCGAGCGCCTGACGACACCGGCGAAGGGGGAAGCCCACCTGCCGGTCGGGTGGTTTCCAAAGGGCGATCGCCTCATGTTCGTCGTGAGAGCGAATCGAGACTATTCGCTTTCCACACTCGCACGAGAGACACACCGGATCGAACCGTTCGGAACGGATAGATTCAGCTCGATGCCACACGCGTCGCTCTCACCCGACGGGCGATGGGTGGTCTACCATGAGACGCAAACGCGAGGGCCAAGCACGCTGATGGTGCAGTCGATTCCACCATCGAGGAGGCAACGTATCGGCCAGGGCATGAACCCGTTCTGGGCGCCCAATGGACGGATGCTGTATTTCGTCACCGCTCCTGGCGTCACTGAATTCTCGGCTGTTACGGTGACCACGACATCAGCCTTCGAAGTCAGCACGCAGGTCATGTCCGTGCCGCGACCCGTGCCAGGTCGCCGGTGGACCCAACCTGCCAGATCAGTACGATCTCTCACCGGATGGCGAACACTTTGTCATTGCCTCATCCGCGCGCACCCGGCTGGGCGCGCAGATTGACTTCGTGCTCAACTGGTTCGACGAGCTGAACACGCGCGTGCCGACGAAGTAACGTGATCCTTATCCACTCCTTACCATGTCAATACGCGGCTCGACGTTATTCTGAACGTCCGCAGGAGGAGTTCATGAGCCGCACTCGTCTCTTTCTCGCTTTGTCAGGGTTCATCGCCGCACTGGCACTCGGGCTCACGACTGATCAGACGCTCGCCGCGAAGGCGATCAACGAGGCCGACCAGGTGGTCGTGCAGGTAACGGACTTCGTCTCAAATGCACCGATCCTCGTCGATCGTTTCGGCATCGTGCATCACCCGTTCGTCCTCGACCCGCACCTCGTGAACCCCTGGGGTGTTGCGGAGTCGTCCGGTTCGCCGATCTGGGTTGCGGACAACAACCAGGGCGTCTCGACGCTGTACAACATTGGCGGCGGCGCGCCCGTCAGCATCGTCCCTCTCGTCGTCAGCGTTCCGGCGCCCGCCGATGCCCTGAACCCGAAGGGAACGCCAACAGGTGCCGTCTTCAATACAGGCGCGGCCACACAGCAATTCAAGATCTCTGGTTTTGACCGCAATGGCGTCGCGGCGACAGCACCGGCGCTGTTCATGTTCGCGACCGAGGACGGCACGATCGTCGGCTGGAATCCAGGCGTCAATCCGGCCGGCTTCGACATCAACAAGGCAGGAAGCTACGGCATCGTCGCGGTCAACAACTCGTCGAACCCGACTGCTGCCGATGGCGCCGTCTACAAGGGCCTCGCCATCGCCAGCGACGCGGCCGGCAATTCGTTCCTCTACGCGTCGAATTTCCGCGCCGGGACCGTGGAGGTCTACGACGCCTCGTTTCATCGCCTCCCGATGCCTGCGGGAGCATTCACCGATCGCCGCCTGCCGCACGGGTATGCGCCGTTCAACATCGTCCTTTCCGGCGGCAAGCTGTTCGTCACCTACGCCCGGCAGGACAAGTCGAAGCACGACGATGCGGCGGGTCATGGTCGGGGCGTCGTGAATACGTTCGATCTGAGCGGCCGCATGCTGGCGCGATTCACCGAGCGCGGTCAGCTCAATTCGCCGTGGGGCCTGGTGCAGGCGCCGGCCAGCTTCGGTCAGTTCGCGGGCGCCGTGCTGATTGGCAACTTCGGCGACGGTCGCATCCACGCGTTCGATTCCGGCACCGGCCAGTTCCTCGGCCCGGTCGTCAATTCCGTTGGACAGGAGATCCTGATCGACGGGTTGTGGAGCTTGAGCGTTGGCAACGGGAGGGCAGGCGGCGACGCCGACGCAATCTATTTCACCGCCGGTCCGAACGATGAGAAGGACGGCCTGCTCGGCAGCCTCCGGCCCGTCGCGCTGGGGACGCCGTGCGGAATACCGTGTCGGTAGCACACCGCTCGGCCGAAGCCTTCGTCCTTGCAGAACCGTAGCGCGAAAGCTCGAGCCGAGTTCCAGTGCGTAGTGTCCGCCTTCAGGCGGACCTCGAGAAGTCCGGCCAAAGCCGGACACTACGGGTCACGGAGAGACGGAAAACGCTTTACGCTGGAATGCGCAGCAGCTTGTGCGCGTTGCCCCAGACGATCTTCTGAAAGATCTCCGGCGTCGTCGATCGCTTCAAAAGACTGAGCGTCTCGCGTGCGACGCACTTGCCGGCGATCCGTGCCGCGCCCGGATTGTTGGCCTGGCTGGCCCCGGTGCCACGACCGTCCGTGCAGCCGCAGTCGCTGCCGAACAGCAGCTTGTCCTGGTGGCGTTTCAGGAAATCGGCGGTGAACTCGGGATCGCGCGACATCGCGTTGTTGCCGGAATTAGCGGACAGGTCGCCGAAGAGATTGGCGTAGTCGCCCAGTAATCGATCGGTCACGCCGCCGCGTTTGATGGGTCCGGACGGGTACGCGACCTCGTTGCGGTAGTTCTCGCTGACGTTGGCCCAGAACGCGTCGGCATGACCGATGAACGTCGTCCGGGGATAGCCTTTGAGAACCGTCTCGAAGCTCTTCGCAAACCCGGTGCTCCAGGTCCCTTCGTTCGGGAAGTGATCCACTTCCTGGAAGTGCATCAGGATCGGCACGCGCAGATCGGCGGCCAGCGCATACATGCGGCGCAGCTCCGGACCGTCGGCGGCGACATGGAACTTCATCTCGCCGAAGCCCTGTGCCCCATCCTTGACGGCCTGCGTGAGCGCCTGCTCGGCGTCCGGCTGCGCGACGTCGTAGCTGTTGAACCAGATGAATCGGCCGGGCGCGGCTGCCTGAACGGCTTTCACTTGATCGAGGGCCCGCCCGCGCGTGAGCAGGTTCGCTTTCGTGACGCCGGCTCCGTCCTGATGCGCCATGTTGCCGGCGAGCTGCGGACGAAGGTGGAAGTGCACATCGAAGACCGGCGAGCCCCATTCGGGCGCCGAGTCCTGGCGAGCGAGCATCGGCGCGACCGCGGCGACAGCCGCTGCTTCGAGGAATTCACGGCGGTTCATCGGCAGGACCTCAGGCACCGCAATGTGCGCGCTATGTGCGACGGCGTGCGTGCCGCCGGCCGGCGCTTTAGAATACCGCTCCAGCGAGGTACGTATGAACATTTCCCTCACCGCCCGTCTGTCGGGGATCGTCGCACTCATCGGCTTCGTCATCGCCGCATCACTCGCGGCCCAGCAACCACCAGCCGCTGTGACGTCCGCAGCCGCCCGTCCGGCCCCGCTGCGATCGCCGGACATCCATCCGGACCGCACGGTGACGTTCCGCCTGCTGGCGCCGAAAGCGTCGGAGGTGACGCTGAACGGCAGCTGGGACAGCGGAACCAACCTGAAGATGACGAAAGACGAGGCGGGTATCTGGGCCACGACCATCGGCCCGCTCGCGCCGCAGCTCTGGGGCTACTGGTTCATGGTCGACGGCGTGAAGGCGCTCGATCCCAACAACGCGGAGACGCAGCGCGACGGCGCTCGCTACGACAACCTGCTGATGATCTCCGGCCCGGAGTCCGAGTGGTGGGATTTCAGGGATGTGGCGCATGGCACGGTGCAGGCGGTCTGGTATCCGTCGCCGACGTTGAAGCTCGCGAGCCGTCGCATGATGGTGTACACGCCGCCCGGGTACGAGGCGAACGGACAGAAGTACCCAGTCCTGTACCTGCTGCACGGCGGCGGCGGCGACGAAGATGCGTGGCTCACGATGGGCCGCGCGAACATCATCATGGACAATCTCATCGCCGCCGGAAAAGCGAAGCCGATGATCGTGGTGATGCCGAACGGCAACGCTGCGCAGACCGTGTCGCAGGGCCTCGGATTCGGCCCGACGCCGGCGAGGCAGACCGTCCAGGCTCCGGCGCCGCCGCCGGTCCAGGCGGAGCAAGCCTCTGCCGGACGCGCGGGAGCTCCGGGCGGGCGCGGCGGTGCGCCGCAGCCGTACGCCGGTTCGTACCCCGAAAGCCTCGTGAAGGACGTGATTCCGTTCGTCGAGAAGCGCTTCCGCGTGCTCGCTGCAAAAGATGATCGCGCGATCGCGGGCCTGTCGATGGGAGGAGGCCACACGCTCGCCGCGACGAACAACAACCCGGGCACGTTCGCCTACATCGGCGTCTTCAGTTCAGGTCCGCAGGCAGTCGATGAGACGTTTCAGAAACAGCTCGAAGCCGTCAAGGCCGGTGGCGTGAAGTTCTACTGGCTCGGCGCGGGCACCACCGACATGGCGCGCGATCGAACGGTGACGCTGTCCGAGCTCGTGAAGAAGGACGGGTTCAACACGACATATCGCGAGATCCCAGGCCGTCACTACTGGTTCCTGTGGCGCGATTTCCTCGTCCACTACGCGCAGGTCGCGTTCGCAACGGCAACGAAGTCATAGGATGTCGCTGTTATTTCGAGATGACGAATCTGGCAATCGTCAGCCGCCTTGATGTCTGATCGCTGCGGGGCGGGCGAACGCGATGGATTTCACGCCGCGCACGTCGAGCGGCGCGCCGGTTTTCATGCTGGGCGGTTGAGAGAAGGGGCCGGACGGGAAGCGGCGTCGATGCTCAAAACTTGATGCGCACGCCGCCATTGATCACGCGCCCATCGAGTGGTGCCCACGCGTCCACCGTCCAGCGCCCGTCGACGCCGCGCGAAGGCCGCAACAACGGATCCCAGTCGGTCTGCTTGACGTTGGTGAGGTTCTCGCCGTTGACGAAGAGGAGCAGGCGGCCCAGACGGCGATTCGCGAGTATCCCGAAGACGCTGTAAGGCGCGCTCTCGCAGCGGTACGGGTTCGCCTCCAGCCGTTGAACGCCGGTGTAGTACCACTCGATGCCCAGCCGCCACACATCGCCGGGCTCCCATGCCGCATCGAGACCGACACTGTGCCGCGGCGTCAGGGGAACGTCAGCGCGCCCTTCCGCCGTGTCCTCCCGCGACCGGACGAACGCGTAGTTCGCAACCAGCGAGAAATCCTCGGTTTTCCAGATGGCGATGGCTTCGAGGCCCGCGTTCGTCGTCGGCGTTGGCAGGTTTCCGAGCACGTACCGCTTTGTACGTTCGACTTCAACCGGATCGACGATCCGCGAATAGAACCCGGTCAATGTAGCCGACAGCGGACCGGCCGTGCGGGTGACGTCGATCGACGTGCTCGTACCGCGCTCTGCTTTGAGCGGACCGGCAACCGACAAGCGTGACAGCCCTGCGGCCTCGGTCTCCTCTGTGATCGGAGTCGCGGGAAAGAAGCCGGTGCCGAAGGAGAGGCGGCTCGACCACGGACCCTCGCGAAGCAATGCGGAAACGCGCGGACTGAAAAACGTTCCGTACACGTTGTGATGGTCGAGACGGGCGCTGGCCGATAACGCCAGCCATCGCGCGACATCCGCGTCGTCCTGCACGAACACGCCGGGCGTCACATAGGTATACGCGAACCGGGGTGTATCGAGCGGCTGAAACCGATCGCGCTCGATGGCCGCTCCCGCCACGATCGTGTGATGCGCGATGGCCCGTCGGAGCGTGAGTTCGGCGAACCCGCTGTCGTGATCGTCCCGTTCGATCACCTCTCCGAACTGGTGATCCTGATGCTGTGCCGACCACGACGCCCGCGCACTCCACACCAGCCCCTTCGCGGACAGTGCCTGAAACGCCAGACCGGCATCGCCGCGCGTCGTATCGAGCGCCTCCACGTACGGTCCGTCGGACGGCAGCGACATGCCAGGCATGGTGCCGCCGGTGCGGTTTTCCCACGTGCCGCCCGCCGTCGCGAAAAACGATCGGCCGGCGTGGTTGTCCCAGAACACGCGCGGACGAACGACCGCACGTTCGTACTTCGGGAGATCCGACCAGCCGTCGGCGTTCACATCGTTTCGCGCCTGTCCGTTGGCGCTGCCCAGAAGCGTGAAGCCCCAGTCCTGAGACAGCGGCGTCGAGTACCACAGTCCGGCATCGGTCGCGCCGCGGGTTGAGACGTTGAACAGGATCTGGCGTTCAGCGTGCGTGTCGGGTCGTCTCGAGACGAGGTTGACGACGCCGCTCATCGCGCCGGCGCCGTACAACGAGGAGGCGACGCCCTTGATCACCTCGACGCGTCCGAGATCGAGCGGAGGAATCTGCATGAGGCCCAGCGACACCTGCTCGCCGAAGAGCGGCAGGCCGTCCGACAGAAATCGGGTATACCGGCCCTTCATGCCTTGAATCCTGATGCTGGCGGCGCCGAGCGACGGCGAGGTCGCCTGGACGCGCATGCCGCCGGTCTCGTTGAGCAGCATGACGACGTCGCCAGGCGTCATCATCACCTTCTCATCGATCTCCTCGTGGTCGACCACCTCGACGCGCATCGGCTGATCTTCGATGCCGCGATCAGTGCGCGTGGCTGACACGGTGACGTGTTCTTCCACCGATGCGGTGCGACTCAGCTCGATCGTGGCGGTCTGTTGCTGGTTCGCTGCGACGTCGACCGACGCTGACGCCGGCGCGAATCCGCTCTTCACCACGACGATTTCCGCCTCGCCCGGTGGAACGGTGAACAGCGCGATGCCCTGCAGGTCCGTTTTTTGAGTGACTCCATTGATGACCACGTCGGCGTCGCGAACCGGACCGTCGGCGCTTCGGACCTCGATCCGAAGGCGCGCCGATTCCTGTCCGGCCACGATCGTCGCATTCAGCAGGAGGAGCACTCCCCCGAGCAGCCGCCGCATACAGATCTCCACGCGAGCCAATCGGCGCGAGACACGGGACGTGGTGGACTACGCCGTGCGTGTATCGCAGTTACCTGTCGATTCGCGTGGTTGCTAAATCCGCAGGCTGAGTGGAGGACTCGCGCTGGATGCAGAGCAGGCAGCCGGAGGTACGAACCGTGGCAGATCGGCAGCGCGGGCAGCCGGGATCGGCGAGGTGATGACTGACAGAGAGACGCGGTGACGCATCGCGCCGGCGACGACCAGCGCGGCACCGATGCAGAGCACGGCCGTGACGATGATCGCCTCGTCCCCGGTATCCTGGAACGTCTGATCCCAGCGTCCGGTCGCCTCGAGCGCCTGCACGCCGATGCAGAGCGCCAACAGCGTCGCGGCCAGCAGTCTGCCGATGGTCAGCCGCACGGCGCGCATCATAGCACGCCGTGATCGGCGGCAGCCGGGCTAACGAATGACAAAGAAGCGTCGAGGTCGCGGAGAGGCGTAGGCGCCGCTGAGGAAAGGACACAATCATGCGCCTGTGTTCTTTGCGGTCGCTCTTTCCGATCACGCAAAAGGACTAGAATCGATCTTCTGTCGAGCCGTCGGCGTGAAGGCGAAAGGGGAGAGACGATGTCGAAAGCGATCCTCGATGCGGACGAAATCCTGCAGCATGCCAGCCCGCTGACCCATCAGCAGGGCCACGAAATTCAACCGTGGCGACACCTGATTCGCATGCCGATTGCGCTTGCCGAGTCGGCTTGTAAAGAAAGTGTCGACAACCTCAATCAGATCCTCGCAGACACCATGGCGCTGCGCGATCTCTACAAGAAGCACCACTGGCAGGTGTCGGGCCACACCTTCTATCAGCTGCACCTGTTGTTCGACAAGCACTACGACGAACAGTCCAAATTGGTCGATGCGATCGCCGAACGCATCCAGTTGCTCGGCGGCGTGAGCGTCGCGATGGCGCAGGATGTCGCCGAGACAACCCTGATCCCCAGACCGCCGAAAGGGCGGGAGCCGGTTCCCGTCCAGATTTCCCGGCTCCTGCACGCGCACGAAATCGTGCTGAAGGAGGCCCGCGCGATGGCGCGACTCGCTACCGCGCGAGAGGACGATGGCACGAACGACCTGCTGGTCAGCGATGTGATTCGCACCAACGAACTGCAGGTCTGGTTCATCGCCGAGCACGTCGTCGACACGCCGGTTGTTCGAGCCAAATAGGCAGACAGGAAGTTGCGTCGAGAACCGATCTCGCGAAGGAGGATGTCATGGCAGACACGCTGTCGGCGGATATCCACAAGGCGACGACGTGGTCGATTGTTCTCAGCGTGTTGATGATGGCGGCCGGCGTGCTGGCGATTGGCGCGCCGGTGATCGCCGGCGTCGCGATCACCGCCATCGTCGGGTGGCTCCTGGTCTTCAGCGGCGTGCTTCACCTCGCGTTTGCGTGGCGCGCCGGCCGGGCGGGCTCCGTGCTCTGGGAGATTCTGCTTGGGTTCGTGTATGGCCTGGCCGGGCTGTATCTCGTCGCGAACCCGGTGGCCGGTCTGGCGTCGTTGACGCTGGTGATCGCCTTCTATCTGTTGATCGAAGGCATTCTCGAGTTGGTGCTGTCGTTTCGACTGCGACCGGCGCACGGCAGTGGCTGGCTCCTCTTCGACGGCGTCGTGACGCTCGTCCTGGCGGTGATGATCTGGAGCACGTGGCCGTCGAGCGCGGTCTGGGTCGTCGGTACGCTGATCGGCATCAGCATGGTGTTCAGCGGGATGACACGACTGATGCTGTCACTGGCCGTGCGTCGAATCGTCGCCTGACGTGCTGCCGGCGTTGGGCCGTACGTTTCGAAACCGAGGCGAGGGACCTCCTGCTCGCGGGCGATCACAAGGCGCTCGTCGACTACGAGTCGCTCGGGGGCGAGGCTCGGCTCTCGATTCCGACGCCCGATCATTACCTGCCGCTGTTGTATGTGATAGGCACGCGCCAGGCGAGCGATTCGATCACTTTCCCGGTCGAAGGATGAACGCAAGGAGGTACGACAACCGCCGAAGTTCGACGAGGTCGAGGTGTGCAGCCTCTGCCTGTTGAAGAACCTCCTTCGCCTCGTCGAAACGATTGAGGAACAACAGCGCGTCCGCAAGGTCGAGCCGTGGGAGAACGGCGTGAGGATCGAGACGAGCCGCCGCGCGAAGGGAATCGACTGCCTGCTCGTACTGACCCTGCACGGTCGCCGCCACGCCCACGCTGATGAAGGCATTTCCGTCCCTCGGGTACGTCGCCGCCCACGATCGGGCAACCTCGAGTCCTCGGTCCCACGCCTGCCTCGCGTCCCGGTAATATCGCCAGGAGATGAAGAACCGCTCGCGTTCACTCACCCGGTCGCGAAGATCGAATGCCCGCTGGGACAGCGCCGGCGCCAGCGTCGGCTGACCGAGGTTTGCGTAGTACCCCGACAACAGCGCCAGCGCCATTGCGAAGTCGGGATCGAGCTCGATGGCACGCTTGAGATGCGGGATGGCTTGGAACCGCGGCGTCACTCGTCCTTCATCGAGTGCGCGTGAATATGCCTGAAGCGCCTCGAGAGAGGACGTCGTGGCTTGCGGCAAGGGGACGTCGAATTGCCGTATCGAGATGAGCGACTCGCCAAGTTGCTCGCGCACCTTCGCCGTGGCCTTGCCAAGCGCCGTGAGCACCTGCTCCTTGCTCGTCACCTCCATCTGCTGTCGGGCGATCACGTCGCCGGTGCCTGCGTTCAGCGCTTCGATCGCCAGCACGTAGTTGCGGCCGAGGCTGTCAATCGATCCGACCACGAGCGCCTTCAATGTTCACGCTGCGCAATCTCACGTCCGATCGACGGCGTGACTCGCTGGTCGGGCGATTGCTCCATCAGGCGCAGGGTTTCGCGGACGCGCGCGTCGGGGAATATCTTCAGAAACGGCGATTGCTCCAGCGCAACCGCGAGTCCGACCTTGAGCGCGCCATCGAATACCGTCTCACCGGTCGTGTTGGTGAAGTCGGCGCCTGCCAGACTTCGCCCATGCCTCCGCGCCCCAGGAGCCTGACCATCCGGTAGCGGGCCGCGAACATCACACCCGGCGCGAAGAGGTGCTCCTCGGAGTCGGGCAGCGCCTCGCCGCTGTCGGTCTCTTTCACCTCCTCGTCTACGTGAAACGCGAGCAGCGACTCGACCTCGTGCTTCAGCGCCGGATCGTGGGCGCAGGCGGCATCCAGAAAGGCAGAGCGGTCGCCCGGCGGGCGATCGAGGGCAGCGAGAAACAATTCCTTCGCCTGCTCGTGCAGAGAGGACATCAGAGGCTGCCGCCAGTCTACGCCCCTCCGCCTCAGCGGCCGATGGCGGGGTTCATCCCGGTCCGTCGATCAGGTCGACCGTGATTCGGAGGCACGCTCATGGCCGGCGAGATCTCGACGCACGACGAGGGAATTTCGGTCGGCGCGGCGCGCAAGCTGTTCACAACGAACGTGCCGGGTGGCCGTTGTCAGTACGACGTCTCCCGCGACGGCCAACGGTTTCTGGTCAACACGCTCGTGTCCCAGCAGTCGCTGGACTCCATCGACCTCATCCTGAAGCCGGGCTGGTCCGCGCCGATTCAGCGGGCTGCGCCGGATGATTCATGCACGTCGTGGTGATGCGGCTCGACGAACTCGCGATTGTCGCCGTCGGCCGATACGAGCCGCGCCAGCACGTAGTCGTTGCCGATCTTCGTGAACACGAGTTCGGGCGGCTGCGCTGCGTCGCGTGGGGCCGATCCCGGCACGGTCATCACGAACGCCGCTGCGGCGCGATCGACACTGACAATCTCCATCAAGGCCAGATCCTCGCTCGCCGACCGGACGATGTAGCTGCCTGGCGCAAAATGCGTGGTGCCGACGGTGAACGCGAACGGGACCTTCGCGACAATCTCATCATCAGCGCGCGCGTCGGTGACGCCGACGACGAGGCCAATCAGCATTGCGGCAACGACAACTGATGACAACCTGACTACGTTCGTACCCATGACGTTTTTATCCATGACGTTCCTCAGAAGCGGCGCTGGTTCCATCTATCTGGTTGGACCGCGGGAGGTCGCTGCGGGCTTCGGGCAGCGGGTGAAATGAATGTGACGGAATCGCGTCAAATCTGTGGCGCGGGTGACCGAGGCATCGCACCAATGGCCAGTAGATGAAGACCCGCGACCTGACTAGTCTCGCTGGCCGCGGATGCCGTGGTGGGTCCACTCGTCACAATCAGTGCTGAGAGGAGGAGCGTGTGTCCAGAAGGCGACGCGTGGCCGTGCTCAGTCTGGTTGCGTTCGCGTGGCTTGGTGCCGAGCACGCGTGGGCGCAGAACCAGGGCACGGATCAGAAAGAGAAGAAGCTGGGATGGTCCAATTCCGCTGATTTCAGCCTGGTCGTCACCGAAGGGAATTCAGCCGCCCAAACGCTGGGACTGGCCGATCATCTGCGATACGTGTGGCCCGATGCTCGATTCTCGTTCGACGTGACCGGTGTGCAGTCCGACACCTCGGACGACCGCTACTTCCTGGTACAGCCCGGTCTGGAATTTCCGGTTGGTGCTCGACCGTCAAGTCCGCCGACATCCTTGATCAAGCCCGAGCCGACGAGAGATGTCGAGACCTATCTGATCAGCGGACGCTACGACAAGAACATCAGCCCGCGGTTCTTCTGGAACGCCGGCGCGAGCTGGGATCACAACAAGGATGCTGGAATCGTGCGCCGATATATCGCCTTCGGCGGCGTCGGGAACACGTGGGCCGACGACGCGCACCGGCGCTTTGTGACCGACTATGGCCTGAGTTACACCGATCGCCAGGAGGAGAAACCCGATCCCGAGAAGGAGCCGCGGTTCGGCGGCGTGCGGCTCGGTTGGTCCTATACCGAGCATTTCGGCAAGAACACCACCTTCGACAGCATCTTCACATCGAACATCAATCTCGCCGACACCTCCGACGCGTCGATCAATACCACCAACGGGATCGCGGTCTCGATGAACAGTCATTTGTCGCTCAAGGCCAGCGTGCAGTGGTTGCTCGAGACCGAGCCGGCACTCGAGACCGACCTCGACGTCGTCGCGTTCGCCGAAATCGTCAACCCAGATGGCATTCCCGGGTCAGGCGACGAGTTCCTCCGCACGCAGTCGTCCGGCGGCATCAAGATCGTGCTCGGCACTGCGGATGCGCGCAAAGACAGGTTGGATACGATCATCCGGACGGCGCTCGTCATCTCGTTCTGAAGTCGCTGAACGCCGGTCGCGTCTCGGTTTGATCTGGCGGCCGACCATCGAGCCAGTCGCGATACAGCCGACCAGCCCGTGAATGCGACGGACGCGAGGCTCAGCCTCGCTTCGGGCTTGCCGCGTACTTCACCACGCGCACGCGTTCGACGGTCACGAGCGCGCCGCCGGTCACCATCTCGTCGAGAATCGGCAGCAGCTTGTCGATGTGCGCTTCGTCGTCGACCACTTCGATGAGTACCGGCAGATCGCTCGACAGTTCCACGAGGCTCGCGGTGTGAATCACGCTGTTCGCGCCGAAGCCCGCAACACCGTGGATGACGGTTGCGCCGGCAAACCCCTCGCGTCGCAGCCGCTCGAGCAGGACGCGATGCAGTGGCGCGTGATGAAACTGGTCGGATTCGCCGAGGAAGATCCGGACCAGGCACTGATCCCC
Organism: Vicinamibacterales bacterium; assembly: GCA_035315685.1. GTDB lineage: Bacteria > Acidobacteriota > Vicinamibacteria > Vicinamibacterales > CAVVIG01 > QHWK01. Next base: position 15,036 of record DATFXR010000620.1, on the reverse strand, counting down.
ATCCAGCACTCGCATCGTGACCTCCGCATCCTACCGGCCAAGCCATTGCCTGGCGCACAGCAGGCCGAGCAATCCCGCGAGGAACGCACCGGCGATCGTGACCGTGGCGTTCAGGCCCGCGAGCCCGGGCGAGCCCTCGTCGAGGAGCCGCGTCGTTTCGTAATTGAAGCTCGAATACGTCGTCAGACCGCCGATGAAACCGATGGTGATCGTCGAACGGAGCGTTGGCGACCAGGAGAGTGTCAGCGCCGCGTGCATGATCGCGGCGATGGCGAAGCAGCCGGCAAGATTGACGATCAGCGTGCCGTAGGGAAAGGCGCTGCCAAAGCGTTGAGCAGTCCAGAGCGCGATCAGGTAGCGAGCGCCGGTGCCCGCCGCGCCCGCGAGACAAATCCACAGGAATCGTTCCATGTCGCGTCACCTCGCGGCGCCGCGGCATGTGAGCGCACTCCCACGGCCACCCGCAGGAGTCATTGGCCGTCGAGAAACGGCGGTTGTGGCGGACTCCACCGCCGACGAAAACTGCGAGTCGCAGTCTGACCGCGGCTGACTGGACGTGTCAAGCGCGCGCGCCCGCATGCGAGTCCAGCATAATATGCACGCTTCCCATGCCCACGACAGCCGCCGTCATCGCGCGCCTCCTCTCCGGCGCTGGCATCGATCGCGTGTTCGGGCTGCCGGGCGGCGAAGTGCTCGTGCTGATCGACGAGCTGCGCCGCGCCGGCGTCGAGTTCGTGCTGATGCGCCACGAGGCGAACGCCGGCATCGCCGCAGCGGTGTACGGCAAGCTCCGCGGGCAGCCTGGCGTGGTGTTGAGCACGCTGGGCCCGGGCGCGGCGAATCTGATGCTGCCACTGAGCAGCGCGTACCTGGATCAGGAGCCGCTCCTCGCGATCTCGGCGCAGATTCCCGAGGAGTTCCCGGCGAGCCACACGCATCAGCGGCTGCCGCTCCACGACGTGTACCGTCCAGTCACGAAATATGTGGCGACGCTGACGGCGCAGAATGTTGCCGACGCCGTGCCGCGCGCGCTGGCCGCGTGCATGGAGCGGCCGTACGGTGCGGCGTACGTGACGCTGTCGGCGCGCGAAGCGCTGAAGGCCGCGGACAATGTGCCGCCGGCCGCATCCGTTCGCGTACCGGCAGCAGACCGTTCGGCTGCCTCCGCGGCAGCGGCGCGCGTGCTGGCCGGAAAGCTCAGTCGCGCGCAGCGGCCGCTGATCGTCGTCGGACTCGGGATCGATCCGGCAAACGCGGCGCCGCTGCGCGCGTGGCTCGACGCGTGGAACCTGCCGGTCGCGGTGACGCCGAAGGTCAAGGGGATTGTCGACGAAACTGCCGCGAACTTCGTGGGCGTCGCCGGCGGCATGGCCGCCGACGACGTCGTGTGCGGCGCGCTGCAGGCGGCCGACGTGCTGGTCGGCCTCGGTCTCGATCCCGTGGAAGTCGACAAGACGTGGCACGCCGAGCTGACGATCGACTGGGTGCTCGACGCGCCGAACGTTGGCGGCGCCGCAGGCATCGTGCCGCAGGGTGTCGCGCTCGTGGATCACGCTGCGTTCCTCGAGGCGATTGGATCGATGCCTCCGCCCCTGGCCTGGGATACTCCGTTCGACGCGTTTCAACAGCGGCGCCGCCGCCTGCTGCGCGATCGATCCGGCGCCGGCGGCGTGATGTGGCCGGGAGACATCGTCCAGTCACTGGCGGACGCGTTGCCACCGGACACCATCGTCACGACCGACGTCGGGTCGCACAAATATCTGTTCGGCCAGTACTGGCCGAGCCGGCATCCGGCCACGTTCTGGATGTCGAACGGGTTGTCAGGCATGTCGTACGGGCTGAGCGCGGCGATCGGCGCGCGGCTCGCACGTCCGGATGCGACCGTGCTCGCGGCGGTCGGCGATGGCGGCTTCTCGATGAACGCGCAGGAGCTGGAATCGGCCGAGCGCGTCGGCGCGCCCTTCATCACGGTGGTGCTCGAGGACGGCAGCTACTCGCTGATCAAGTTGTCCCAGGAGGGCAGGGCGCTGCCGCCGTATGGCGTGGACTTCGGCGCGATCGACATCGTGGCGATGGCGGCGTCGTGCGGCGTCGAGGCGCTGCGAACGGCGAAGCCCGACGAGCTCGCGTCGGCGGCGGCGGGCGCGGCCGGCGCGCGGCGAAGCATGGTGATAGCGGTGCCGGTGGATTACGCCGACTACCGCCGGATGTTCTGAATGCGCGTTGCGATCGAGGAGTGAGATGTCCGCCATGCCAGTTCACGCTGCTGCGCAGGTGACCGGGATCGCACCGCAGTTTCTCGTCGACGATCTTGATCGGGCGATTGGGTACTACTGTGACAGGCTCGGCTTCCAGCTCGACTTCAAGTATCAGACATTCTATGCAGCCGTCACCCGTGACGGATTCGCGATCCATCTCAAAGATGCGCCGAAACTGGCGGCGGACAGAGAACACCGGAAACACAACGAACATCTGGACGCGTACATTTCCGTGTCCGGCATCCGAGGTCTGTTCAGCGAGTTGGAAAGGCGTGGGGCTCGAGTGATCAGACCACTCGAAGAAAGGCCGTGGGCATGCCTCGATTTTTACGTCGAGGATCCTGACGGCTACATTCTCTGCTTCAGTGAACCGAACGCCGAAGCCAGACAGAAGGCTGTGGAATGATCGGCAGCTCGCTCGGACCGTATCGAGTCCTCTCGAAGCTTGGCCAGGGCGGGATGGGTGAGGTCTATCGCGCATCTGATACGAAGCTCAATCGCGACGTCGCTCTCAAGGTCCTGCCTGACGCCTTCACACGGGATCCCGATCGCCTCTCCCGCTTCAAGCGGGAAGCGCAGGTACTGGCGTCGCTCAACCATCCTCACATCGCGGCCATCTACGGCCTGGAAGATTCCAGCGGCGCGCGGGCCCTTGTCATGGAGCTGGTCGAGGGCCCGACACTGGCCGAGCGCATCGCGCGCGGACCGATTCCGCTCGACGAGGCGCTCGCGATCGCGCGACAGATTGCCGACGCGCTCGCGACGGCGCACGACCACGGTGTGATTCATCGCGACCTCAAACCCGCCAACATCAAGGTTCGGTCCGACGGCGCAGTCAAGGTGCTCGACTTCGGTCTGGCCAAGGCGGTCGAGGTGAGCGGAGCGGACCCCTCGACCGACGGTCTCCTCTCGCTGTCGCCGACGCTCACGTCGCCGGCAATGACAGGTGTCGGAGTGATCCTCGGCACCGCGGCGTATATGAGCCCGGAGCAGGCGCGCGGCAAGGCCACGGACCGCCGTAGCGACGTGTGGTCGTTCGGCTGTGTCGTGTATGAGATGCTGACCGGCCGCCCGGCGTTCGAGCCGGGCGAGACGGTGTCCGATGCGATTGCGGCGATTCTCACCCGCGAGCCCGATTGGGCCGCGATCCCTCGTCACGTACCGGACCGTGTCCGGCTGCTGCTTCGCCGCTGTCTGCAGAAAGACCCGCGCAAGCGGTTGCGGGACATGGGCGACGCCGCCCTGGAAATCGACGAAAGTCTCTCGGAGCCGGCGTTACCCGCGACGACCGCGCCGGTCAGAGAGCCGCCTCGCTCGATCTGGAGGCGCGCCACGCCGGCGATCCTCACCGCGTTTGTGACCAGCGCGCTCGTCGGCGCTGCCGTGTGGTGGTTGAAACCGGCCCCCACTCAGTCTGTCAGCCGATTCGCACTGATGCTCCCTGAAGGGCAGCGCTACACGACCACCAATCGGCAGATCGTGGCGATGTCACCCGACGGCGCGACGATGGCCTACATCGCCAACGGCGCGCTGCACGTGAAGTCGATGACGGAACTGGACACACGGGCGCTCACTGAGACCTCGTCGGGTATTTCCAATCCGACGTTCTCACCCGACAGCCGATCCATCGCCTACTGGTCACTTGCCGATCGGACAGTGAGAACGGTCGCTGTCGCAGGGGGGGCCCCGGCCGCCATCACGACCACCGCTGATTTTGCGTTCTTCGGCATGAGCTGGCATGAGACAGGAATCGTGTGGGGAGAGGGCAGCCGGGGGATTATGCGTGTCGCGCCGCAGGGCGGAAACCCCGAGCGGCTCGCGACGGTAAAGGCCGGTGAGTTGGCGCACGGTCCGCAAATCCTGCCCGGTGGTCAGGCCCTGCTCTTCACGCTCGCGAGCGGCTCGACGACAGATCGATGGGACAAGGCGGAGATCGTCGTGCAGTCACTGTCGAGCGGCGAGCGCAAGATGGTCATCCAGGGCGGAAGCGACGCGCGTTATCTGCCAACGGGCCATCTCGTCTACGCCATCGGCGGGACGATGTTCGCGGTCCCGTTCGACGTCGGCCGATTGCGGATCGCTGGCAGTCCCACGCCTGTGCTCGAGGGCGTGAGACGGAGCCTCGGCGGCACCACCGGGTCCGCGCAATTCAGCGTGTCCGACACTGGCTCGCTGCTCTATATTCCCGGGCCCTCGGTCATGTCCGCCGCGAACGACCTCGGCGTGATCGATCGGACCGGCGCCGTGCAGCGGCTCAAATTCCCGCCCCGCTCATACGAACATCCGAGAGTTTCTCCGGACGGCAAGCGGATCGCTTTTGCGACCGACGACGGGAAGGAAGCGATCGTGTGGGTCTACAACCTTGACGGCGCGACCGCGATGCGCCGCCTGACGTTCGGCGGGCGAAACCGGTTTCCGATCTGGTCGCGCGATGGGAAGCGAATCGCGTTTCAGTCCGATCGCGAGGGTGATCTCGCGATCTTCTGGCAATCGGCCGACGGATCCGACACAGCTGAGCGTCTGACCAAACCCGACGCTGGATCGTCTCACGTGCCCGAGTCCTGGTCTCCAAGGGTAGACGTGTTCTCCTTCGATGTCCTTCAGGGATCCTCTGGAGTCTCGCTGTGGACGTCCTCACCTCCGGCGAGGACGGTCACTCGCGTCGACGGCGTCCAGTCGTCGGCGCTGACGAACGCGGTCTTTTCGCCCGACGGGAAATGGCTGGCCTGGACGACCAACGAGTCGCAAGGGGGCATTTTCGTGCAGCCGTTTCCCGCGACCGGCGCGCGATATCAAATCACGATCGAGCGGGGCATCTATCCACTCTGGTCTCGCGATGGACGAACGCTCTTCTTCGCGCCACCTGGCGAACTGCAGTCGGTGACGATCACGACTCAGCCAGACTTCGTGGTCGGAAAACCCGAATCGCTCCCGCGCGGATTCCTGGTCAACGGCACGGGTACGCCGAGAAGTTACGACGTCATGCCAGACGGGCAGTTCATCGGCGTAATCGATTCGGCCCCGGCGGCTCAGGCGAGCGTGGCGCTTTCACAAGTCCTGGTACTGAACTGGTTCGAGGAGCTCAAAAGCCGAGCGCCACTGAAGTGACCGTGGCCCGCCGGCGCACGGCCGGGGGGAGCGCCTCGCCTCGTCGGCGCCAAGGTTGACAACTGGCCTTCGGGCGTAAACTTCCACGCATGAGAATCGCAGCCTTGATTGCACTGCTCGGCGCGGTGCCGCTCGGTGCGCTGACGGCGGCAGCGCCCGCCCCGATTTCGTGCGAATCACTGACGCAGGTGAAGGTGACGAACGGTCAGGCGCTGTCGGCAGAGCATGTGCCAGCCGGCGTATTCGTACCTCCGAATGCGACCAGCACGAACGCGACCGCGGCCTTCAAAACGCTGCCGGCATTCTGCCGCGTAACGCTGAAGCTGACTCCCTCCGGTGACTCCGACATCCGCGTTGAAGTCTGGTTGCCGCAGTCCGGTTGGAATCACAAGCTGCAGGCGTCCGGGAACGGCGGGTTAGGAGGGGCGATTCCATATCCGGCGATGGCGGCCTCGGTGAAAGCCGGATACGCAGCCGCAGGGACGGACACTGGTCACGTCGGCGGCAACGCCGATTTCGTCGCCGGGCACCCCGAGAAACTCGTGGACTTCGCCTATCGAGCGATTCACGAGATGACCGTCAGCGCGAAGACGATCGTCACCGCGCATTACGACACGCTGCCGACGCGCGCGTACTTCAACTCGTGTTCGACCGGCGGACGCCAGGCGCTGATCGAAGCGCAGCGCTATCCCGACGACTTCGACGGCATCGTCGCAGGCGATCCGTCGTGGGACCAGATGCGGCTCTACGCCGCGCGCGTGTGGTTGAACACCTACGTCAACCGGACGCCGGCGGCGGTGATTCCTGCGATCAAGTATCCAAAGATCCACGACGCAGTTCTCGGCAAGTGCGATGCCGGGGACGGTGTGAAGGACGGCGTCATCGAGGATCCGACGAAGTGCTCCTTCGACTTCGCGACGTTGACGTGCGGCGGAGAGGATCGTGCTGATTGCCTGACGAAGGATCAGGTCGAGACGGCGAGCGCGATGGTGCGTCCGATCCGCGATCCGAAGAGCGGCGCAGTGCTGCATCCGGGCCGCTACTATCCGGGGTCCGAGCTCGGATGGGGCGGCGTGGCGGGACCGTTACCGTCCGGCGAATCGCACGAAGGGATGCGGAAGATCGTCTTCACGGCCGACTGGGACTACCACTCGATCAAGGTGCCGGACGATGTCGAGCGCGCAGTCAAGGCGGACACGGGGCTGCTGTACGGCGGCGATCCGGATGTTTCGCGTTTCTTCCAACGCGGCGGCAAGCTGCTGATCTACCACGGCTGGGCCGATCCGCTCGTCTCGCCCGACACGAGCCTCATCATGTTCAAGCGGATCAACGACACGGTCGGGGCGTCGGCGGCGAATTCGCTCGCGTTGTTCATGGTGCCGGGCATGGGGCACTGCCAGGGCGGTCCCGGCACCGACGTCTTCGACAAGGTCGCCGCGGTCGATCAGTGGGTCGAAACCGGGAAGAAGCCGCAGGCGATCGAAGCCGCACACATGGCCGCCGGTGTCGTCGATCGCACGCGTCCGCTGTGCGCGTATCCGGCGACGGCGCACTACCGCGGCACCGGCAGCACCGACGATGCGAAGAATTTTCGGTGTCAGTAGGCGCGGTGGACCGGCAACGTTCGCCGATGGCGCGGGCGCTGGCTGCGGTCAATCCGCTCTGCGAATTTCCCTGATGCCATACCCCAGCTGACGTCGCAAGAGCGTTCGCAGGGTGACGCCATCAGCATAGCCGACGCGCGCGGCAATCTGATCGACGCTCTCATGACCCGTCTTCAGCAGGTGGACGGCGCGCTCCACGCGCAGACTCTGAAAATAGGATAAGGGGGACCTTCCCAGCACCGCCTGCATGCGACGCGCAAGCGTTCGCTTGCTGGATCCGACGGCCTTCGCCGCCTCGTCCAGCGAGAACCCGTGCGCGAGCCTGGTGCGCGCCCACCGTTCGAATCGTTCGACCAGGGGATCGTTGTGAATCAAGTGATCTGTCAAGACGTACGCGGACTGCGACGGCCGCGAGTCGACGATCAAGTATTTCGCGGTCAAGGCGGCGAGCTTCGGACTGTGTTGCCGAATCAGCCAGAGCGCCAGATCCATGTGACTCAGCGCCGCTCCCGCGGTAACGACGCGTCCTGACTTGACGAGCATGTGTGATTCGTCGAGCCGCACCGCTGGATAGCGTGTCCGAAAGAGCGGAGCGAGCCACCAGGTAGTGGTCGCATCATGATCATCGAGAAGGCCGGACTCGGCCAGCACGAACGTTCCAATGCAGGCCGCGCTCATCGTCGCTCCCTGCCCGGCCCACTGCTGGAGCACCAGCGTCGCATCGCGGATGTCCGGCCGCGCAAGCGCCCGCTGCAACGAGTCGGGCATCTTGAAGCCAATCGCGGGCACCACGACGCAATCGGGAACCCGTTTTGCCGTCCGCCGCACCGGCACCGTCAAACCTTGCGCAGTTGTGACGGTCTTGCGAACACCGACGACCGTGACGTCGAACCGCGATGACGACAGGCCCGACAGCGTGGCGAGTTCGTTGGCCGTATGAAAGGCGTCAAGGACGGTCGCCAGACCGGTATCGAAGACACTGTCCAACGCGAGCACCGAGACCCTCATGGCAAGAACGATATCAAAGATGGCGTTCTTGTCAATAGCTCCTCTCGCGCGAAGCCGCTAACCTTCGCGTGTAGACCGACGGCTCTATGTCAGAGTCCTCGGATCAAGGAGATGTGTCATGAAGCTCGCATTGTTCGCCCGTCTCGAAGCCAAGGCCGGCAAGGAGAACGACGTCGTCGAGTTCCTCGGACAGGGCCTCGCCCTGGCCAATCAGGAATCGACGACGCTCATGTGGTTCGCGCTGCGCCTCGGACCCACGACGTTCGCAATCTTCGACGCATTCGCCGACGAAGCGGGGCGGCAACGTCATCTGAGTGGGCCGATCGCGCAGGCATTGATGGCGCAGGCGCCGGTGCTGTTTGCAGCGCCGCCGGCCATCGAGCCACTGGAAGTGCTCGGCGCCAAGCTGCCGTCGTAACGGCGAGAGCCGGCCGAACCGTGCGGCGTCGGTCGCGCGTCATGACTCCTTGCGCGAGGACCTGCGCGCGATCGTCGCCGCGCCTAGACTAGGCCTTCGCTTTCTTCGAACGTTTGGTCCTGCCAGAACGGTTGAGGGCGACCGCTTGTCGAACGAGCGCCTTGAAGGCGGACTCGTCCACGTCCTCTCCTTCGCGGATGTCGATCGCGCGGCGTACGTTTCCGTCGAGACTCGAGTTGAAGAGACGCTTCGGATCCTTTAGAGACGCCCCGCGGGCGAAGGTAAGCTTCACGACGCTCTTGTAGGACTCGCCAGTGCAGATGATGCCGTCGTGCGACCAAACCGGGGTGCCGGGTTTGGTTGGCTTGACCCACTTCCACTCCTCGACGACGTCCGGGTCGGATTCTTTGATGAGCGTGCGCATCCTGTTCAGGGTTTGCCCGCGCCAGTCCCCGAGTTCGGCGATTTGTTTCGAGATCAGCTCCGATGCCGACTGCCCGTGGTTTGCGCCTGACTTTTTCATGGTCTCCTCCCGGTGCGCCACTTGGCGCCATACGGCAGCGTGAACAGATACAGACCGGTGAACAGGAGCAACGCGAGCGGGAGCAGCGGCGAGTAGGTCACCCAGGGCGGAGGCATCCTCCCGCCGCCCTGTGCCAGCGCGATGAAATTGGCAATGACCGTCACCGTGAACGCGATCGACACCCAACGATGGATCTGCCGGATCCAGCTGTTCCAGTTCAATGAGGCCTCCTTTGAGAACGAGCCCGACGCGGATCGGGTGCACGACGCCGAGAATCACGACTCTCGAGCGGCCTTCGAGTCCGATGTTTCAAGATCAAACTGCTCTGCGTACTCGGCATTCAGTCGCTGCCAGCCACCGAACTTGATCGCGTCGGGACCAACCATGCGGCCGAGGGGGGTTCCGCTGAGAAAGTGATCCAGCGCATCGAAGCAGATGTGCCACCCGGCAGCACCCATCGAGATGAAGCGGCGGTCGATGTTGGTCCACAGCGTCAGGCGCGTGCCGCCGCCAAGGGCTTCGAGTTTCCACCGCATATCGAAGCCACCCCAGTTGTACTCGAGCACCTCGGGAGCGTCGGCTCGCGTGACCGTTGTTTCGGTCACGTGCGGCGCGGGCGCTCCGACGGTGGTGAGTTTCACCGTGGTTCCAACCGCACCCAGGCTCCGGTCGGCGTCGAAGGGCGCCCACTCGCGCAGTTGCGCCGGGTCGGTGAGCGCCTGCCAGACGTTTTCCGGCGAATGGCGCAGTTCTCTGACGACAATGAGCGTCCACTTCTCTCCGTCCTTCCGGGCGTGCGCTCCACGGGCCGGACCCGGCGCGTATTGCTCTCGAGCGCTCACTTTCTTCTCCTTGTCTTCCTTTTCGTCCGTGTTGATTGCGCCATCCGGTCGAGGTGGCGTTCGAGCGCATCGAGATGAGCGGACCAGAACCGTCGGAATGGCGCGAGCCACGCATCGACCTCCTGAAGTGGTTCAGGTTTGAGTCGGTAGAGACGGCGCTGTGCGTCCACCGTGGCCTCCACGAAACCGGCCTCGCGCAGCACCCGGAGGTGCTTTGAGACGGTCGGCTGCGGCATCCGCAACTGACGCTCGATCTCTCCCACCGACTGTTCTGACGAGACCAGCAGGCTCAATATCGCGCGGCGGTTCGGCTCCGCGATGATTTCGAACACAGATTCCACACTCTTGGTATACCTCGCAGAGCATATACGTGTCAAGGCATATAAACGTGCCGTCCGCGAGCGTGCCGTGGCGGGCGAGCGATGCCGCCGCCACACGCGAACGGCGCGCCGGTGAGTCCTCGGTGATCGGCGTCCAGAAATCGACGCGCGGCAGCGGGAAGTCGAAGCTCGGACGCATGACGCCGACGATGGTGAGCGGCGTGCCGTCGAGAAGCCGGCTTCGGGACCGACCGTCTCCAGCGAGATCGCGCGTTCGACGACGTCAGGATCGGCCTGGGGAATCGGCTCGGGCATCCGGATGATTCGGTACTTCATCAAACGGGCGGGCAAGAATCTGAGCGCGAGCCGCCGCCGCGAGCTCGAGCGCGCGAACGAATTTGCAACGCCGTCGCGTGACGAAATGTCGCCTGCTTCAAGACGCGCACGAGCCGTCAAGACGTTCGACCGTCGCCGGAGCGGTGCGGTTGGCGTGTTCAGCTCTCCGTCGAAAAGCGGTTTCCAGACGACTCCTCTTGACGGGCTAGAGAAGACTGCTTTAGGCTTATCTAGCCCGGCTAGAGGAGAGTGGAAACAGACATGGCGGACAAACCCAGCCCCCTCGTGCAGGGCACGCTCTACATGCTCATTCTGAAGACGCTGGCGCTCGAGCCGCTGCATGGCTATGGCATTGGTGCTCGGCTGGATCAGATCAGTCGCGGCGCTTTTCAGGTCAACGCAGGTTCGCTGTTCCCGGCGCTGCGCCGGTTGGAGCGGGACGGGCTGATCAGTGGCGACTGGCGAGTGACGGAGAACAACCGTCGTGCGAAGTACTACACGCTTACTCCATCCGGCCGAGCCCGACTCAAGCGCGAGATGCGCGACTGGGAAGCTCAGACAACCGCGATTGCCAGGATCCTCAGTGCCTCTCTCGGAGCGCTGTGATCGTGCCGATCAAACGCCTGCTCGCTGGATTGAAGGCACTGCTCCGCAGCCACCGGGTTGAACAGGAGCTCGACGAAGAGCTTCGCGCATACCTTGATATCTCGGTCGAGGCAAAGATTCGCGCCGGGATGGATCGTCAAGACGCGAGCCGCGCCACACGCGTAGAGATCGGCAGTCTCGAAGCAGTGAAGGACTACGTCCGCGACGTCGGCTGGGAAACCAGGCTGGAGGGGGTTTGGCGCGACGCGGGGTATGCGGCGCGAACGCTGCGCAACACACCGGCGTTTACTGCAACAGCAGTGCTCACGCTGGCGCTGGGGATCGGCGCCAACACGGCATTATTCACGATCGTCGACCAGGTCTTGTTGCGCATGTTGCCGGTCAACAACCCGCGCGAGCTCGTCTCAGTGGTGAGCCGTGGATCGTTCTACGGGGACACTTGGGGCGACGGCAGCGAGTTGTCGTATCCGATGTACGCCGAGCTGCGCGACCGTAACAATCAGGTATTCGCCGGCACGTTCGCGCGCCTCAGCTGGGAGGTACAAACGAGAGTCCTCGGTCGGGCAGATCGTGTCCTGGCCGAGTATGTCACCGGGACCTACTTTCCGATCCTTGGCGTGAACGCCGTACTGGGCCGCACGATCTTGCCGAGCGATGACGCTGCGAGGGGACCGGACATTGCCGTCCTCAGCCATCGCTACTGGCTCAGCGCGCTTGGGGCCGACCCGACGGTCGTTGGCAAAACCATCACCGCGAACAATCACGCGCTGACGATCGTTGGCGTCGGGCACGAGGGTTTCGACGGGACAAATCTCGGCGTCGCCAGCCAAATCTTTGTACCGATCCGCCTGGTTTCTGAACTCACACCCGTGGGTGCGGTGCGTGACCGGCCGATTCTCGACGATCCGAGGATTCGCTGGGCGGTTGCCTTCGGGCGCTTGCGGCCCGGGATCAGCCTGGAACAGGCACAGACGCAACTTCAGCCCGTGTACGCCGCTCGCGTTGCTTCGGAGGTGCAGGACGAGGGTTTCGCGCGCGCGTCCGAGACTGAGAAGGCGCGCTATTTGCGGAGCACACTCGTTGTACGGCCTGCAGGAGATGGCCGATCCTCGTTGCGGCAGGAGCTCACAAAACCGTTGTGGATCCTGATGGCCATCGTCGGCGTGGTGCTGTTGATCGCGTCTGCCAACCTGGCCAATCTGTTTCTCGCTCGCGTGACCACCCGGCAGCGGGAATTTGCGCTGCGTCTTGCGTTGGGCGCGAGCCGCCAACGTCTCGCCCGACAATTACTCATTGAGAGTGTCCTGCTCGCCATTGCGGGCGGCATGCTTGGACTGGTGATCGCAATGTGGGGGGCCGGCGCTCTGCTCGCCTATGTCCCCAACCCTGGAATCACTTTGACCGTCGCCACGACTCCGGACGGTCGAATTGTCGCATTCACCACGATCATTGCGGTCCTCACCGGGGTCGCCTTTGGATTGGCTCCATCGCTGCGAAGTACTGGTCCTGACGTTGCGCCAACCCTGCGGAACGAAGGCGGAACCGTTGCGGGCGGTGGTTACGGTCGACTACGCCGCGGCTTCATGGTGGCGCAGGTCTCGTTAGCCATATTGCTGATGGTCGGTGCTGGGTTGTTCATACGGAGCCTGGCGAACCTGATGCGCACCAACATCGGGATCGAGACGACTCGCATGCTGTCGTTTCGCATCGATCCCGATACGAACGGGTACGCGGGCGAGCGAGGTAAGACGTTTATCGAGCAGCTTCGCGAGCGACTGGCGGGTTCGCCAGGCGTATCGAGCGCCGCGTTTGCGATGCAGCCGCTGCTCACAGGCAGCGCGTGGAGCACCTATATCACCATCCAGGGTCAGCCATTCGATCCCGACCGTCGCTGGTGGTCATACAACAACGCGGTGAGCCCTGCGTTCTTCACGACCATGGGGATCCCGATACTCCAGGGCCGCGATTTCGACCACCGCGACCAGCGTGTTTCACCGGAAGGCCACGCAGCGTTCGTGCCGCGTGTCACGATCGCCAACCGGACCTTCGTGGAACGATATCTCGGCGGTACACCCGCCATCGGGACGCACGTCGGGTTCGGGCGCGATCCCGGGACGCTGACACCGATCGAAATTGTCGGTGTGGCAGCCGATGCGAAATACACGAGCGTCCGCGACGAGATCCCGCCACAACTCTATGTACCGTTCCTCGAAGGCCCCCGCGCGGGTATCACGACGATGTACGTTCGTACCTCGCAGGATGCCGCGTCTGCGCGACGCATCGTTGAACAAGTTGTCCGACAGCTCGATCCAGCAATGGCCATCTACGATGTGCGAACGTTGGAGGAACAGGTAGCGCGCTCGCTCTCCACGGATCGCCTCATCACGAACCTGGCCGCCGTATTCGGCGTGTTGGCCACGCTGCTGGCGATGGTCGGCCTGTACGGGGTGCTGGCCTACACGGTAACAAGGCGTACCAGAGAAATCGGCATTCGTATGGCGTTGGGCGCGCTGAACCGCAGCATCTCGTGGTTGGTCTTGCGAGAAGTACTCGCGGTGACCGGCCTTGGTGTCGCCTTGGCGCTCCCGGCGATCTGGGGGCTCACGCGCTTCGTGAAGAGCCAGCTCTACGGAATCACCCCACTGGATCCCGCGGCGATTATTGGCGCGATCGCGATACTCACGCTCGTAGCGATGATCGCGGGCTTCTTGCCGGCGCGTCGGGCGGCGCATGTCGATCCAGTCGTCGCGCTGAAAATCGATTAGAATCGTTTCTCGGTCGAAACGAGCTCGTATTGTTCTCCCTTGTCCTGCGGCACACCAGTGACTTCTCAGCGGCGTCGGCACGCGGCTAACCCTGCTTCAGTCGCCTCACGATTCGAATTCGACGGACGCATCGCCTCGAGGCGCCCTCGCAGACTCTGCAAGCCGAGACGCAGAACACGGCGGTCCTGCGAGTTTCGGGACAGGCTCAGAATCCCTTCGATCTCCGCCACCAGCGCGAACGCGGCCCTCCGTGGATCGACGCTGGCGCTCACTGCGCCCGCCGCCTGGCCGCGCCTCAGCGCGAACTCGAAGTTTGCATCCACAGTTCAAACACCTGCTGCGTCCGGGTTCGAAATCCTTCGTCCAGCGGCGACATCTCCTGCGCGAGGTTGTTCAGCGGACATCCAAGGTTCAACGGCGAGCCTTCGAGGACCTTCACGCCAGACTCGAACGCGTCCCGATTGTCGTCAGAGGATCACTGGAGACCGCCAATGTGGTCGAACCCATTGCGCGCGAATCATCGATGCAATCGTTTCGTCCACGAGCGCATAACCGAAGGCGGTTTTGTTCGGAAAATGATGGAAGAACGCGCCTTTGGTCACCTCGAGCCGTTCAAGAATCCGATCGATGCTCGCGGCCTGGAAGCCGCGCTCGTAGACCTCCTCGAAACCGGCCTCGAGCAACCGCGTCCGCGTGAGGTCCTTGTTGCGGATCCGACGACGGGAGCGATGTCGCCGAGTTGAGTTTTTACGTACCATTTGGTACGTAAGATGTCTGCGTAACGCCCTGGCGGAGCAGACTTTTTGCGTTCAGGAGATGCCGATGAAGAAATTCCTCGTCCTCTACAAATCAAGTGTACCTGCAGCGCAGCAAATGGCGAGCGCAACACCTGAACAGATGAAAGCCGGAATGGATCTCTGGAACGCCTGGGCGCAACAGGCGCAGAAGGCGATCGTGGATCTGGGGATGCCTCTCGGGAACCCGCAGGAGATAGCTGGTGCGTCCGTCCGGCACAGCGACAGCAAGGTCGCCGGCTTTTCGATTCTGCAGGCGGAATCCGAGCGCGCTGTCACCGACCTGCTGATGAAACATCCACACCATCGCGCGCCCGGCGCCTCGATCGAAGTGCTTGAAATGATGCCGATGCCCGACATGTAGGCGGCGCTGGAAGTTGTGCCGTCAATGACATTCAAAGGCACAACGCACCGTCATTTCAGCCCGGACTTGGATGTGCGGTCCGATCGCGCC
>DATFXR010000619.1:0-2173 GCA_035315685.1 Vicinamibacterales bacterium | reverse complement strand
GTCGATTTCGGCGGTCTCCACATCGTCGCGACCGAGCGTCACGAAGCGCGGCGGATCGACAATCAGCTGCGCGGCCGCGCCGGCCGCCAGGGCGATCCTGGCGCGTCACGGTTCTACCTGTCGCTCGAGGACGATTTGATGCGGATCTTCGGCTCCGATCGAATCTCGGGTCTGATGCAGCGGCTCGGCATGGAAGAAGGCGTGCCGATCGAACACGGCATGGTGACCCGCGCGATCGAGCGCGCGCAGAAACAGGTCGAGGCGCAGAACTTCTCGGTCCGCAAACATCTGCTCGAATACGACGACGTGATGAACAAGCAGCGCGAGAACATCTACGCGCTGCGGCGTCAGATTCTCGAGGCGCAGATCCGTCTGCAGGACGAAGACGGCGAGGAGACTGCATTCGACACGCGCGGCTACCTGATGGAGCTGGCCGAAGAGATTCTCGACGCGACGGTCGAGAACTACGCCCCGCGCCAGGCTGATTTCGAGGACTGGGATCTCGAGGCGCTCAAGCGCGAAGCAGAACGCATCTTCGCGATCGACACCGCCGGCCTGAACTTCGACGATCGGACGGCGGACGAGATCCGCGACGAGCTCTGGGCGAAGATCGTCGAGTCCTACGAACAGAAGGAAAAGCTGGTCGGCCGCGAGGTGCTGCAGCGGGTCGAGCGCGACATCATGCTGCAGATCGTCGATCAGCAGTGGAAGGATCACCTCTACAGCCTCGACCACCTCAAGGAAGGCATCGGCCTTCGCGGCTACGGGCAGCGGGATCCGCTCGTCGAGTACAAGAAGGAAAGCTTCAATCTCTTCCAGGCGATGAAGGATCGCGTGGACGAGGAGATCGTCCGCTATCTCTGGTGGCTGCGGCCGGTCCTGAGCGAAGAGGCCGCGGCTGCGCCGGTGCGCCGCCAAGCTGCGCGGCGTGCGCCGCTCATCCTCAACGATCCGGGCGCGGAGAGCTCCGCGGCATCGGTCTTCGGTCCGCGATCGGCGGCGGCGGCGACCGCCGCACCGGCGCGAGCGAGCGCCTCGGCGCAGCAGGGGCCGCGTGTCGGCGGCGACGATGCGGTCGTGAAGACAGTGCGCCACGAGGGGCCAAAAGTCGGCCGGAACGATCCGTGTCCGTGCGGGAGCGGGAAAAAGTACAAAAAGTGTCACGGAGCGGCGGCTTGAGGCAGTCAGTCGCAAGTCGCAGGTCGCAAGTCATGAGTCATCACGGGCCGACAGGCGTCGGCCCTTTTTTGTATCTATGGACCTGAAAACCGAATCGACCCTCCTCACTGCCACCGCCGCTGACCTGGCGACCGCGCTGACCTTCGACGATGTGCTGCTCGTGCCGCGGCACTCGACCGTCGTGCCGACGCAGGTGGACATCACCACGCGGCTCACCCGGAACATCCGGTTATCGGTGCCGCTGGTCAGCGCAGCGATGGACACCGTCACCGAGTCGCGCCTGGCGATCGCGATGGCGCAGCAGGGCGGCATCGGCGTCATCCACAAGAACCTGTCGATCGACGAGCAGGCGTCGGAGGTCGATCGCGTGAAGCGGTCGGAGAGCGGCATGATCGTCAACCCGATCACGTTGTCTCCGACCAGCCGGATTTACGAAGCGCTCGAGCTGATGAAGAAGTACAGCATCTCGGGCGTGCCAATCACCGAGGACGGCAGCAAGGAGGGACGGCTGGTCGGCATCCTGACCAACCGCGACCTGCGGTTCGAGACCAATGTAAACCGAGCGATCAGCGAAGTGATGACGCGCGAACCGCTGTTTACCGTGCCGGTCGGTACGACGCTCGATGCCGCGCGCGAGATTCTCCACCGCCACAAGGTCGAAAAGCTCCTGGTCGTCGATCGCGACTACCGGCTGAAGGGCCTCATCACCGTCAAGGACATCCAGAAGGCGGTGAAGTACCCGAATGCGTCGAAGGATTCGCTCGGACGGCTGCGCGTCGGCGCCGCGGTCGGCATCGCGCGCGACACGCTCGATCGCGCCGAGGCGCTCGTTGCCGCGCACGTCGACGTCCTCGTCGTCGACACCGCGCACGGCCATTCGCAGAACGTGCTGGACATGGTCCGGCAGCTGCGGCGCCGGTTCACCGGCGTCGATCTGGTCGCCGGCAACGTCGCCACCGCAGAGGGCGCCGACGCGCTGATCGATCTCGACGTG
>DATFXR010000618.1:0-5710 GCA_035315685.1 Vicinamibacterales bacterium | reverse complement strand
GACCGTCCGGGAGCCCGCTTTGACCGGAACGGTCACCTCGAGGATTCCGTCGCCGGCGTCGCCCGCCATCCCCTGGGTCAAGCCGACGCCTTCGTACTTGAACAGGTGCGCCCGCTCGCCGTCGACGACGAGCTCGAGCTGCTCGCCGGGGATGAAACTACCGATGCCGAAATTCTGAATCGAAAACTTGTACTCGCCGTCGGCCGGAAACGCGTGGTGGACGATCATGCCGCCGCGCGTGCCGAGCGGCATTCCTTCGACGTGATGGTTCTGCGACGTATCGCCGGGTGCGAGGTAGGTCTGTTCGGTCGGCGTCTTCCAGAAACCGACTGCCATGCGCGCGACGCGTGCGGCCGCCGTCGTGTACGCCTCGAGCAGCGTCGGAGAGATCGTCAGTGAGCCGGCGACGTTGTCGAACCCGCGCGCCGAATCGTCCGCCGGCAACAGCGACGCGACGTCGATGTCGAGATCCAGCAGGTCGCGGATCACGTTGGCGTACTCGGTGCGGTTCAGGCGGTGCAGCACGACTGCGCCAGGGTTGATGCGACCGGCGGCCTTGCGATCGATTTCCGATTCGAGCCAGTCGCGCAGCGCCTCATATTGCGGCAGCGGCGGGCGCCTGACGTCGGGCGGCGGCATCACGCCGGCACGCAGCTTGCGGATGACCTTCTCCCACACGTCCGGATGATCGCCGGCGGTCGCGAGATCGACTGTTTCGAGAGAAAAGTTCGCCGTCTTCGCGCGATCGTTATGGCAGGTGACGCAGAATTGATCGAGCACCGCGCGGTGAGTCGCTGCGGCGGCCGGATCCGCTGGCGGGGCTCCCGCACGGCGCACCCGATCGACGGCGGATGATCGCTTCTCAGCCGTCGTGCCGATGCGCGCGGTCGCGCCCGGTACTTCGGCGCCAACCGACACGATGAGCGTGGCCGCCAGTGCGCCGGTGGCGGCCACGACGCATAGCGTTGCCGACCGACTCTTCATGCGCTCACCTGCGTCGCGCCAATCCGGTGTTCGAGCGTTCGGCCGGCTGGAGCCGAACGGCGGCTCATAGTACACGAATCGTGCCGGTAGAGACATCCGGATATACGAAACTCTGCAGCTCGAATGTGTGTCGCCGGGTCACCGCGCGGGCAGCTCTGAAGGGCTGCGCTACCGTGATTCTGAAGCGCGCGCTTTCGGTGTGGATGACCACTGAATGAGGCCGTCGTTATCTTCGACGAGCACCACGTCGTATTTCTCCAGCATCGGCAACAGGACGCCCTCCAGCTCGTTCTTCCAGAGCGCCCCTTCGTAGAATTTCGCTTTCATCGGCTCGCGCGACGCGAGATCGGGAAAACCTCGCATGAAGAAGAAGACGTCCGGATCCTCGACCGAAAGGAACGGGCCGAGGATCTTCATCCCGATGTCGTGGTGCGCGGGAATTGACCTCGATCGGAAGATGTCGAGGAACGCGGACCGCAGTCCAGACTTCGTGCGGTAAGTGCGCATCTCGATGATCACGGGTGCCCTCCGCGCACGGCCGGCGGTGCGAACGCCAGGCTGCATAATAGACGTCGACTCACATCGGCATCGTAGTGGACGCATGAATTGACCGCTAGAAGGAACCCGGGGGTAACTATCCCGCGCTCGCAACGACCGAATCCGGTGAGCGACTGTCCCTTGACTGCCGCGCTGGCCGCGATGGGCGGCAAGTGGAAGCTCATCATCGTCTACTGGCTGGCCAGCGCGCCGCGGCAGTTTCTGGCGCTCCGCCGCCTGATGCCGCCGATCTCGACGAAAGTCCTGACCGAACAGCTCCGCGAGTTGATGGCCGACGGAATCGTCCGCCAGCGACGGACGGGACGCGTGCCGGCGCCGGTCGTCTATTCACTGACGGATTACGGATGCTCGCTGCTCCCGATCGCCAAGTCCGTCCGTGTGTGGGGACGCCGTCATATCGAACGGTGCAGCAGCATGTCTCCGACGAATGCGCCGTGAGAGAATGCGCGAGAGAGTGAGGCACCGTGGCAAAAAAGAAGCGGGCTGCGAAGAAGGCTGCCAAGACCAGGGCCAAGCCCAGGTCCACGCGTAAACGCACGACGACGACCGACCCGCTGCTCGCCGAAGTGAAGGGAGCGACGCATCGCTACGTCGGGCACGTCCGATTGGACGTCGGACGCGCGGGCGGCGCGCGCGTCAAACGCATGATCTATCCGGCGGGATTCCGCTGGTCGACCGACATGAAACCGGTCACCGGCACGGACCTCTGCATGCATGCGCACGTCGGCTTTCTGGCACGCGGTGAAATCCACATCGAATACGCCGATGGTTGCGTCGTGGAGCACAAGGCGCCGCAGATCGTCGCCATCGAGCCTGGTCACGACGGATGGGTGGTCGGCAAGGAGCCCGTCGTGCTGATCGAGTTCGATTTCGAAGGTGACACGGTCAACCGGCTGGCCATGCCGGACGCTCATCGCCACTGACGACGTCAACCGGATCGAACCTCGAGGATCCGCGACGAAGGCACGAAGTCACGAAGTCACGAAAAAGAAAGTCGGTCTTCGTGTCTTCGTGGCGAGCGTCGCGGTAGTACGTCAACATAGCCTTTCGATCTAGAAGATCGACCCGCCGACCGCCTGTTCGAGTTGCCAGAGGCTCAGTTGGTAATTCGCCCGGGTCTGGTTGTAGGCCACGAATGCCTGCTGCGTGTTTCGCTGGATCTCGAGCAACTCGAACAGGCTGGCGCTTCCCTGCTGAAAGCTGAACGTAGTGATGTCTTGCACCTTCTGGACCTGCACCAGGTTGTCGCCGCTGTAGAGCGTGGTCGATTGCCGCGCCGCGAGATACCCGGCGTAGGCCTTGGCCACGTCGGTTGCCGCCTGTCGCTCGGCTTGATGCAGCAGCGCTTCCGCGGCGTTGCGCTGGGCCTCGGCCTGTTGAATGCCGGCAAGCTGGTTGTTGTAGACGAAGAGCGGTACTCCGGTGAGCACGCCGACGGCATTGTCGCTGCCGACACGCTGGTATTCGACGCTGGCCGTTATATCGCGCGACCGCTGCGCCTTCGCGAGATCGACGCCCCGTTCCGCGGCGAGAAGGTTCCGTTTCGCCAGCTGAACGTCCGGCCGAAGCTCCAGGCTCTGACGAGTGAGGTCGTCGAGCGACTTCGTCAGCGGCCGGTCGAGAAAGTCGCCGCTGACCAGAAGTGGCGGCCGCTCCGTCTGCGGCGTCGCCGGCGACACCTGCGCAACGGTGGCCGCGATCGCCTGATCATTCACGTCGCTTTCCGAAAGGTTCAGAACGTTCAGGATGTCGCGCACGGCCTGCTGATAGGTGACAGTTGCGTCGATCACCGCCTGCTGATACGGCAGCCGCCCGGCGCGAATGCGATACAGCTCGACCGGCGGCAGTTCGCCCTCCCGCGCCTTGACGACGGTCAGCTGCTCAGAGCGCTGGTACTGCGTGTCGATCTGCTGGGCGAGCCGGAGATTCTCGCGCGCCAGCATCGCGGCACCGAACGCCTGTCGCAACTGGAACAACTGCTGCCGGATCGTGTCGCGGACGAGGAACTCCGCGGCCTCGACAGTCGCTTCCGCCTGGGCGATCCGGAACTCACGCTTCTGCCCGCGTTCGAACGTCTTCGAAACCTGGACGGTGTAGGTCGGTTGAGCGCCGGCATTGGAATCGGTAGTAAAGAACCGCGGTACCGACGGCTGATCCGAGGTGATCGGAAACTGCTCGGCCCCCAGCTGCAGCGTCGGATTGGGCTTGTATCCCGCGATCAACCGCGACGCCTGTGCGGCGCTCAGCTGATAGCGCGTCGCCGCGACCGCCACGTTTCGCTCGATCAGCAGTCGTTCCGCCTCGGCGAGCGTCAGCGCGCCGGGCACCGACGGCTGGGGGAAACGGAGGTTCTGTGCTGTCGCCGCCGCAGCCATCGACAGCAGCCCCCCGCAGACGACCGCAACCCGACGAACCCGTTTGTCCCGGCACGCCATCACCATGTGTGAGTCCTCGCAACCCTCATTCGGAGGGAGTCGGCGGCTTCCGCGCGGTTGAAAAATCCGACGGTCCTGCAAACCAGACGTAGAGCGTGGGCAGGAGGAACACCGCCAGCGGCAACGCCGCCATCAAGCCGCCGACGATGACGATCGCGAAGGGCCGCTGCGAATCGGACCCGATCCCGTGTGACAGCGCCGCCGGCACCAGACCAAGCGCGGCGACCAGCATCGTCATCATGATCGGACGCAGCCGCGCGACCGACCCCTCGATGACCGCCTCGAGCAGCGGGTGCCCCGACGTACGCAGTTGATTGATGTATTCGATCAGAATCACGCCGACCTGAACCGACACGCCGAACAGCGCGAGGAACCCGATGCCCGATGACACGCTGAAATGCGTGCCGGTGAGATACAGCGCGAACAGGCCGCCGATCGGCGCGATCGCGACGTTCAACAGGATCAGCGTCGCCCACTTCAACGAATCGAACGCCGAGTAGAGGATGAAGAGAATCACCGTGATGGTGATTGGCACGATCAGCGCGAGGCGGCGCTGGCTGCGCTGCTGGCTCTCGAATTCGCCGGCCCAGTCGATGTGATATCCGGTCGGCAGCGTGACGCGGGTGTTGACGGAGCGCATCGCCTCGGCTACGGTGCTGCCGAGGTCATACCCGCGGACGCTGTACTTGATGGCGATGTAACGCGAGTTGGCCTCGCGATAGATCATCGACGCCCCGTCCTCGACGTTGACCGAACACAGTTGCCCGAGCGAGACGCGTTCGCCGGACGGCGTGAGCATCCGGATGTTCTGGACGTCCTCGATCGTCTGACGGTATTGCGGCGCATAGCGCACCACCAGGTCGTAGCGCTGTTCGCCGTCGAGGATCTGACTCACCGATTTGCCGCCGACCGCCGTCTCGATCGCGTCCTGGACGTCGGCGACGTTGATGCCGAACCGGTCGGCGCGTTCGCGGTCGACGACGAGGTTGAGGTTCGGCTGCCCGATGACGCGGAACACGCCGAGATCCTGCACACCGCGCACGTGCCGCATCACCGCGACGATCTGATCGGCGACGCGCTCCAGCGCTCGCAGATCGGTGCCGAACACCTTGATCGCCAGCTCGCCTTTCACGCCGCTCATCGCCTCTTCCATGTTGTCGGCGATCGGCTGCGAGAAGTTCCACAACACCCCGGGAATCTTCTCGACCTCTTCGTCCATCGCCGCGATGAGCGCTTCCTTTGACTGGAACTGGGGACGCCACTGATCGTGCGGCTTGAGATCGACGAAGTACTCGGTGTTGAAGAACCCCGCGGTGTCCGTGCCATCGTCGGGCCGCCCCGCCTGGCTGACGACTTGCGTGACCTCGGGAAACTTTGCAAAGGCCAGCCGCGCTTCCCGGGTGACGCGTTCACCCTCCGACGGACCGGTGCTCGGCGGCAGCGTTCCGCGCGCCCAGATCGCGCCCTCGTCGAGATGCGGCAGGAATTCGGATCCGATCGCACCGGTCAGCGCCAGTGAGGCGCTGAGGCCGAGCAGCATCAGCCAGATGCCGATCGTCACGAAACGATGCGCGACGGCTGCCTGCAGCGCAGTCCGGTATCGATCGCTGATCCAGCCGAACACCGGGTTGTGCCACTCCCGCGCGCCGCGCCGGTAGACGAAGCTGCTCACCACCGGAGCGAGCAGCATCGCGTAGACCAGGGAGCCGAGCAGCGCAAACGCGACCGTCCAC
>DATFXR010000617.1:0-2947 GCA_035315685.1 Vicinamibacterales bacterium | reverse complement strand
AAGAACGTGACTTCCTGTCGCGCGTGCGTCGGTTGACCGTCGAGGGCCGGCGTGCGGGCGAGGGCTACTGGTCGCCGGACGGCAAGCGGCTCGTGTTCCAGAGCGAGCGCGAACCGGGCAACCCCTTCTATCAGATTTACGTGCTCGATCTGGGCAGCGGCGAGACCAGGCGCGTCTCGCCGGGCACCGGCAAGACGACCTGCGCATTCTTCCGCCCCGGCACCGACGAAATCGAGTTCGCGTCGACGCACGCCGATCCGAAGTCGAAGCAGCTGCAGGACGAGGAGCTCGCGTTCCGCGCGTCGGGCAAGGAGCGGCGCTACGCGTGGGACTACGACGAGCACATGGACATCTGGTCGTACAACGAGAAGACCGGCGCCTTGAAGCAGCTCACCACCGCGCGTGGCTACGACGCGGAGGGCAGCTACTCACCCGACGGACAGTGGATCGTTTTCTCGTCGATGCGCAGCGCGTACGATCATCCGCTCGACGAGAAAGAGAAGAAGTGGCTCACCGACAACCCGAGCAACTTCGCCGAGATCTACATCATGAAGGCCGATGGCTCGCAGCAGACGCGGCTCACGAATTCGTGGGGCTACGACGGCGGTCCGTTCTTCACGCCTGACGGGAAGAAGATCGTGTGGCGGCGGTTCGACGAGCAGGGACTCATTGCCGACATCTGGACGATGAACCCTGACGGATCCGATCAAAAACAGATCACGACCTTCGGATCGATGAGCTGGGCGCCGTACATGCATCCCTCCGGCGAGTACTTCATCTTCGCGTCGAACAAGCTCGGATTCGAGAACTTCGAACTCTTCATTGTCGACAAGGATGGCGCGAAGGAACCAGTACGCGTGACCTACACGGACGGGTTCGACGGCCTGCCGGTGCCCTCGCCTGACGGCAAGACGCTGGCGTGGACCTCGAACCGTGCCGGCGGATCCGGCGGGCAGATTTTCCTGGCGCAGTGGAACCACGAGAAAGCGATGGAGGCGCTGAAAAACGCGCCGCCCAGAAAGCCGGCCAAGTCATGACCCCCACCGCTGACGCCCGCGCTGGAACGCAGAAACCGCAGAGCACGCAGAGACCGCAGAGCACAGTCTTCTCTGCGGTCTGCGTGAGCTCGGCCATCTCGGTGTTGATCATCGCTGCCGCAACAGTGCAGGCACAGGCGCCGTCGAAAACGAAGATACACGTCGAGACGCTCGCCTCGCCGCGGCTCGAGGGTCGGCTGGCCGGATCGAACGGCGAGAAGCTCGCGAGCGAATACATCGCGTCCGAGCTCCAGAAGCTCGGGGCGAAGCCGCTCCCCGGGCGCACCGACCTGCTGATGCCGTTCGACTTCACCGCGGGCACCAAGGATGGCGGCTCGCGGATCAGTCTGACTTCGCGTGACGGGACGCGCGGCACCGTCAGCGGCAGTGTCGGCGGCGCGACGTCGGAGAGTGCGGGCGTGCGAGCTCTATCCTTCTCGGACAATGGCGACGTCGACGGCCCCGTCGTCTTCGCCGGTTACGGCATCGTCGTGCCCGACGGCCAGGGCTTCGCGTACGACAGCTATGCGACGCTCGACGTCAAGGACAAGATCGTCCTCGTCCTGCGCTACTTCCCCGAGGATGCCGAACCAAAAACGAAGCAGATCCTCGCCCGCTACGCAGATCTCCGCTACAAGGCCATGGCGGCGCGGCAACACGGCGCGAAGGCGATGATGGTCGTCACCGGACCGCGGTCGCCGAACGCCGGCGAACTGGCGCCGATGACCTTCGACACGGCCTTGGCCGGTTCCGGCATCGTCGCCGTCACGATCGCGGGGGCGGTCGCGGACAACATGTTCGCGGCGGTTGGAAAGAAGCTCGAGGACGTCCAGAAGTCGCTCGATGATGCCAACCCCCATGCGACCGGGTTCGCGATGACCGACGTCACCGCGCGAGTGCACGCCGAGGTGCTGCGCGAGAAAAGGGCGGGACACAACGTGGTCGCCTACCTCCCGGCGACCGATCCCGTGACCGCAACTGCGAAACCGTGGGTGGCGATCGGCGCGCACTACGATCACCTCGGGCACGGCGAAGCGGGCAACACGCTGGCCCAGAAGGACGACCTGACGAAAGTGCACGCCGGCGCCGACGACAACGCGTCGGGAACCGCCGCAGTACTCGCCGTCGCGGCCACCCTGGCGAACGAGAAGCGGCATCGCCACGTGCTGATCGCTCTGTGGTCGGGCGAGGAGCTCGGGCTGATCGGATCGGCCGCGTTCACCGCGAAGCCGCCGGTGCCGCTCGATCAGGTTGCGGCGTACTTGAACTTCGACATGGTCGGCCGGATGCAGGACAACAAGCTGACGGTGCAGGCCACCGGCACGAGTCCCGCGTGGGCGAAGATTCTCGAACAGGCGAACGTCGCCGCCGGCTTCGACCTCGTGGCGCAGGAAGATCCCTATCAACCGACCGACGTCGCGACGTTCAACTCGGCGAGTGTCCCGTCGCTGGCGTTCTTCACCGGCACGCACGCCGACTATCACAAGCCGTCGGACACACCGGACAAGATCGACTACGAGGATCTCGATCGCGTCGTGGAGTTTGCCGCGGCGATCCTCCGGCGGGTCGAGCAGGCTGACACGCCGCCGCAGTTCACGAAAGTCGAGCAGCAGATGCAGTCCGGCGGCGGCCGCGCCGGGGTGCGCGTGTTCACTGGCACCATTCCCGACTACTCGACGGAGGCGAAGGGCCTGCTGCTCGGCGGCGTCATCGGCGGCGGCCCGGCCGAACAGGCCGGTCTGCAGAAGGGCGACATCATCGTCGAAATAGCCGGGCAGACGATCGCGAACATTTATGATTACACCTACGCGCTCGATGTCCTCAAGATCGGTCAGCCTGCCAAGGTGATCTACCTCCGCGGCGGCGAACGCCGCGAAACGATGCTCACACCAGCCGCGCGCAAGTAACAC
>DATFXR010000616.1:0-11880 GCA_035315685.1 Vicinamibacterales bacterium | reverse complement strand
AGGAAAAAGATGCCGGCGCCGAAGCCGAAGGCCGAATCGGACAGCCCCAGGTCCTTGTTCATGGTCAGCGCGGCGAAGCTGACGTTCACGCGATCCAGGTAGGCGACGAAGAAACAGACGATCAGGAAGGGCACCAGCCGTGCCGTCACTTTCGCGATCGTGCGTTGCTCGAGCGGTGTCATGCGCCTCCTTGCGTCCCCTGTTTCCGCGTTCACGATCGCCGTTCGTGACCGCGCCCGGCCATGAACTGGCGAACGATGCCATCGATGTCGCGATCGGCACTGAAGCCCAGGTGCAGGGCCCGGCTGACATCGAACGTGCCCGGCCAACTGCAGACGATCTGCATCACGCGTTCGTCGAGCGACGTACGAACGCAGGCCCGGGCCGCCGGCCCCGCCACACGCTCCAGGCTGTCCAGCATCTGCCCCGGCGTCACCGCTCCGGTGACGAGTATCTTCATGCAGGTTCCGTGTTAGCGTGGCGACGTGGACACGCGATCGAAGGTGGCGATTGTAACGGGAGCAGGGACCGGTATTGGCAGGGCCGTGGCGATCGGTCTGCTCGAAACGGACTACGCCGTCGTGCTGGCCGGTCGCCGCCAGGCGCTGCTGGAGCAGGCAGTCCTCGAGACCGGAGCGCACGGCGCACACGCGCTCGTCGTCCCAACCGACGTCGGTGATCCGGACGCGGTTCGAGCCCTCTTCGCCGCGACGCGCGAGAGGTTCGGGCGCCTGGACGTGCTGTTCAACAATGCGGGCATCACCACGCGCGGCGCGCCGCTCGAGGAATTGACCGTCGAACAATGGAAGTCGGTGGTGGATGTCAATCTGACGGGGGCGTTTCTCTGCACGCAGCAGGCCTTCCTGCTGATGAAATCGCAGCAGCCGCAGGGCGGCCGGATCATCAACAACGGATCGATCTCGGCCCACGTCCCGCGGCCGCACTCGGCGCCGTACACGGCCACCAAGCACGCCATCACCGGCCTGACCCGATCCACATCGCTCGACGGCCGGCGATTCAACATCGCGTGCGGCCAGATCGACATCGGCAACGCCGCGACCGACATGACCGCGGCATTCGCGAGCGGGGTGCTCCAGGCCAGTGGCCATATGGCGGCGGAACCGCGCCTCGATGTGGCGCACGTCGTGCGGGCCGTCCTTTACATGGCCAGCCTGCCGCTCGACGCGAACGTACAGTTCATGACCCTGATGGCGACAACCATGCCGTTCATCGGCCGCGGCTAGACCGGCGTCATATCGATCAGTTCGTCGAAGCCGACGACGCGAGACAGTATCAATCAGTTCAGCCGTCCGGGGCCCCACAGCGCGCGACCGGGCGTGCGGCCGGTGTGCTCGCCGTCCCTCAGCACCTGCACGCCGTTGACGAACACGTCGCGAACGCCGACCGCGTAGGCGTGGGGATGCTCGAACGTTGCCCGGTCCGCGATCGTCGCTGGATCGAAGACGACGACGTCGGCGAAGTTGCCGGACTTGAGGACGCCGCGGCGCGCC
The DNA here is from genome assembly GCA_035315685.1 of Vicinamibacterales bacterium. Lineage (GTDB taxonomy): Bacteria > Acidobacteriota > Vicinamibacteria > Vicinamibacterales > CAVVIG01 > QHWK01. Next base: position 10,369 of record DATFXR010000616.1, on the reverse strand, counting down.
AGCCCCAGGTTCGACGAGGGGAGGGCCGCGAGCTTCCGGATTGCCTCGGGCAGGGTGAGAACGTGCTCGTCGCGGACGTATTTTCCGAGCACGCGGGCGAAGCTGCCGTAGGCTCGTGGGTGCGCCGATGATTTCAGGAACACGCCCTCGGCGGCGATCGAATTCGCGTCCGACGCGAACGAGACCCAGGGCAGCCGCATCTGCCGCTTCAGGTTCTCGTCGGACATCATGAAGTAGATCGTGCCGATGCGGGAGCGGTCCTCCCGCACGAGGTCCATGATCGTCTCTTCCGGCGACGTGCCGCGCATCTTCGCGATCTCGCCGAGCGTCTTGCCCGTCAGCGGCTTGAGCGCGTCGGACTTGAATTCGACCAGCAGGACGCGATCGGGCGAGCCGGTTGCGAGATACAGATTCTCCCAGGCTTCGGTTGGCGTGCGGATCGCCTGCGCGATCTTCGCGCGCTGAACGGGGTCGCTGAGCCGCGTGTACAGGGCGTCCATGCCGCCGTCTTCGGCCCACGGCGGCATCGCCGCGTCGAGTCCGGTGCCGCCGGCGGTGTAGGTATACATGTCCGCGGTGATTCGGAGACCGCTCTCGCGCGCGGCCTCCACCATCGCGATGACCCGGTCCATCTTCGGCCAGTTCGATTGGCCGGCGGCCTTGAGGTGGTAGATCTCCGCCGGGATGCCCGCCTCGCGACTGATTCGAATCAACTCGTCGACGGCTTCGGTCAGTCGATTGCCTTCGCTGCGCATGTGGGAGATGTAGATGCCGTGGTGTTTCGCCGCGACCTTCGAGACTTCGATCAACTCTTCGGTCGAGGCGTAGAAGCCGGGCGCGTAGATCAGCGCCGACGCAATCCCCAGCGCTCCTTCCGTCATTTCCCGCTCGACGAGGTCGCGCATCATCTGCAACTGTTCAGGCGTCGCGCGCCTGTCATCGAGGCCGACGGCGTACTCGCGAAGCGTTGCGGCGCCGATCGACGAAGCGAAGTTGGCCGAGACGCCGCGCTTCTCGAGATCCAGCATGCCCTCGTGCAGCGTCGTCCACGTGATCGGATACTTCAGATCGCCCTGTGCCGCGAGCCGCCGCGCCCGCATTGCGTCGGTGAGCGGGCCCATCGAATCGCCCTCGCCGAAGATTTCGGTGGTCACGCCCTGCTTGATGTCGCTCATCGATCGGCCGTCGAGGCGCAGCGAGTCGTGTCCCGACATCATGTTGACGAAGCCGGGCGCGACGGCGAGGCCGTCGGCGCGAACGGTCGTGGCCGCTTCCGCATCCCGCAGATCCCCGACTGCTTTGATCTCGTCACCGGCAATGGCGATGTCGGCGCGGACGCCGGGTCCGCCCGACCCGTCATAGACCGTGCCGCCGGCGATGAGCACGTCGTAGTGCTGACGTGGCTGACGACCGGCGCAGGCGGGAGTCGAAGCGACCGCGGCGAGTCCGACGAAGACGGTGCTGGCGGCGGCAGAGTTCCGGCCGGGCGATGTCATTGCTCGACGCCGGCGCTGCGCGCTGTGGTGACGCCGGACAGCAGTGCCACCTTCGCGGCCGCCGTATCCGAGATGTGGGCGTGAGCGTCGATGAGGCCGGGCAGGATCGTCCGGCCTCGGGCGTCGACGACCGTCGATCCAGCGGGCGGCGCGGCGCCACCGACCGACGCGATCATGCTCCCGCGGACGACGATCGTGACATCCCGCTGGACCGATCCCGTTTTTACGTCGAGCAGCTGCGCGTTTGTAATCGCGGTCGTCCTGGCCGGCGGCGTCTGGCGGGCGACCGCAGTTGCTGCTGCCGCGGTCCACAGCAGCAGCGGCACGATGGCGAGAGTGGTCCTGGTCATGCGGCGAATCGTACTTGATCGCGCACCGGCGTTCTGCGCGCTTCGTCTCCCTCTTCTGCGGTCGACGCTGTCCCGATCGAGCGTGAGTGTAATTGCGTTTTGGACCCGTATGAATCGGCGAAGACGCTGCGAGGGCCTTCAAATCGATCTGGTTCAAGGTTGCGACAGGCTGCCCATCGATTCCTCGCGGTGGAAGAATTGTTTTCCCGGTCCGAACGTCGAGTGTGTAGAACACCCGTTGCGCGGCACGATCATCACCACGCGCTCCTCGCTCCCGTTGATGACCATGTTGGCGACGAGAATATGGAATTCCTCAGCGCCGCTTGGCGGCGTGGCCGTCTGGTAATGCCGCACGTATTGACCGGTCGACGCGTCTACCGCGGCGATGCAGTTGGCGAACAACCGGCTACGGCTCGATCTGGTGCCGGTCAGACGCATCACGCCGTAGACGAGCATGCCTCCAGCCACGATGCCAATCAACCACGCTCTTATCGCCGGGCTCTCTTCTGCGTCGAATCGTGCGCACGCCGTCTGACGAGCGCGAGTCTACATTAGACTCTCGCCATGCTCACCACGAACCGCCGCGCCGTTCCGCGTTCCGACGATCTTCAGAGTGCGGTGGCCGCAGCGACCGACATGTTTCGCGCCGCGAACCCGAGGAGTCTTGCCCAACACGTCGCCGCGGCTGCGGTGATGCCGGGCGGGAACACGCGCACGGTTCTCTATCACGATCCGTTCCCCCTCACCATCGCGCGCGGTGACGGCTGCCGGCTTTGGGATCTCGACGGCCACGAGTACGTCGACATGCTGGGCGAGTTCACCGCCGGCATCTTCGGCCATACGAACCAGGTCATTCGCTCCGCCGTGATCTCGGCGCTCGATCGCGGCATCGATCTCTCGGGACATACCGTCGCCGAGGCCGAGCTCGGGCGCGTGATCTGCGAGAGATTTCCGTCCATTGCACTTGTGCGGTTCACGAATTCGGGAACCGAGGCGAACTTGATGGCGCTTGCCGCAGCGACCGCGTTCACCGGGCGCCGGCAGATCCTCGTGTTCCAGGGCGGTTACCACGGCGCCGTTCTGAGCTTCGTGCGCGGCCGGTCGGCCACCAACGTGCCGCACGATTTCATCGTCTCGACTTACAACGACGTCGCCGGGACACAGCGGCTCATCGAGACACACGGCGATGAGCTTGCGGCGATTCTCGTCGAGCCAATGCTCGGATCTGGCGGCTGCGTCGCTGGAGATCGACGTTTCCTCGAGGCGCTCCGCCATGCGTCATCGGCATGCGGAGCCGTGCTGATGTTCGACGAGGTGATGACGTCTCGGCTCTCGGCGGGAGGCCTGCAACAGGCGCTCGGCATCTCGGCCGACCTCACGACTCTCGGAAAATACCTCGGCGGCGGTCTGTCGTTCGGCGCGTTTGGTGGGCGGCACGACATCATGGAGCAGTTCGATCCAAGACGGCCGAACGCGCTGCAGCACGCCGGTACGTTCAACAACAATATTGTGACGATGTCGGCGGGTGTCGCGGGGTTGACGAACGTGTTCACTCCCGCCGCCGCCGAAGCGCTCAACGCCCGCGGCGACTCACTGCGGCGACGGCTGAACGCCGTCTGTAACGGCCGACGGCTGCAGTTCACGGGGATCGGTTCGCTGATGTGCGCGCATCCGGTCAACGGCGAGATCAAGACGGCGGCTGATGTCGCTGCGGTCGACCCGTTGCTTCGTGACTTGCTCTATTTCGACTTGCTCAAGCGCGGCTTCTACCTTGCGCGACGCGGGTTCATCGCGTTGTCGCTCGCGATCGGTGACGACGAGATTCGCCGGTTCGAGGAGGCCGTCTCGGATCTGCTGGAACAACGTGCCGGTTTCTTTGCGTAGTCGTGCACGTCACGTCGGCGCGGCGCCTTCAAAAGGAGATGGAGATTGGCTACGAATAGATCGCTCCCGTCCGAATGACCTGGCGAACGCGCGGACCGGCGCCTCGAAGAAATACGCTGCCGCGAGGTGAAATCCACGGGTCGTCGCCCGCGGTGTAGAGGTCGAAATGGCCGCGCCCTTCGACGTAGCGGAAAGTCGGTCCTGGCCCCGAGCCCCCTCATCGTCGCTTCCAGCCGATGCGCCGCACCGTCGAGAAAGAAACTGTCAGCCGTGCCCAGGGTCAGATGGATCTTGCCGTCGAGATCACGCCTGAGCGCGACGCGATCTGTGAGGCGGAGATTCGGCGCCCGTTTCCGCGTCCGATTGAGGATCAGCAATTGCTGCTTGAGGAGCACAGATTCCGCGACCAGCGAACGCGCGCCGCCGGGACCGGCAAGTCGGGCGATTGTCGTCAGCAGATGGAGGACGAGAATGGCGAGGTCGCGCACGCGCCGGTCGGTGGCCGAGCGACCGATGCGATCGATTTCGCCGCTGAGCGCAACCTTCCTGTGTGAGTTTTTGCGGTTCTCAACCACGCCTGATGCCCGCTTTCCAGCGATTACGCTTGGCCGGCATCATCTCGATCACTAGAATCGAGCCGCCGGACGTCTCCGCGGCACTATGCGGCCAAGGCCACCCGCAGGTTGAACACATGAGGCTTCCATGGTGCGAAATCGAATCACGGTGCGATCGGTCGGCACGCTGATCGCCTGCGCGTTGGCGCTGACGATTCCGGCGCTTCAGGGCCAGAGCCCTTCTCAACCGGCGGTTGCTGCCCTGCCGGCGGCATGGGTGCCGCCCCCACCACCGCAACGCGCGGCAGAACAGATGGTCGCGATCCGCGCCGGACGCTTGTTCGATCCGCGCTCCGGCACGCTGCTGAGGAATCAGATCATCCTGGTCCGGGGCGAGCGAATCGTCGACGTCGGCGCCAGCGTCGCGATTCCCGCGGGCGCACAAACCATCGACCTGAGCCGCGCGACCGTCTTGCCTGGCTTGATCGACACGCACCTTCACGTCATGGACGGTAACCCGCTCGTCGGTCCCGGCGGCGCCGGCATCGGCCCGAACGGACCAGGACCAGTGGGACTCACACAGCCCCTGCAATACCGCGAGCTGGCAGCGCTCGTGAACGCGCAACGCGATCTGAACGCCGGATTCACGACCGTCGTGGACCTGATGTCGCACGGCGGCTGGTACGGGACCTTCGATCTCAAGAACGCCATCAACAACGGCATCGTGCAAGGTCCGCGCATGCAGGTGGCCGGCCCGGGCCTCGTCAGCACCAACAAGGCGAGCGTCGCGTTCCCGCTCCTCACCAACGCTCCGATCTCGAACCTGGGCGCGCAGATCGCGAACGGCCCCATAGCCGTCAGAGAGGCGGTTCGCGAACAGGCGCATTACGGCGTCGAGTGGATCAAGATCTACAGCACCGAGGAGTACATCCTGCACGCCGACGGCACGATCATCGTGCGGCCCACGTTCACGCTCGAAGAAACCCAGGCGATCGTCGACGAAGCGCACCGCAAGGGACTGAAGGTCGCCTGCCATGCGTATGGCGGCGAAGGACTGCACAACTGCATCAGCGCGGGCGTGGACGTGCCGACGCATGGCTTGGATCTGGACGACGCCTCGCTGAAGATGCTGCTGGAGAAGAAGCTGCCGCTGACCGTGACGATGTTCGATCTGAGCATGGACCACGCACAAGAGATGAAGCGGTTCGGCAACAGCCGCTGGAGCCTCATGGAGAAGAGCTTCAAGAAGGCGCTGGCGGCCGGCGTCGTGCTGCCGTTCGGCAGCGGCGCCGGGCCGTTCCCGCACGGCACGCAGAAGGATCAGTTCGCCTATCTGGTGAAGTGGGGGATGACACCGGTGCAGGCGCTGCGCTCGGCCACGACGATCGCCGCGGATCTCATCGGATGGTCGGCCGACGTCGGCACCATCGAGAAGGGCAGGTTCGCCGACATTGTCGCGGTTGCAGGCGATCCGCTCGCGGATATCACCGAGATGTCGCGCGTGACCTTCGTCATGAAGGGCGGACAGATCATTCGGAATTAGCGTCCGGGCCGGGATGAGGCGCATGAAGTTCACCAAGACGGCGTGGGCGACCGCCATCGTCTCGGGCCTGTGGCCCGCGACGGGACGTACCCAGACAACCGCGGATCTCATCAATGATGGCCACCACACCGAGAGCGTGACGACCGCGAGCATGGGCTACGACAGGAAGAATTACAGCCCGCTCGCGCAGATCAATCGCTCGAACGTCAAGCGCCTCGTGCCGGTGTGGAGCACGAGCCTCATGAACGACGCGGGCGAGCTCGGGGCGCCCACGATCTTTGGCGGCGTGATGTACGTCGTCAATGGGAAGTGGACGTTCGCGATCGACGTGGCGACAGGCCGCCAGATATGGCGCACGCCAGTCGAGACGGACCCGGGTGTGCAGCGCGTCGCGATTTTTGGCGCCATCAATCGCGGAGCTCCGGCGATCTATGACGGCAAGCTTTTTCGAGTGACGATCGACAACCATTTGATCGCACTGGACATGAAGACTGGAAAGGAGGTCTGGAATCAGACGTTCGCCGACTTTCGCGAGGGCTACACCTCGACCGGCGCTCCGATCGTGGCAAACGGCGTCGTCATCTCGGGCATGGCGGGCGGCGAGTTCACGACGCGCGGGTTCCTCGACGGCTGGGATCCTGACACCGGGCGGAAACTCTGGCGACGCTACACGATTCCGGCGCCAGGCGAGCCCGGGTCGGAAACGTGGCCCAAAGGCGGTGATGCGTGGACGCATGGCGGCGGGGCGACGTGGCGGTCGGGCTCGTACGATCCGCAGCTCGATCTCGTCTACTGGGGTACAGGGAATGCGGAACCATACGATCCTCGGCCGCGTGGCGCGCTCGACAGCCTCTACACGTCGAGCGTGATCGCCATCCGCCCCAAGACCGGGGAACTCGTCTGCCATTACCAGTACACGCCCAATGATGTCTACGACGTGGACGCCACGGACGAGCAGGTGCTGGCCGATATTCAGATCGGCGGCCAGGCGCGGAGGGTGATGATCCAGGCCAACAAGAATGGCTTCGTGTACGTGCTCGACCGCACGAACTGCCGCCTGATCGCTGCGCACCCATTTACGACCGTGAACTGGGCCACGCATGTCGACCTCGCGACCGGCCGGCCGGTGCTGACCGACCTCTACAGGCGTTTCCTGGCCGGAGAGGAGGTGTCGATCTACCCGCAGCGCGGCACCAATGCCGTGCCGATCGCATTCAACCCGAGCACCGGCCTGGTGTACCTCAGCGCGTGGGACGTGCCGCGCATTCAGAAACTTGCGCCACCCAAACCGCAAGAGCCCGGCACGAATTCCACCGGCGTGCTCGGCAGGGCTCCGACGTTCAAACCCGACGATGTCGTTGGCCATTTCGTCGCTATTGATCCGCTGAGCGGCGAGAAGAAGTGGGACGTGAAGCTGACCGACATGCCGAGTTCCGCCGGCACGCTGGTGACGGCCGGCGGACTTGTGTTCACCGGCAGGCTCACGGGCGAGTTCATCGCGCTCGATGCGGCGACGGGCGAGACACTGTGGCAATTCAAGACCGGGTCGAGTGTGAATGCGACCGCGATCACGTATACGCACAAGGGCCGTCAGTACGTGACGATCGCGTCTGGTCTTGGTGGTCTTGCGAGGCGCTTTGCGGCGCAGCGCGTCCCCACCGGCGGCGCAGTCTGGACGTTCGCGCTCATGCCAGACTGATCGATCCCGTTCTCTGCGAAAACTCGGCCGCGGCGAGATCCCCCGACAATCGGCGTTGTCGACTTCGCCCGTGACGGAGCCACCGGGCGAGCGTGTATCGCATGATCGACGCATGCGGTCCGCCCTTCGCGCGCTCGAGGTCATAGACGTCGCCGCACGGGCCGCTTGACGCGAATTGGACGCGCGCCACAGCGGCACGGTCGTCGTCGTCGAGCGCGAGCACGCAGGCTCGTCTCGCCTGATCGAGATATCGCGCGTGGCGTGCGCCGACGATGACGCCAGCCACGCCGGGTTGATCGAGCACCAGCGGATCGCGCCCGCGATGCCCTGAAGGGTGCACAAATCCTGATCCGGTCCCGGTGCCGGAGCGGCAAAAACGAACGGGATCGCGCTGGTGCGTAGAATTCGACCGTGGCCTGGCTACGTAAGGAGGCTTCGTGCACGGCGAGTATCTGTCGCTCCAGGCCGAGCTTCGACAGCTTTACACGCTCGGGATGATGCGCAGATGCGCACGCTCATCGGCTACCGGCCGATGTCGTTCGGCCAGCGGCGCGTCCACCTCGCGGCACCCCTGACGCTGGACACGGGTCTTCGCCTGTCAGAAATGCTGCACCTGCGCCACGCCGATGTCGATTTCGACAACCTGATTCTCAAGGTGTTCGGAAGGGACAGAAGGAGCGGCTGGTCCCGTTCTCGCCGGAGTTGCGGAAGCGGCTGTATCGGTTCGAGCGGCTCAAGGAGCAGAAGGGCCTCCGCAGCCCGTTCGTCTTCGTGGGCTCTCGCGCGACGCGCTAGCCTAGGAGAAACGCAACAGCGCCACCTCGCTCTATCTGATGGAGCGGAAGCTGGGTCTGCCGGTGTTCGGCTGGCACCGCCTCCGCCACACCTTCGCCACGAATTACCTCCGCCAGGGTGGCGACATCGTGCGGCTCTCGATGGTCCTCGGGCACACGCAGATAACGACCACCCAGCGCTATCTCCATCTGTTGACGGAAGACCTGAGTGCGAGCCACGAGAAGCTGTCGATTCTGAACCGGCTTGGGTGAACACTCGGTGGTCCGATCGACCGGATCGCGCGAATTGTCCGACGAAGCCAATGCAGGGACGGATCGGTCGGTTCGGTCGATGTTTTGTCAGCGTCACTGTGACGACCGCTTACAAGCCAGCGTCTGTTCTCGTGCAGGTCCGCGACGACACTCCTCTCCTCGTCATCGTCGGCTGATCAAGCATCGATGCGGGAACGGAGCGGACGACGAGGCTCGATCCGATGGCTCACATCGATTCCTGAGGCCCTTCGCCGACGCTGGCCGGATCGATTTGATGGACACTACGGGTTTCGTTATGCGCGATCGAGACGACGAAGGATAGCCGCGCCATGGCGGGCAGCCGAGAATCAGCGACAAGTCGGAAATGTCACGTTCGTCCGTCCGTGACCGACGGATGCCTTCCGCATTCGGGAGCCGCTCTTCGTCCCTCAGTTCCAGCACGGCTCTCCAAACCGGATCAACCTTGCCTTCGGAAGGAGCTCAGCCATGAGAAATCCGGCACGTCCGCTCATCACGACGGCGATTCTGTTGACCGCAGTGCTCGCGTGTGCGGCACCGACGGCGGCGCAAGCCACCGCGTACGCCCCGACGTACCTGGATCCGATTGATCTCGGCACCCTCGGGGGCAACGAAACGCGCGCCTATGCCGCCAATGGTGCGCGCATCGTCGGCGCGTCCCAAACCGTCGACGGCTCGCCCCACGCGTTCAAGTATGAAGACGGCGCGTTGACCGATCTCGGGACGCTGGGCGGTTCGACGAGTTGGGCGTTTGCGGTCAACACCGCCGGCGCGGTCGCCGGCAGCGCGAGCCTGCCGAACGGCGTCAGCCACGCCTTTCTCTGGACCGAGGATGTTGGCATGCTGGATCTGGGCACGCTGGGTGGCACTTACAGCCGGGCGTCGGGCATCAACGACGCGGACCAGGTGTCAGGCTGGGCCCAGGTCGCCGGGGACGCCTCGTACCATGCGTTCCTCTGGGCCCCGACCACCGGCATGCGGGACTTGGGCACGTTCGGCGGCGACACCGGCTTTGCGTATGACGTCGGCGCCGTCGTCTGCGGCGAAGCCGCGACCGTTGACGGGGCGCGGCACGCGTTCGTCACGAGTGCGGATGCGCTCACCGACCTGGGCACACTAGGCGGCACCTACAGCGCCGCGATCAATTGCAGCGAGCCACTCGGACGATTCATCGTCGGCGAATCGAGTGTGAGCGATGACAGCGCCACGCACGCGGTCGCGTGGGACAGCCAACACGTGATCACCGACTTGGGGACACTGGGCGGAACGGAAAGCCGCGCGTTGCGGGTGCTGGGGTCCGGCCTCGGCGCCGAAGTATTGGGCGAATCGCGGACCGTCGATGGCGACCTCCATCCCGCACGGTGGTGGCGGGGACGACTTGCCGACTTCGCGCATGTCCTTGGGGCCGATTCCCAGATTGAATTGGTTGTGCCCTTGGTCGTGCCCGTCACAGGGGACCTGACGCATCAGGTGGTCTCCGGAGCCGCCTCTCCTGGCGCGGATATCCACGCGTACATCGTTTCTGTGCCTGGGTTCAACGAACCGAGTACGCCACGTACGATCAACGATGGCGTGATTGAAAATGTCGAGCAATCCCAGGACGTGACCCGTTTCGCGTTTACCGCCGAGGATGTGACAGCGGGTAACTGTTCAGGGGTCTGTACAAATCAAACCGATCGGCGTACCGTCTGAAGCGTGTCGCGGCCCGAGCGGCAACAGCGCACGGACACCCCGGGACGCCTGAAACAAGAGGTCGCGCGTCTGCGCCGGGAGCTCGCC
>DATFXR010000615.1:0-2003 GCA_035315685.1 Vicinamibacterales bacterium | reverse complement strand
CGGCAACCGCATATCCGTGACGCCGAGTTGCGCGAGGATCGCGCCGTCGGTCAATTCCACCATCGAGTGCACGACCGACTGCGGATGGATGACGACGTCGATCTGATCCGCGCGCACGCCGAACAGCCAGTGCGCTTCGATCACCTCGAGGCCTTTGTTCATCAGCGTGGCCGAATCGATGGTGATCTTGCGGCCCATTCGCCAGGTCGGGTGCTTCAGCGCGGCGTCGGCGGACACCGCCCCGAGCTCGTGCGCCGGGCGGCCGCGGAACGGCCCGCCCGATGCGGTGAGAATCAGGCGCCGTATGTCACTCCTCGATCGCCCGTGCAGACACTGATGAATCGCGTTGTGCTCGCTGTCGACCGGAAGAATCGGGACGCCGCGCCGCGTCGCCGCCTCGGTGACGATGCCGCCGGCCATGACCAGGACTTCCTTGTTCGCAAGGGCGATCGTCTTGCCCGACTCGATGGCGGCGAGCACCGCTTCGAGCGCTTCGGTGCCGCTCGACGCGCACAGGACGATGTCGGCGTCGGGATGCGCGGCGACGGCGACGAGTCCGTCACGTCCCGTTCCGGCGATCGTGGTCGAACGGGCGGCGCCGCTGTCCCTCAGGCGATCGACCGCTTCGCCGGTCGCCATCGCCGCGATGCGCGGCTGATACGTCGCGATCTGCTCGGCGAGCAGATCCGCATTCTCGCCCGCAGCCAGCCCGACCACCTGCAGCCGATCGCGATGCGCATCGACCACCGTGAGCGCGCTCTGGCCGATCGAGCCGGTCGAGCCGAGGATTGCTATACGTTTCACGATCTGCCCTGACCGCCGAGAACGCAGCGAACGCAGCGCCAGTTTTCTCAGCGCACTCCGCGTCCTCAGCGGTTAAACGTACCTCAGAACCATGTAGTACAGCGGCGCCGCGAACAGCAGCGCGTCGATGCGGTCCAGGATGCCGCCGTGGCCGGGGATCAGCGACGAGCTGTCCTTCACGTTGGCGCTGCGCTTCAGCATCGACTCGAACAGGTCGCCGGCGATGCCGAGAGCGACGATCGTCAAGCCGAGGCCGGCGCGCAGTCCGGTCGGGATCTGTGGCAGCCACCAGGCACCGATGATCACGAACGCCGCCGTGCCGAAGACGAAACCGCCGACCGCGCCTTCCACGGTCTTCTTGGGGCTGACCATCGGTGCGAGGGGGCGGCGTCCGAGCAGCCGCCCGGTGTAGTACTGCATCGAGTCGCTGATGATGATCGTCAGCATCAGCAGGAACAACGCCGGTGGGCCGCCGAGCTGTCGCACCGCGACCAGCGCGCCGATCGGCAGCCCGAGATAGAGCGCAGGAAACAACGACGCCGAGATCGACGCGAGCGCATGCGGACCGCCGCGCCAGGCGCCCAGCGTCACCAGGCCGAGGCCGAGCAGCGCCGCCATGAAGACGGCTTCGAGCGCCCTTCCTCCGACGTCGGGCAGGCTCACGACGGCCATCGCCAGCGCCGCGGCAATCGTCGAGGGTAACGCGGGCACGTCGAGCGAGCTCGCCCGCGACAACGTGATCAATTCGCTGACGCCGAGCACGAGGAGCGTGGCGGCGACTGCGAAGAAGATGTAGCTGGTGGCGAACCAGACAACGCCGACGGCCAGCGCAATCAGAACCGCGCCGCTCGCGACGCGCGTCATCCTCTTCCCGGTTTTGACGCGATCACTTAGCGCCCAGCGCTACCGGGGAAGGCTTGATGCCGCCGTAACGGCGCTCGCGTTTCTGATAGGCGACGACCGCCTCGAGCAGATCGCGGCGTCTGAAGTCGGGCCAGAGCCGTTCAGTGACCCAGATCTCGGAATAGGCAATCTGCCAGAGCAGGAAATTGCTGACGCGCATCTCGCCGCTGGTGCGGATCAGCAGATCCGGATCCGGCTGCCCGGCCGTGTAGAGAAACTCGCCGAAGCGACGTTCGTCGAGCGCGTCGGCGCTCACACCCGCGGCAATCGCGCGGCGTGCCGCGTCGACGATCTCG
>DATFXR010000614.1:0-2685 GCA_035315685.1 Vicinamibacterales bacterium | reverse complement strand
CTCGGCGAGGACGTCGGGCCGTACGGCGGCGCGTTCGGCGTCACGCAGGGCCTCTACGAGGAGTTCGGCGAGCTGCGCGTCGTCGATACGCCGATCTCCGAGTCGGCGATCATCGGGATCAGCATCGGCGCGTCGCAGCGCGGCTACCGGCCGGTTGCCGAAATGCAGTTCGCGGACTTCATCTCGTGCGGGTTCGACCAGATCGTCAACCAGGCGGCGACGCTGCGCTTCCGTTACGGTGGCCGCGCGACCGTGCCGCTCGTCGTCCGTGCGCCGAGCGGCGGCAACGTCGGCGGGGGCCTGTACCACTCGCAGAATCCCGAAGCGTGGTTCATCCATCGGCCCGGGCTGAAGGTGGTGGCGCCGTCGACGGCGTACGATGCGAAGGGTCTGCTCAAGGCCGCGATCCGCGACGACAACCCGGTCGTCTACTTCGAGCACAAGTACCTGTATCGCCGCGCCAAGGGTCCGGTCCCGGAGGGCGACGCCGCGATTGTGCCAATTGGCGAGGCAGCGATCCGTCGCGAGGGAAGCGACGCGACGCTGATCGCGTACGGCGCGATGATGCTGCCGTCGCTCGAAGCGGCCGAGCGACTGGCGAAGGAGGGCGTCGAAGTCGAAGTCATCGATCTTCGCACGCTGATGCCGTTCGACAAGTCATCGATCTTCAGATCGCTCGACAAGACGAACCGCCTGCTGATCGTCCAGGAGGACGTCAGGACGCTCGGCATCGCCTCCGAGATCTCCGCCGTCGTCATGGAGGAGAAGTTCGATGCGCTCGACGCGCCGGTGATGCGGGTGACCTATCCCGACACGCATCCGCCGTTCTCCCACATCCTGGAAGCGGCAAACCTGCCGAACCTAGACACGATCGCGGAAGCGCTGCGGAAGCTGGTCGCTTACTGACGTTTCGATTCAGAAGATCGAATAGACCAGGCCGACGCGGACCTGGAACTGGTCGGCGTGGGCGGTGCGTTTGTCGATCCCGGCGCTGGTCGTGATCGTGATATCGGGACGCGCAACCATGTAGCCGACGTTCACGTTGAGGCCGAACAGCCGGTTGATGTCGTGCCAGAAGTCGATCTCCGGCCGGACGACGAATGTGTTCGACGCGTCCGCATCGCTCACGCCGACACCCACCCGCGATTCATACGCGGCGGCGGCGCCGTCGGCCAGTTTCATCGAGGAGAACGCGTAGCCGGCAAGCACGTTGGCGGAGATCGTGTTCTTCCCGCGCACCCACGTGTAACCGTAACCGCCCATGATCGGACGGATGTGCACTTCGCCCAACGTGACTGCGGTCCCGCCCACGAGTCGTTGAATGTCTACCGCATACCAGTTCAGGCCGAAGTGAGGGCCCCACCCCGGCTGGAAGTCGCCGAATCGCCAGAGCGGCTCGACCGTGAACACGGATTCTGCGCGATCCTGACCGGACGAGTAGTCACTCGCGGCCACCAGGAAGTCGACGCCGAACGCGAAGCGGGTCTCGGTTTGCGCCTGCGCGGGCAGTGCAAGGCCGACCGCGAGGAGCGCAACAGCCGCCGTGGTCGAGATCGACCTCACGCCGCAGTCGTCAGCAAGCTACGTTCCAGCGGCTGACTCGCGCGATTCCCCTGCAGCTGGGCTTCAGAATGTCTGGCGCGCGACCCATTCGCGCAGGAGCGAGTCGACGACGACATAGCGGTCACGCTCGCGCGCGACGAGGTCTTCGCGCACCAGCGCCACGAGCGCCGCCTGTACCGTCGACGGCCCGCCGAGCCGATGACGCGCGCGCGTATCGGCCGCCATCATGTTCAGGCCCTCTTCGACGACGACCGCGCGGAGCACGGCGCGTTGTCCGAGCGTCAGCCGCTGCCACACCGCCTCGAACATCGTCTGCTGCTCGAGCAGCAGGCGCTTGAGCGCGCCGTGGAGATCGTCGAGCGACGCCTTGCGCCGGCCGCGCGCGTGGACTTCGTCCCAGGTCTCATGCGCGAGGCGCTGGACGTCGTAGGGGAGATTGCCGGCGAGCTCGACGATCGCGGCGCCGAGGCCGTCCTCGGGCCGGAATCCCGATTGCGCGAAGCGGGCGTCGATGAACGCGGCGAATTCCTCAGCGGGGATCTTGTCGAGCCGCATCACCGGGCCCGCCTTGTAGAACGGCCGCTTCGGCCCGAGCATCCGTTCCATCAGGCTCGGCTCCGATCCGGCGAAGACGTATCCCACGTCGCGCTGATGCTGCACGGCGGCGCGGAGCGCGTGCTCCACCGATCCGCCGTTGAAGCCGGCAATCGCCTGGAACTCGTCAAGCGCGACCACGACCTTGCGGCCGCGATCGGCGGCGAGCTTTGCCGGCAGCTCGAACACGTCCTGCGCCAGGCGCGACACCTCGCGGTCCGATCGGACGGTCGGAAACGATACGGTGAGCGCTGCGGCGGAGGTGCGGGAGCGGCCCGAGGTGACGGCTGACGGCGGTTGCGCCTGATCGGGCGCATACCGCACCTCGGCGCGCGCCGAACGGATCGCCTCGCGCAGCCACGAACGCGCCTGGTCGCGCCTGGTTTCGGCCGCCGCGATCGCACGGGCGTAGCCCTCGAGGAACGCGACGTACGAGCTGAAGCTGCCGACCGTGACGTCGACCGTGACCGCGCCCTTGCGCGCCATCGCCGCGAGAGCCCGGGCGATCAGCGACGACTTGCCGTAGCG
>DATFXR010000613.1:0-6628 GCA_035315685.1 Vicinamibacterales bacterium | reverse complement strand
CGAGCGCATCGCCAACGCCGATCGCGAGCCGTCGAACTGGCTCACCTACTCGGGCAACTATCAGGCGCATCGCTTCTCGCCGCTCAAAGAGATCGATCGCTCGAACGTCGCGCGGCTGAAGCCGGCATGGGTCTATCAGGTGCGACGCACCGGGATCGTGGAGACGTCGCCGATCGTCGTCGACGGCGTGATCTACATCACCGAGCCACCGAGCACGGTGACCGCGCTCGACGCGCGCAGCGGCCGCCCGCTGTGGACCTATACGCCGCCGATTCCGACCGACGTCATCGTCATCGGCTCGCCGCCGGTGAATCGCGGTGTAGCGATTCTCGGCGACACCGTGTTCTTCGGCACCGTCCACGGCCATCTGATCGCGCTCGACGCGAAGTCGGGCGCGGTGCGGTGGGATACCGTGGTCGACGAGAACAAGCTCGGGCACTACCTCACCAACGCGCCGCTCGCGCTCACCGATCGCATCATCGTCGGCGTGTCCGGTGCGGAGGCCGGCATTCGCGGTTTCCTCGACGCGTACGATCCGAAGACCGGCAAGCGCGTGTGGCGCACCTACACGGTGCCCGGTCCGGGCGAACCCGGCTTCGACAGCTGGGGCGGCGACAGCTGGAAGAACGGTGGCGGCTCGTCGTGGCTGACCGGTTCGTACGACCCCGCGCTCAATCTCGTGTACTGGGGCACCGGCAATCCGGGTCCCGACTGGAACGGCGACGTGCGCCCGGGCGACAACCTCTACACCTGTTCGCTGCTCGCGCTGAATCCGGCTGACGGCACGATCAAGTGGCACTTCCAGTTCACGCCGCACGACGTGCACGACTGGGACTCGAACGAGATCCCGATCCTCTTCGACGCGACGATCAACGGGCGCGCGCGCAAGCTGGTCGCGATGGCCAATCGCAATGCCTTTTACTACGTCCTCGATCGCGAGACCGGCGAGTTCATCAGCGGCACGCCGTACGCGAAACAGACGTGGGCAGAGGGGCTGGACGCGAAGGGGCGCCCGCGGCTGAAGCCGGGGATGGATCCGAGCACCGAAGGCACGCTCGTGTTTCCGAACATTCAGGGCGCGTCGAACTGGCCGAGCCCGTCGTACAGCCCGGTCACGAAGCTCTTCTACCAGCCGGCGCGCGAGATGGGCACCTACTACTACAAGGGGGAGTCGAAGTACGCGCCCGGCGAGCCCTTCGTGGCCGGCGGCGGACGCGCCGTCAACGGCGACGATGCCTGGGGCGCGGTGCGTGCGCTGGAGGCGACCACTGGCGCGCTGAAATGGGAGTTCAAGCTCCTCTCGCCGCCGTGGACGGGGCTGCTCACCACCGCGGGCGGCCTCCTCTTCGGAGGCACGGAAGAAGGAAATTTCTTCGCGCTCGACGCCGAGAACGGCAAGCCGCTCTGGGATCTGCAACTCGGCGGGGCCGTGAAAGCGAACCCCATCGCGTTTGCAGTGGACGGCAAGCAGTACGTCGCGATCGCCGCGGGGTACGCGCTGTTCGTATTCGGATTGTAGCGCTCTCACGGTCCGGCTAAAGCCGGACACTACCGAGCCACCGTGATCAGCGGCAGTATCCGGCGTCAGCTGCACCGTGATCAGCGGCAGTATCCGGCGTCAGCCGCACCGTGATCAGCGGTAGTGTCCGGCTCTAGCCGGACCGGCACGCGCGAATCGCCTCGACCAGGTCACTGAGGAAGGCCGCCGCGCGGGCGCCGTCAACGACACGGTGATCGCACGACAGCGTCAGCGTCATCATCGGCCGCACGGCGGGCTGACTGTTGACGGCGACCACGCGATCGGCGATCGCGCCGACGGCGAGGATGGCTGCCTGCGGCGGAACGATGATCGCGGTGAACGAGTCGACCTGAAACATCCCGAGATTGCTGATCGTGAAGGTCGCTTCGGTAATGTCGGACGGCTGCAGGCGGCCGGCGCGGGCACGATTCGCAAGTTCCTTCCGACGCGCCGCGATATCTGACAGCGACACACGGTCAGCCTGGCGAATGACACCGGCGACGACCGCGTCCTCGACGGCGATCGCGATCGCGACGTTGATGTCGGCGTTGGCTCGAACTGCGCCCTCGATCCAGCTCGAATTCAGGCGCGCATGCCTCACGAGCGTGCGGGCGGCGAGCGAGATGAGGACATCGGTGATGGTGCTGGCGGCTTCGCTGAGGGTGCTGGCGGCTTCGCTGAGGGTGCTCCTTCGCGCGGCCATGAGCGCCGTTGCCTCGACGTCGCGCGAAATGAAGAAGTGCGGGACCGTCGTCCAGCTCTGCGTCGTTCGCGCCGCCATCACTGCCGCGAACGACGGCGACATGGCTGATGGCTGACGGCTGATGGCTGAATGGCCGGGTGATGGGTTGAGGGCTGATTGGATGTCTTCCGCGAGAATCTCTCCGTCCGGGCCTGAGCCGCGGAGCGTTGCCAGATCGATCCCGTGCTCCTTCGCGAGACGGCGAGCCTTCGGCGAGATCCGGATCTCCGCCATCGACGAAGCGTTCGCACGCTGTTCGCGATCGCGTGTCACTGCCGGTGAAACCGCATCCGATCGCCGTCCCGTGTGCGCGGCCGGCGTGGCGGGGGGGACTTCGCCAGGGGCGACGAGCCACGCGATCGTCTGGCCGACCGGAACGACGGCACCCTCGGTCGCCGTGATCGCCGCGAGGATTCCGTCGCCTGGCGCCTCGACCTCGACCACCGCCTTGTCCGTCTCGATCTCGAGCAGCGTCTCGCCCCTGCTGACGTGATCGCCTTCTTTCTTCCGCCACGCGAGGAGCTTCCCCGTTTCCTGCGCCATCTCCAGCGCGGGCATCACGACGCTGACTGCCATCAGGCGCCGATTTTCGCCGGCGCTTCCGTCCTGGCGCTCTCGGCAATCAACTGCACGACCTCGCGGTTCGGCGTCCCCTCGAGCTCGCGCGTCGTCTTCAGCGGACCGTCGACCGTGACGTAGCTCGCGCCGGCGACCAGCAGCTGCTCCGCCGGGAAGCGGGTGATCACTTCGTGGCCGGTCGGCGTGACCACGATCTCTTCCTCGATTCGGGCGGCGCTCCAGCCGTCCTTCGAGGGCCAGAAGGTTTCGAGCGCGAACACCATCCCCGGCTTGATCTCGTGCGGATGTTCGAGCGAGACCAGCCGGCTGATCACCGGCTTCTCCCAGATCGCCAGGCCGACGCCGTGGCCGAACTGGAGGGCGAACGCCGCCTCTTCGCTCGGGAACCCGAAGTCGGTCGCCTTCGGCCACACCGACGCGACGTCGGCTGTCGACCGGCCGGGACGAATCAGCTCGATCGATGCATCGAGATAGTCGCGGCAGCGCTTGTACGCATCGATCAGCGCCTGCGACGCAAAGTTGATCGCGAAGCACCGGTAGTAGCACGTCCGGTAGCCCATGTAGGAGTGCAGGATGTCGTAATACACAGGATCGCCGGGCCTGAGCGCGCGGTCGGAGAACACGTGCGGATGCGGGCTGCACCGTTCGCCGGAGATGGCGTTGACCCCCTCGACGTACTCGGACCCGAGGTCGTAGAGCACCTTGCTGACCAGGCCGACACACTCGTTCTCGCGCATGCCCGGTTTCATCGCCTGATACAGCTCGTGGTACGCGGCGTCCACCATCATCGCGGAGTGCGTGAGCAGCGAGATCTCGTCCTGCGTCTTGATTTCGCGCGCGTCGGACATCAGCTGCTGGCCGTCCACCACCGTGACGCCTTCCCGCTGGAGCGCGAAGAGAATCGGCGGCTCGACGACGTCGATGCCGACCGGCTCGCCGAGCAGGCCGCGCGATTCGAGCTCGACGCGGATCTTCCTGGCGACGTCCTCGGCGCGCCCCATCTCCGGCGTCATCGCGCCGCGCAGCAGCGCGATGCCCGGCCGCGATCGCTCGCCGAGCCACGGACAGTTGAGCTGATGATGTTTCGCGGCCGAACCGAAATCCCACAGCACCGGCTCGTCGTGCTGCGGCAGGAGCGTGAAGCGGCTGATCTTGTCCTGCGCCCACGTGCCGATATGGGTCGCGGTGATGTAGCGGACGTTGTTCATGTCGAAGCAGAGCAGTGCGCCCAGCTCCGACTTCGCGAGCAGCGCCTTGATGCGCGCAAGGCGCTCGGTGCGCAGCCGATCGAAATCGATCCGCTGCTCCCAGTCGACGCCCATCGTGCCGTAGGTGCGAATGGACACGGTGCCTCCCTGTCAATGGCTGATGGCTGATGGCTGATGGCTATGGTTGATGGTTGAAAGGTCTTGATCCAGCCATCCCGCCTCGGCCACGTCAGCAGCCATCAGCCATCGGCCATTAGCCATTTAGCCATCAGCCATTACTTGTTGCACAGACGCCGAGCCGTCTCGACGACCGTCTGCTCCGTCGGCACCGTGGCGTCCTCGAGCGGCGGCGAGAAGGGAATCGGCACGTGCATCGCGCCGAGACGAGTCACCGGCGCGTCGAGATTGTAGAAGGCGCCCTCGGCGATCACCGCCGCCAGCTCCGCGCCGACGCCATAGCGTCCGTAACCCTCGTCCATCACGATCGCCCGCGACGTCTTCTTCACCGACTCGACGATCGTCCTCTCATCGAGCGGCCACGTCGTCCGCGGGTCGACGACTTCGGCGTCGACGCCAATCGCCTCGAGCAGCGTCGCGGCGCCGAGCGCCACCTGGACCATGCTGCTGGTCGCGACGATCGTGATGTCGCGGCCCGCCCGCTTGACGTCGGCGACGCCAAGCGGAATCACGTAGTCCTCGCCAGGCACGGGCCCCTTCAGCCTGTACTGCATCTTGTCTTCGAAGACGACCACGGGGTTGTCGTCGCGAATCGCCGCTTTCATCAGACCTTTCGCGTCGTAGGGCGTCGACGGCACGACGACCTTCAGGCCCGGGATGTGACTCGGCCACGCGTGGAGCGACTGCGAATGCTGCGCCGCCGACCGGCGGGTTGCGCCGAGCGTCGCGCGGACGACCAGCGGCACGCGCCACTTGCCGCCGGACATGTAGTGAATCTTCGCGGCCTGGTTGGCGAGCTGATCCATCACCAGCGTGAGGAAGTCGCCGAACATGATGTCGACGATCGGCCGCAGGCCGGTCATCGCGGCGCCGACGCCGAGGCCGGTGAACCCGGCTTCGGAGATCGGCGTGTCGATGACGCGCGTCGGCCCGAATTCCTGGACCAGCCCGGTCAGGACCTTGAACGCCGTTCCGGCCTCCGCGACATCCTCACCAAACAGCACGACGTGCGGATCGCGGCGCATCTCCTCGGCGATCGCTTCCTTGACCGCCTCGCCGAACGTAATCTCGCGGGGGAAAGCAACCGCAGAGACCGCAGAGTTCGCAGAGTAATTACGTCTCTCTGCGTGCTCTGCGGGTTCTGCGGTTGCTTTCCGGGCTGCGTGCTCCGCCATCTCTGCGCCCTCCGGATTACGCGTACACGTCCTCCGTCACTTCCTCGACGCTCGGGTACGGCGCGTCAATCGCCCACTGCATCGCCTCGTCCATCTGGTGCGTCAGCTCCGCATGGATGCCATCGAGCGATGCGCGGTCGGCGACTCCGGATGCGACGAGATGCGCGGCGAGGATCGCGATCGGATCGCGATCGCTCATCCAGCGCTGCTCTTCCTGCTTCGTCCGGTAGTAATCGCGGCTGACGTCGCCGACGTGGTGGCCGCGGAATCGATAGGTGGCGGCGACGACGAACGCCGGACCGTCGCCGCGCCGCGCCCGCGCGACCAGCGGCGCGATGGTGTCGTGGACGGCGCGGACGTCCTGCCCATCCACACTCGCCGACTCGATGCCGAATGCGGCCGGCCGCGCCGCGATCTCCCCAGCCGTCGTCTCGGCGAAGTGGGTGTATTCGTTGTAGAGATTGTTCTCACAGAGATAGATCACGGGCAACTTCCACAGCTGCGCGAGGTTCATCGACTCGTAGAGGACGCCCTGGCCGAGCGCGCCTTCTCCGAAGAAGCAGACGACGACACGATCCTGGCCGAGATACTTCGACGAGAAGGCGGCGCCGGTGGCGAGCGCGGCGCTGCCGCCGACAATGGCGTTCGCGCCGAGATTGCCCGTCTCGGGGTCGGCGATGTGCATCGAGCCGCCCTTACCTTTGCAGTAGCCGGCCTTCTTGCCGAGGAGCTCCGCGAACATCAGATCGGGCGCCGCCCCTTTCGCGAGGCAGTGGCCGTGACCGCGGTGCGTGCTGGTGATGTAGTCGTCTCTGCGCAGTGCGCTGCAGACGCCGACCGCGACGGCTTCCTCGCCGATATACAGGTGCGCGAGACCCGGCATCAGCGCGCGCGTGTAGAGATCGTTGACGCGCTCCTCGAACAGCCGAATTGCCACCATCTGCCGGTAGATCTGCACGAGCCGATCACTCATTCCGCTGCTCCCGCGGCGCGAGCCAGCGCCTGGAACACCGCGGCGAAGTCTTCGTCAGCCAGCCCGATCGCCCGCGCCGCCGTCAGCCACTCGTTGGTGGTCGAGGTCGTCGGTAGCGGAACGCCGAGCTCGCGCCCCATCTCGAGCGCAAGCCGCAGGTCCTTCTGCATCATAGTCGTGTTGAACCACGCCTCGTCTGGCATCTGCAGCACGAACGGCCCGCGATACTGCAGCATCGGCGATCCGATCGCGCTG
>DATFXR010000612.1:0-6126 GCA_035315685.1 Vicinamibacterales bacterium | reverse complement strand
CCGAGCAGCGGCAGGATGTGCAGGACACCCGCGATCCAGGCCGGCGTGTAGGAATACACGGCAACCTTCAACGCCTGCGAGCTGTTCTGCTGGCCGCCGAACGTCGGGGCGAGGACGTTGATGACGACCGAGATCAGGAACACGCCGACGATCGCCATGACGAACGTGAACACGGCGCCGACGAGGCCGGCCGTCAGCGGCACGCGGTAGGTGCCGCCGAACGGCACGCTGATGCCGACCAGCGATCCGCCGATGAGACCGGCCACGGCACCGATCGCCGCGAGCGGGACGACGTATCCGGTGATCAGCGTCGCCGCCGGCGTCTGCTCTTCAGCAATGACCGGCCATTCGGTGCTCGGCGTCAGGCAGATGTTCTTGGCGCGAGTAACAGTGTCCAAAGACCCTCCAGAATTGAATGTGTGTGGCCATGGAAGTCATGGCCAAGCCTTACAACGCCGCCGGGGTCTGTTGCGAACGTGGATCCAGCCGGACCGTATGCGCCTCTCACCGGGCGTAAAATGGTCGTCAGGAGCGAGCCATGGTCCGCCGGGCTTCGATCGCGTGTGCGATTCTCTTCTCTGTATCGGCACTTGTGGCCGCGCAGCAGAGTACGCGCGGCGCTCCACCGTCCGTGCCGATGCGACAGACACCCGCGCCGGCCAGGCCCTCCCAGCCACCGCCGGCGGTTCCTCCCCAGCCCCAGAGCGTTCCGCAGCCGGTTCTGGTGCCGATGCCGCCGCTGCAACCTCCGCCCGCGGGCGGGCTGACGCCGCCAGTCCCGTTTACGCCGTCAACCATTCAGCGGTCACGCGACGTGTTCCTCAACGGACGGCGGAATCCTTACGGAAATCGTTCGAAGTACCCGATCGTGTATGGATACGGGGGTTATCCGTACACTTCTGAACCCGAGCCGACAGCGCCGGCCGAGAACGCTCCGCCTGTCGCGACTGGTGGGCTCAGGCTCACCGGAACGCCAGGTGAGGCGCAGGTGTTCGTCGACGGATACTTCGTCGGCACGCTGGCCGACATCGAAGCCGGCCGGCCGCTGACGATCACGGCCGGTCCGCATCGTCTCGAGCTGCGCGCCGCCGGGTATCAACCGGTCGCGATCGACATCCGGATCGCGGCATACGAAACCCTCACCTATCACGCCGCGCTCGATCGGGTGCCGGCGCCGGCTCCGCCGCCGCGTGCATCTGCCTCCGCGGCGTCTCCGATGTATCTGATCCCGAACTGCTACCTCGGGAACGTTCCGCCGCGCGCGAACCGGCTGCCGTCAGGGTGCGATGTCAAACGGGTGCAGGTGCTCAAAAATTAGGAATTTGGAATTTGGAATTCGCGCCACGCTGTCACGCTGCGGTCCCAATTCCTGATTCATTGCAACTTCCCAAGCACCTCGCAGATCGTCAAATTGAATCGATCGGTGGTCGGCGACGTGTCGTTGATCACGACGGTGGTCCCACCGAAGTCAATCGGATTCGCTGCGCGCTGCACCCACAGCGTCCGGCCGCCGCTCAGGAACTGATGCAGCAGCGTCTGCCCTGACCCGACCGAGCGCGAGGCGGCTGCGCTCCAATCGTCGCCCACTCCCAGCACCAGCGAGCTGTTGCGCGTCGTGACCAGCGACGCCGTCGGCGCACCGCTGCCGGCGCTGCCCGATGCGGTCGCGCCGATCGCGCCGGATCCGTCGGTCCCGGTCGTATCCACGCGCGAGAGGCTGACCAGGGTCGCGGTGACCGGCGACGGTTGGGCGATCTGAACGGTGACCAGCACGTTGTTCAGCCGCGTCGCGGCAAACGCGCGCCAGACTTCCGATGTCCCACGCTGCGCGTTGGTTCTGCGGACGAGCGTCCACGTCAGCCCGGCGCCCGTGACGGCGGTCACCGTGTTTCCGGCGCTCACGTCCCCGGCACTCACGAACGCGAGCAGCAGTTCGTTGGTCGTCGCAGTGGAGAACCTCGCCATCCTCAGCGCTCTCGAGCTCGCTTGATCGGCGGATACAACCACGTCGATCAGCGGTGCCGCGACGTTGGTCACCGTCACGGTGACCGACGACGACGTCGCGACGTTGCCCGCCGCGTCGCGCGCACGGGCCGCGAGCGTATGGGTGCCGTTGGCCACAGCCGTCGTCGTCCACGAGATCGTGTACGGCGCGGCCGCGACTTCGGCGCCGAGATTCGTTCCGTCCAGCAGGAATTGAACGCCGGCGACGGCCGTATTGTCGGTCGCCGACGCGGACACGGTCACAGTCCCGGACACGGAGCCGCCATTTGCGGGCGCGGTCATCGCCACCATGGGCGGCGCGGTGTCGGCGGTCGTGGTCGTCAGGGTCGAGTCTGCCGATGAGCTCGCATTTCCCGCGCCATCGGCGCTCGACACGCGAAAGTGATAGGTGGTCGCGGGCGTCAACCCCGACAGCGCCATCGTGTGCGCCGTCGCCAGCGCGCCGTTGCTCACCGATGCGCCGTAATTCGTCGTCTGGCCGTAGTCGACGACGCTGGTTGCGCGCTCGTCCGTCGTCCAGCTGATGGACGCAGCCGTCGGCGCGATCGCGAACGCTGTGACACTCGAGATCGTCGGCGGCGTCGTGTCGGGTGTGTTCGACACCGTCACGCTGACCGTTGCCGTGCTCGTGTTCCCGGCGGCATCGGCCGCGAGCGCGCCGATCGCGTGCGTGCCATTTGCGACCTTCGTCGAATCCCACGTGAAGCCGAATGGCGACGCCGTCTGCGGCGCTCCCTGGGACACTCCGTCGATCTGGAACGTGACGGACGCAACTGCCACGTTGTCCGACGCCGTCGCCTGGACCGGAACAGGACCGAACACCGTCGAGCCGCCGGCAGGCGCGGTCACCTGGACTTGCGGCGCAACGGTGTCAGCAGCGACGGCCGAAGTCACGACGACGTCATATAAACCGGCGCCTTCCGTCCACACCAGACCGATCTGATTCGCCGACACGCGCGGATAGCCCGAGATGAACCGGCGATCGTGCGTGCCGGCATCCGTGCCGGGCAGGCTGCTCCACGACGTCCATCCTGTGTCGTCGCGTCGTGTGAAGAGCACCGTGCTTGCCGCGTCGGTGTTGAGAACGAACAGCCACACGCTCGCCCCGTCGGTAGCGCCGAACAGCCCCGCGCCGCTCTTGAAGCCCTGACCTGCCCCGAACGGGGGCGGCGGCGCCAGAGCGGCCCACGTGTTCGTGGCGGGCGCGTAGACGGCAGCGTCAATGCCGCTGCCGGCCGCGTTTCGGCGGAACACGTAGACGTCGGCCGTCGTGACGGGCACGAGTGCCCAGTCGTTCTGATTGATTGTGGCGTTTGTTCCGAACACGGCGCCGTCTCCGCCGCTCTGCGAGCCGACGGGTACGCCGGTCCACGAGCCGTCCGCGTTCGAGCGCTCGTAGCGGAGATTCGTGAGCATCGGCTCCGTGCCGCTGCCGTTGTCGTAGACAGCGAGCATCACGTCATTTGCCAGCGGCGCGAACGCGAGCGCGTTGTTCTCATGGACCATGCTGTTGTCGACGACCGCAACCGCGCCAGAGCCCGACGTCCACGTCGCAGCGAGATCGGGGTTGACCGAGCGACGGATGTTCGCATCCACTTCCTGCTGAAGCGTCGGTCCGGCGGAATGGATGTACCCGCCCGTCGAGACGCCCAGCGACACGGCTCGCGGAAGTGTCCAGGTTGCCGCGCCTTCATCGTGATAGTTCCAGGTTTCCCAGGCGATGGCCGTCGCGCTGAGGGTGGCGCGGATGTGTGCAGTGAGGCCGTTCTGGCCGTCCGCCGCCATGGCCACTTCAGCGTGAATCACGTCGCGGCCGCCGGCATTCACATAGGCGACGCCGAGCGCGCGGCCGCTCCCCATGACGCAGCTGACGCAGTTCGACGAGGCAGACGTCGACGCGCCGGGGCTGTCACCGGCGGCAGTCCACACCGCCGTCGCGAGATCTGCACCCGACGATCGGTACGCCTTGACGAGGTGATTCGAGCCGCCCGTTGAATCAGCCGCAGAGGTCAGCGTGAAGAGCCACCAGACGCCGGAGTTGGCGGCATACACGAGATGCGATTGAGCCGAGTGGCCGCTGGCATCCGGGAAGGTGCCGGCGATCTGCGCGCCGACCGCGGTCGGCGCGGCGCGCAGCGGCGCATCGAGGAGCGCGATGATCAGACCACCGCACAGCGCGAATCTCTGACAACAGACCACGGCTCACCCCTTTCGGCGGAGA
This sequence comes from Vicinamibacterales bacterium, assembly GCA_035315685.1. Taxonomy (GTDB): domain Bacteria; phylum Acidobacteriota; class Vicinamibacteria; order Vicinamibacterales; family CAVVIG01; genus QHWK01. The sequence goes on along the minus strand of DATFXR010000612.1, from coordinate 1,901 downwards.
AAGGACGCCTTGGTGCAGTTCTCGAAAAAATCGCGGCACTATATAGCGCGCTGAGTGCTCTGTACAAGCGAAGTTTCGAATTGCGACCGCAGAGCTTGAAGGCTGAGCTACGGTTGTCGTGAATCGGAACGGTCCGTCGTGTCTGCGCGGCGCGCGAGATACACCATCGCGCTGCCGAAGGCGAGCAGCACGACGCCCCACCACAGGTTGATGTTGATGCCGACGACGAGCGTGCCGTCGATCGCACCGGTGGCAATCAGGATCACACCGTAGAACGCGAGCAGCAGGCCGAGCGGATAACGGAGATCGCTCATCGCAGTCACCGGAAGAGCACGTTCAGCGCCAGCGTCAGCATGAGCACGGCGATCCCGACCGTCGCGGGCCTCGTGTACCACGCCATCCGTCCGTCCGCGAGACGCGGCGTCAGGCTGTAGACGAGCCCCGTCAACTCGGTCGCGGAACGCGGCGGCGTGACCAGGCTCACGACGCTCGTGACCGCGAAGCACGACGTCCACGCCCAGATCGCGCCCCAGAAATTCTGCGCCATGTCCGAGGGGTAGGTGTGCAGCACGGCGACCTTCGGCAGCAGCGAGGCAGCGCCCGCGACAGCAGTCAGCTGGTAGTGCATCGCCGCGGCGAAGGTGCCCGCGAGCAGGCCGGCGAAGGCGCCATGTCCGGTCGTGCGTCGCCAGAACATGCCGAGCAGGAACGTCGCGAAAAGCGGCGCGTTCACGAAGCTGAACACGAGCTGCAACATGTCCATGATGTTGTTGAAGCGCATCGCGACGTACGCGGTGGCGACGCTGATCGCGATGCCGACGACGGTGGTAGCGCGTCCGACGGCGAGATAGTGTGCGTCGCTGGCACCGCGCACGAGATACGACTGATAGATGTCGTAGGTCCACACGGTGTTGAACGCCGTGACGTTGCCGGCCATCCCCGACATGAAGCTGGCGATCAGCGCGGTAATCCCGAGGCCGAGCAGGCCCGACGGGTAGTAGCGCCCGAGCATCATCGGCAGCGCCATGTTGTAGTCGTAGCCGCCACCGGCCTCGCGTGGCAGGATCGGCGCGGCGCCGGCGTTCGGCTGCAGGGTCAGGCCGAGCGCGATGATGCCCGGCAGAATCACGATGAACGGAAACAGCATCTTCGGCACCGCCGCGATGAGCGGCGTCCGGCGCGCCGCATTCATCGAGTCTGCAGCCATCGCGCGCTGCACTACCAGGAAATCAGTACACCAGTAACCGAACGAGAGCACGAAGCCGAGGCCCATGATCATCCCGAACCACTCGATGCCCATCGGATTCGACTGCGCGCTCCCGATGTAATGCCACGCCCGCACGTAGGTATCCGGCACGCGCGCGGCGAGGCCGCTCCAGCCGCCGACGTCGCGCAGCCCGAGCCAGACGAGCGGGACGAAGCCGAACACGATGAGGAAGAACTGCACCACCTCGTTGTAGATGGCGCTGCGGAGTCCGCCCAGCGCGATGTAGCCGAGCACGACCACCGCGGACACGATGATGCTGGCGTGGATGTTCCAGCCGAGGAGCAGACGCAGCAGCGCGCCCATGGCGTACATGCTGATCCCCGACGAGAACACGGTCATCACCGCGAAGGTGAGCGCGTTGAAGGCGCGCGTCTTCTCGTCGAAGCGCAGCTTCAGGTACTCGGGGACGCTGCGCGCGCGCGAGCCGTAGTAGAACGGCATCATGAACACGCCGACGAAGACCATCGCCGGAATCGCGCCGACCCAGTAGAAATGGCTCGTGAGCATGCCGTACTTCGCGCCGCTCGCGGCCATGCCGACCACTTCCTGCGCGCCGAGGTTGGCCGACAGGAACGCCAGCCCGGCGACCCACGCCGGAATCGACCGCCCGGCGAGGAAGAAATCGGCGCTGTGC
>DATFXR010000611.1:0-5301 GCA_035315685.1 Vicinamibacterales bacterium | reverse complement strand
AAAAAAAACGGGCGGGACCATGCGGCCCCGCCCGAGATCTCGACCGCGCGCGCGGGCGCGCGCGGTCACGGATTACCAGTTGAAGCGTATGCCGAAGCGGAGGACGCGCGGCGCCAGGATCGCCTGGATCTGATTCGCGTTCGCCGCGTTCTGCGTGCCGCGAATCGCCTGAATCGTGTTCCCGTTCGAGATGTTGAACACGTCGAGCGACGGGATGAAGCGCACGCTCTGCAGGCGCACCGGCCGCTCGACGTGGAAGTCGAGATTCTGGTAGTTCGGCAGGCGCTCCTCGCCGATGGGATCCAGCACCAAGAACACCGTGTTGCCGCCGTTGGTGCGGCTCGGGCTGAGAATGCCGCGTTCGAACGGATAGCCCTGCCGCGCGTTGTAAAACGCCGAGACGTTCACGTCCCACGGCAGGTTGTAGACACCGCTCACCTTGAAGAGCCACTTGGCGTTGACGAACACGTTGCCGACGCCGCTGCCCGACGTCAGGTAGTCGTACTGATTGCCGTTGCGAACGACGCGGTTCGTCGGGTCCTCGGAGAGCGGAACCGTGGTAGCCGTCCCGCTCGACATGTTGTGACTGCCCGGGAAGTCGTTGTAGTTGTAGACGGCGCTGTTATACGAGAAGCTCGCGTTCATCAGCCAATGGTTCGACATCCGCTTGCGTCCCGTCAGCTCGAAGCCGTTGAACGTCCGGTTGTAGCCCGGTGCGTTCGTGAAGGTGAACACGGTCGGCTGCTGAAACGCCGGCTGGTAGAAGGTGACCGTCGGGCACGACGCTGCGGCCGTCCGGTTGTCCGCACCGGGGCACGAGCTCGCTGCCGGCGTGAAGGTCGTCGGGATCCAGTCGGCCGTGGTGATGCCGTTCTTGTCTTCCCACTGGAAGTTGCCGTACCGCCTCCAGACGTAGTTCGCGCCGACGGCGACGCCGCGTCCGAGCTCGCGATCGACGCCGACGATCACCTCGTCGGTCGTGTCGTTCTTCAGGTTCGGATCGACCGTGTTGGCTGACACCGTGTTCGCGGGGTTTGCCGCCGACCAGTTGCCCTGCGTGACCGCGAGCGGGTTCGCGCTCAGGACAATCTCGCCGGGGTCCGCCGTCTTGTTGCCGTTTGCATCGATCCACGGATAGCGGAGGCCTGTCGCCGCCACCGGGTTGATCTCGGACGCGACCCCGCCAAGCCCGACCTGACCGAAATAGCGTGCGTAGTTCGCACGCGCGAGCGTCTTGCCGTTGCCGGTCAGGTCGTAGGTCAGGCCGACGCGCGGCGAGAAGTCGTTGAACACCACACCGGGATCGGCGCCGGGGAAATTGATTGCCGGCAGCCACGGCCCGGCGAGCGGATTGGCGCCAATCGTGGACGCCAGCGCCTGATCGTGGTTGCGGTCGTAGCGGATGCCGAGCTGCGCGGTCACCCGTCCCTTCGTAAACGTGTCCTGCACGTAGGCGGCGACGTTCAGCAGGTCGTACACGGAGTTGCCGTCGCGGATCAGGTCAACCTGGCAGCCCGCCGCCACCGTCGAGCAGTCGTTGCTGACATCGGTCGGGAAGCGGACCGTCCCGAACCCGCCGCGGTGCAGGAGCGATACCGAGTTCGAATCGCGCCAGTAGCCGCCGAACCTGATCGCGTGATCGCCGCCGAGCGTGCCCGGCAGGAAGTAGTTCGAGTTGAAGGTCACGCTGTTCACCGGGCGGATGAACACCTGCTCCTGTCCCGAGCGGCCGTTGAGGCCGGTCGAGATGATCAGTGTCGGCTGCACATCGCGCAGTTCGGGCGAGTGGAAGCCGAGCGTGAAGTTGTTGCCGATGTGCGCGTATTGCACGTCGAGGAGCAGGCGGTCGCTCACGACCCACTGGTCGCCGAACTTGTAGGTCGGGTTCGGGCCGGTGTTCCACCAGTGCTTGCCGAAGTCCGCCGGCACGGCGCCCTGCGGCGTGGTCGTCTCGATCGGGTTGAGATCGGAGGCGCCGCGCGCGTTGCGTTCCTTCTTCGCGAAGTTGTTGAAGAGCGTCGCCTTGTTGCCCTTGAACAGCTGTACTTCGGCCTTGAGGTTCGTCGTCTGCAGCAGCGTGCGGTCGGTATTCAGGCAGCCGTTGATCGTGTCGATCGACTGGCCGGCAGCGATTGAGGGCGTCTTGAGCGATTGGCAGAACGTCGTCGGCTGGTAGAAGCCCAGCACGCCGACGTCGATCGTCTGCTTCCCGAAGCTGCCCCAGACCCAGGCGCGTCCCTTCTTGATCGGTCCGCCCGCTTCGACGCCGTAATCCTTGATGTTCTGAATCGGGTTGCCCGACGACGCGCCCTGCGCCCGCAGCGCATCGTCGATGTTGTTCGATTCGAACTTCTGATCCGTGCCGTAGAAACGCGATGAACCCTTGAAGCGGTCGCTGCCGCTCTTGGTGACGAGGTTGATGCCGACGCCGCCGGTCTGCTGCGTCACGTCGACGCCGCCCGTGTTGATCGTCATCTCCTCGAACGCGTCGAAGTCGTAGTAGCTGGGCGACGCGCCGGTCGCCGACATGTCGGTGATGTCGACGCCGTCGAGCGACCACTTGTTGTTGGTGGGGTTGCCGCCGCGCGAGACGTAGTTCGACTGCTGGCCGGACTGGTTGCCGCCGACGTTCTCGCGGTCCATCGCGATGCCGGCCGTCTGCTGCAGGATCACCCACGGATCGCGCGCCGACGGGATGCTCTGCAGCAACTCGTTGGTGAACGTCTGCTTGGTCCCGACTTCCTTCATGTCGACGACCGGGGTCTCGCCGGTGACCGTGATCGTTTCCTGCACCGTCGAGATACCCATCGTCGCATTCACCTGCGCGTTGAAGCCGACGGTGACCTGGATGCCTTCATTGACGACGGTCTTGAAGCCGGTCAGCTCGAACTTCACGGTGTAGGTGCCGATCTCGAGGCGCGGGAACTGATAGGTGCCCGTTTCGCTCGTCACAGCCGTCAGCGGCTGGAGGAGCACCGGGCCAGTGAGCGTGACGGTGACGCCGGGAAGGACGCCTCCCGACGCGTCGGTAGCCTTACCGAAGATTTCGCCGGTCTGACTCTGTGCGCTCGCGATCGCGCTCGTGGCGACAAACGCCACCAGTGTCAGAACGATTACCCTGAGTCTCATCCTTCCTCCTCAAAAAGACCGATCGCCGATGAACAAGATCCCGGCTCCGTGCAGTGTCTGCTGTGGTGCACTGTCCGGGATAGATCAGTATCGCTACCGCTCGCGCGGGGTGTAAAGGCGAAAGCCGGCTGAAAAAACCGCAAATTCCGGCCTGAATCCAACGACTTGGATTGAATCGCCGCGGTTCAGCGATCCCGGCACAGCCCCGCGATCACATCCAAATCGAAGTCGGCGAGCGAAGAAATGACCAGGTCAGCGTATCGGACGAGCGCCGCTGCGTCGTAGGTGTTGGTCACGGCGATCGTCTTCAGCCCGGCGGCTCGTGCGGATTCGAGACCCCAGCGCGAATCCTCAATCGCAACGCAATCGGCGGCGGCGAGTGACGATGCGCCGGCTGTGGTGCGGAGCTGTGCGACGGCGTGCAGATACGGCTCGGGTGCCGGCTTGCTGACGGGCGTATCCTCGGCGCTCACGATGACCGAGAAGCACGCTTCGAGTTGCTCGCGGCGGACGACGCGGCGGATCTCGTCGCCGCGGGCGCCTGAGGCGATCGCGATCGGCACGCTCGCCGCAGCGCAGCGGATCGCGTCGGCCGCGCCGGGGAAGAGCACTGATACGTGGCGCTCCAGCTTCTCGAGCTCGATGGCCTTGCGCTCGACCAGCGTGCGCACGAAGCCGGGACTCCACGGCAGCCGGCGATCGCGCGCGATCGCCTCGAACGCGCCGACGTCGTCGAACCCGAGGTAGCGCGCGTAGTAGTCCCGCTCGGTGAGCGCCACGCCCTCGGGCGCGAGCACGCTCGCGTAGGCGCGGAAGTGCAGCGGCTCGCTGTTGGCGATGACGCCGTCGAAGTCGAAGACGATCGCGCGGAGCGGCATCAGAACCGGAATCCGAGACGCGCGCTCACTTCTCGCTGCCGACTCGAATCTTCTCACCGGCGCGCACCGGGATCTTCAAGCGGTTTTCCTTTGGCGGATAAGGACACTCGTAGGACAGGTTGTAATAGCAGTAGGGATTGTAGGCGCGGTTGAAGTCGACTTCGTAGATGTTCGTGCCGTTGGGCGCCAGATCGAGATAGCGGCCGGCCGGATAGGTTTCGGTGCCGCTGGTCAGATCGCTGAAGGCGATGAACAGGTGGTTGGGATCAGCGACCTCGACGAAGACCGTGAGCTTCAATTGCGCGCCCTTCAGCGTGAACTCCAGCGAACCGACCCGGCGCATCTCGCGGTTGGTGCCGATTGAGGTCGGCATCTCGAAGACGGTCTTGTCGTCGACGCGCTTCAGGACGCCGGGCACGTTGTAGTCGGGATCGATCGGAAAATATGCGAGCGGCAGGAGCTCCTTGTGGCGCGCCTGCGGGATCGGGTCGCCGGTCGCGGCGAACTGCGCGTCCTTCGCCGCGCGCTCGCCGGCGATCTTCGCGGCGTAGTCTTTCGGCTCGTCGGGGGGCGTGCTTCTGCACGCGGCCGCTGCGAGCAGGACGGATAGGACGGATAAGACGGATGGGAGGGATAGGGCGAAGCGCCCCATCGGTCTCCCTGTCAGTCCCATCCGTCCCATCTGTCCCATCCGTCCTAGGCGAAGGGATAGCCGCCGCGGGCGACGGTCTCGTCTGCGAGGCGGCGGCGAGCGACCACCGTGTTGATCGGCGTCACCTTCAGGATCCGCCGCAGCGCCGCGAGCATCGTGCGGAGCGTATCGCCGTCGCTCATCGCCGCGAGCGCCTGCCGCGCCGACGCGTCGATACGCAGCGCCGCGTCGCTGACGAACACCCGTGCCGCATCGGCGTGCAGCGATGCCTTCCGGTCCTTCCGCCCGGACACCGAGAGCGCCCGCAGTGTCGCGCTCTCGGCGGCATATACGGCCATCGTGATGTCGGCGAGGTGCATCAGCACTTCCTGCTCGTCGGTCAGCTTCTGACCGTAGGTCTGCATCGCCAGGCCGAACAGCATCAGCGCCGTCTTCTTGAACGCCTCGATGGCGCGCCGCTCATCGCCGAGTACGGCATCGTCTCCCATGGTCGACGCGGCTGGCGGTCCAAGCAGCTCGTCCTGCAGCGCCTTCGCCGCCGGAATCAGCGGCAGGTCGCCCTTGAGCGCGCGGCGAATCAGCATTCCGGGAATCAGCAACCGGTTGATTTCGTTGGTCCCCTCGAAGATGCGGTTCACGCGC
>DATFXR010000610.1:0-4618 GCA_035315685.1 Vicinamibacterales bacterium | reverse complement strand
GTCGCCGCTTGCCGGACAGGTTGTCGTCTTCACTGGAAAGCTCAGCTCGCTCGGGCGCAAGGATGCGCGGGCGCTCGTCGAGCGGCTCGGTGGAGCGACCGCCGACGAAGTGAATGCGCGGACGACGATGCTCGTGATCGGCGCGGAAGGCTTCGGTCCCTCGACCGACGACGCGCGCGACAAGTCGAACAAGCTCAGGCGCGCGGAAGAACTGAACGCGCAGCCCGGCGCCACGCCCGCGCCCATCCGCATCGCCACCGAGGAGGAATTCTGCCAGCTGGCCGGCGTGGCCACGCCCGACACGTTGAAGCGCCAGTATCACGCGGTCCGCGACGTGCTCGCGCGCTACCGTGCGCTGCGCGAAGACCACCTGCGGTATCTGGTGAAGTGCGGCATCGTGCGGCCGGTGCTGCGAACCAACGCCGATACGTTCTTCACCTTCGCCGATCTCGGCGTAATCAAGCAGGCCAGCGAGGCGCTTGCGCAGGGCATCGCCTTCCGCAGCGTGGTCCGGACGGTGATCGCGGCGCGTCAGGGGCAGCTCGAGTTCGATTTTCGTCTCGACGCCGCGCCGGCGAAGATCATCTCGCTCCGCCGCGAGAAGGCGAAGAAGCCCACCGACTCGCCCACCCGGGCGATCGTCACGCACGAAAACGCGGTTCGGGCGGAAGAGTGCTTTCGCACGGCCTCAGCGCTCGACGATGGCAACGACGCGACACGAGACCAAGCTGCGGCGGCCTATCGCAAGGCGCTCGAGCTGGATCCGTATCTCGTCGCCGCGCTCATCAACCTGGCCAACATCCACTACGGCCGCGACGAACTGGTCGAGGCGCAGGCGCTCTACGAGCGCGCAATCGCCCTCGAGTCCGACTTCTTCGAAGCCCACTTCAACCTCGGCAACATCTACCACGACCTCGGACGCTTCGCCGAAGCGCAGATCTGCTACCGCGAGGCGCTACGGCTGAACCCGTTCTACGCCGACGCGCATTTCTACCTGGCGGTGACGTTCGAGAAGCTCGGCCTCTCCACCGAGGCGCGACCGCATTGGAAGGCGTATCGTCAGCTCGCGCCGCAGGGAGAGTGGGTGGAGCTGGCCAAGGAGTTCTCGGAGTAGCGCCGCTGCAATTAAGAATTGAGAATTTGGAATTGAGAATTCGTGATCGACGGCGACGCACCAGACGCGACGCGAATTCTTAATTCTTACTTCCTAATTCTTGATTGCCTCCGCCGGCGTCAGTACCTGTACTCGGAAGGCTCACGCTTCTTCGGAGTACGGCGGAGCTTGTAGAAGCTGCAGTCGGGACACCAGGCTTCGGGATCGAACCCCGTGGTTCCCGCCATCGGCAGCACATCGCGGTGGCCGCAGCATTCCGGGCCTTCGTCCGGCGGCCGCCGCCAGCGACACGACTTGAACTTGATCACCGCAGCGGAGGTCGAGGGCGTCTCGACCGGTTGTGTCGCTGCGGGCGCGGCAGACGCCGGTGGAACGGCAAGAGGATCCGACATTACGCTCTCATTCTAAATGAAGCCCGACCGCCTTGGCGAGAACCGCCAGCGCGCGTCGCTCTTCCGGCGCAACCAGCGTGATCGCCTGACCGACCGCGCCAGCGCGGCCGGTGCGGCCGACACGATGGACGTAGGTCTCCGGAGCGTCGGGAACTTCGTAATTGATGACCGTGTGAATTGCGTCGATGTCGAGGCCGCGTGCCGCGATGTCAGTCGCGACGAGCACCTTGTATTTTCCGCCCTTGAATCCTTCGACGGCAATCCGCCGCTGATCCTGGCTGCGGTCTGCGTGCAGCGCCGTGCAGCGAACCGCGGCCGCCGCGAGACGGCGCGCCAGCCGGTCCGCGCCAATCTTGGTCCGCGTGAAGATCAGCACCGGACCTTCCGGTCGCTTCAAATGATCGATGAGCCACGTCACTTTGTCGTGCGCGCCCACGTGCTGCACCCGGTGCGTGATGCTCCTGGCCGGGGCGCTCCGCGGTCCCACCTGCACATACTTCGCGTCGCGCGTGATCTCGAGCGCGTCGCGGACCACCTCGTTCGGCATCGTCGCCGAGAAGAGGAGCGTCTGTCGTCTCGCCGGGAGGGCGGCGATGATCCGCCGGACGTCGGGCCAGAAACCCATGTCCATCATGCGGTCCGCCTCGTCGAGCACCAGCAGCTCGATTGCGCTCAGATCGGCGTTCTGCTGCCGCATGTGGTCCATCAGCCGGCCCGGCGTAGCGACGATGATGTCGACGCCGGCCTTGAGCGCGCGCTCCTGCGCACCCATCTCGACGCCGCCGTAGACCGCCGCGCTCGTCACGGTGGTGTGGTAGGCGAGGCCGTGGATCTCGTCTTCGATCTGCACCGCCAGCTCGCGTGTCGGCGCGAGCACGAGGACGCGGGATCGAGGGGAGTGCTCCATATTCCCCTTCAGCAGCCACTGCAGCGTCGGGACGACGAATGCCGCCGTCTTGCCTGTGCCGGTCTCGGCGCAGGCGATCAAATCCTGCTGAGCCAGCGCGAGAGGAATCACCGCCGTCTGGATCGGACGCGTTTCCTTGAAGCCAAGGTCCCGGATCCCTTCGAGCAGACGTGAATCCAGGCCCAGACCGGTGAACGGCACCGGCGCAGTGTCGCAGTCGATCGGCTCGAGTGCCGGCACGGCGGCGGCCGACGGTTTCGGCGCAGCGGTATGTGCGGTGTAGCCGCCTCGCCGCGGACTGCGGCGCGAGCGCCAGTGCGGTCTGCGGTTCGGATGGCTTCTGTCGGTTGTATTGGAATTCAAACCGTGTATTGGCTAGCGTGCCCGGAAGGTGATGATGCCGCGAACGGGGTCGTACGGCGAGACGCCGACCGTGACGCGATCGCCCGGAACCACCTTGATGCGGAAGCGGCGCATGCGGCCGCTGAGCTGGGCCAGCACTTCGTGGCCGGCGTCGCACTGCACTCGGTACAGCCCGCCGCTGTGAACGGCCACGACCGTGCCCTGCATGTCAATCAGATCGTCCTTGCTCAACTGCTAGCGTGTCCTTTCTTTTAAACAACTATTATGCCACACGGTTACAACGCTCGTACGGCCTGTTCGACCCGGTCGGCCAACGCCGAATAATCGTCGCCAGTCAGTCGCAATGGCTGGCCGAACGCGACCCGGACACGTCCAGGCCGTGCCATGTGCGATCCCACGCCGAGGACGTGCTGCAGCCCCTCGATCCGCACCGGCACGACCGGAACGCCGAGCCGCGACGCAATCATGCCGATTCCCGGCCGGAATCGATCGATAGAGCCTGTCTCCGACCGCTGGCCTTCCGGGAAGATCAACACCGACGTCCCCTCCCCGAGCACGTCGCCGATATAGCGAAGCGTCTGGCGTGCGCCGGCTTCGCGCTGCGGCAGCGGGAACGCGTTGAAGAACAGGACGGCCAGATAGTAGCTGATGCTGTTGGTGAACCAGGCGCCCCGGCCGTGTTCGGCTGGAAAGAAGTGCGCCGCGAACATCTCTTTGCCCATCGCCGGGGCGAGGCGATATCGCCATCGCGGTGGCAGCGCCGCCATGATCACCGGCGCGTCCATGAAACTCTGATGGTTGGCCGCGAAGACGACCGGTGGCTTCAGATCGCGCAGCCGCTCGCGCCCTTCGACGTGCGTCCACGCGAAGAGACGCGCCAGCGGCATCACCCAGAGCGGCAGGTTCACGCGGCGGAAGGCACGCGCGGCCAGCCGCCGCGTCCAGGTTGGAAAATCAACCGGTTCTGGCGGCGCGGTGTCACCCTGCGACGCCTGTTCCACGAGCGATCGCAGCTGCGAGACGTCATGTGCCGCTGAGAAGGCGCCCTCGTCGATCCGCGTCTGAAAGGCATCTTCGAGCGCGACCATCAACTCGACGCGATCGAGCGAGCTGAGGCCCAGTTCTTCCAGCGTGGTGTTCGGCCGGACCGCCGTGCCGCCGGCGTATTTCGCCAGCAGCGCCGCCATCGCGTCGGCGCCGGCCTGCACGAGCGGCGGCGTGGCGCCGCCGCTCTTCACCCAGTCACGAATCGCCGCGCGCTTCAGTTTTCGCGTGCCCTCGGTCCGCGGCAACTCCGGCTCCGGCCAGACGAGCGCGCGGCGGATCTTCTGGTGATCGTCGAGGGCGCGGTTCGCCTGTCGTACGATCGCGTCCACGTCAGTTCCCGGATCGACGACGAGCACCGCATGCACCCGCTCCTCGGATCCGATCGGGACGCCGACCACCGCCGAATCGCGCACGCCCGCGATGTGGTTGAGCACCCGCTCGACGTCCTCGGGGAAGACGTTGAGCCCCTCGGGCGTGACGATCATCTCCTTCTTGCGGCCGCGGATGTAGACCTGGCCGTCGTCACCGATCTCGCCGACGTCGCCGGTGTGGAACCAGCCGTCCTCGAAGGCGCGCGCGGTCTCATCGGCTGCGTTGAAGTAGCCCTGCGTCACGTTCTCGCCGCGGACCAGGATCTCGCCGTCGGCCGCAATCTTCATGTCGACGCCGCCGATCGCCTTGCCGACCGACCCTTTTTTCGTGTGGAACGGATGATTGAGCGTGACGATTGGCGCAGTCTCGGTGAGGCCGTATCCCTGGATCACGACGAAACCGATCTCGCGCCAGAACGCTTCG
>DATFXR010000609.1:0-8812 GCA_035315685.1 Vicinamibacterales bacterium | reverse complement strand
CGTAAGTGCTACAGTACTGACTTCCGCTCCGTGTGGTGGGCGTAGTTCAGTGGTAGAACGCCTGACTGTGGCTCAGGAGGTCGCGGGTTCGATACCCGTCGCCCACCCCAATCATTTCTCAATCGACAGCTGATCGACCACGCCAGTGACGCCAGCGGTCTCGCGCGCGATGCGGAGCGCACGCGCCCGCTCATCGGTGGAACGCACCGTTCCGCTGAGCGTGACCGTCGACCCGTGAGTCGTGACGTCAATCGCACGCGCTTTGACGTAGTCGTCGAGCACCATCTTCGCCTTGATCTTCGACGTGAGCGCTGCTTCCGCCGCCGACTCCCTCACCTTCTCGGCAGCGACGGCGACTTTCTCGCCGACTTCAGCGCCGCGCTGGCGGGCCGCATTGACGTCGACTCTGCCGGTCGTGCCGACGGTGTTCGTCTCGGGCGCCCGCCGACCGCTCAGGAGATTCGTGCCGGTCATGTAGCCGATAGCAACCAACGCCACGACGATGAGCACGACAGTCAACAGCAACGCACCGACGGTTCTCATGACAGCCCTCCAGCCGCGATAACTTCAATAGCGTTGCCATGACGCGGTGGCGCGATTCACGCGGCATCCAGCACTCGAGCTCGCCTGGATCAGGCACAGGCGTTGCGACAGATCACGGCGGAGGTGAGCATGTTCGCTGTCGAGCTGTTGCTGGCATGGCAGTATCCCAGCATCACGAGCGCAGTCATCCTCGCGCTGGTGCTCGCGGCCGCGCTGTGGATTCCGTACTTCTTGAAGGAGATCCGCAGGGGGAAAGCGGCGCTCGGGCCGCGGCAGCCGATCGGCACCGGCGAGCCGCATCCGGGCCGCCGGGGCGATCCCGCGCCGGGTCACCCCGAGGCGCAGGCGGATCCGTACGATCCGCGCGCCTCGCGCTGAGCGCGCGCGGCGCCAATTCGGAATTTGGAATTTGGAATTTGGAATGCGTGATCACGAATTCCAAATTCCAAATTCCTAATTGCCAGAGTTCATCAACATCTGCGGCTTGATGCAGGCGGCGCGCCGCGCCGGAAGCCAGGCCGCCGCGACCGCCATCGTCAGCAGGACGGCGGCGAGCATCGCGTACGTCGCCGGATCGCCCGCTGAGACACCGAACAACAGCACGGCCGCCACGCGCGCCGCACTGAACGCAAGGGCGATACCCGCCAGTATCCCGCCAGCGGCGATCCGCGCGCCGCCGGCAACGACCATCTTGATCACCGCACCACGATCGGCGCCCAGCGCGATGCGGATTCCGATCTCGCGCGAACGCTGATTGACATCGTACGACACGACACCGTAGACGCCGACGATGACGAGCACGAGCGCCAGCGCCCCAAAAACGCCGACGAGCCACGTGGCGGCGCGGCGCCGCCCGAGCGAAGCGGCAACGCGCGCGTCGAGCGCGCGGACGTCGTAAACCGGCAGCGCCGGGTCGAGTGCATTGACCGCCGCACGAAGCTGCGGCACCACGTCGATCGGATCGCCGGCCGTAAGGACAACCGCGAAGACCGACGCCGTCGGCCGCTGCGTCACCGGCAGGTAGATGGCTCCGCGCGGCGCCACGTCGAGGCCGTCATGGTGCACGGTCCGCACGACACCGACTATCTCGCGCCAGCTCCTCGCGGGTCCGTCGTCGGTCGTGAGTCGATCGCCGATGGGACTTCGGTCCGGCCAGTACTTCGCCGCGGCCTGCTCGTCGACGATCGCGACCGGCGGCGCACTCAGCGCGTCTCGATCGTCGAAGACACGGCCAGAGACGAGGCGGATGTTCATCGTCGCGAAGTACCGCGGCGACGCCGAGCGCCAGTCGGCGTGCGGAAGATCCCCGCCGCGTGGCGTCGGCCGCGATTCGATCTCGAACGTACCCATGTTGTTCGCGCCGCCGAGCGGCAGCTCGGACACGGCGCCCGCAGCACGCACGCCAGGCAGCGCTGAGAAGCGCTCGAAGAGCTGCGCGTAGAACGCCGCGCGCTGCGGCGCGTCCCGGTAGCGCGCGGCCGGCAACGAGAGACGGATCGTCACCCGATGGTCGACATCGAATCCCGGATCGACCGCGGTCACGCGCGCGAAGCTGCGCACGAGCAGCCCGGCCCCGACGAGGACCGCGAATGCGAGCGCGATCTCCGAGGCGACGATCAGCTGGCCGGTGCGCCGGCTGCTGCTGCCCCGGGTCTCGGCGCCGAGTGCCGTTCGCAGATCGGTGCGCGACAGTTGCCAGGCTGGCGCGGCGCCAAAAACGACGCTGCTGGCCAACGCCGCCGCGGCGGCAAAGGCGAACACCGCCAGATCGACGCGCGGCGGCGGATCGATCGGCGCGAAGCTGACCGCCGCGGCGCGCGCGAGCAGGGGGACTACGGCCGCTGCGGTCAGGATCCCTGCCGCTCCGCCGAGCACGCCGAGCGTCACGGTCTCGATGAGCAGCTGAACGCGCAATCGTCCTGGCGCCGCGCCGAGCACCGCGCGGACGGCGAGCTCGCGACGCCGATGTCCGGCGCGCGCCAGCAACAGGCTCGCGACGTTCGCGCATGCGACGAGCAGCACCAGACCGACCGCGGCAAACACGGTGACGGCGACCGGCCGCGTGTCCCGAACCAGGTCGTCCGTCAACCGGCGCATGTCGAGCGTCCAGCGCGGCGAATCAGCGTAGTACGCCGTCTTCAGCCGGCGCGCGAGCGATTCGAGTCCGCCGCGGGCCTGCGCGATCGTGACGTCCGGCCGAACACGGGCAATCACGTCGAGGAACTCGCTGCCACGGCCGTCGGGACCACGCTGCCGAGCCGTGAACCCGATCGGTACCCACGCTTCGGCGCCCCGCGGAAATGTCGCCGCCGCCGTGCCGATTCCAATCACCTGATGCGGACGATCGTTCAGATAAATCGTCCGACCAAGAATTCCCGGATCGCCGCCGAAGCGCCGCCGCCACAATCCGTCGCTCACCACCGCAACGGAGCTGTCGCCCGGCACGTCTTCCTCCGCTGTGAACCAGCGCCCACGCGCGATCGGCAGGCCGAGCACGGACTGAAATGAAGCCGTCGTTCGGACGACCAGCACGCGCTCCGGCTCACCGCGCCCGGTCAGGTTCTGGTTCGAGGTGGAGAGCGCCGTCACGCCAGCGAAGAGATCGGTCGCGGCGCGCAGATCGTCGTAGCCGGGCACCGAGACTGCCGCGCGTGGAAGCGTCGGCGGGTACGCGTGCCAGACGACGACGAGATGCTCTGGGGCCAGGAAAGGCAGCGGCGCGAGGAGCACGCTGCGCACGACGGAGAAAATCGCCGCATTGGCGCCGATGCCGAGCGCCAGCGTCAGGACGGCGACGCAGGCAAAGCCGGGCGCGCGGACGAGCAGCCTCAACGCATAACGCGCATCCTGCAACACGCGGCGTTAGATGAGCGGCCCACGCCGTGAGTTGTCAGGGCGTTCGCCCTCACAAGTGGTCAAGTTCGGCACAGCGTGCCTTGAAACGACACACGAATGCCGCAACTCACGGGGGAACGAGGCCTTACGGCCCGGAATGATGAGCGTCAGTTGACGTTAATGTCATATATACGTACATTATGTAGTCGATTCTAAACTCAGCATTTCGAGATAAGGCACGTGCCCACAACGACTTACTCCAAGCACAGCCGTTGGCGTTACAGTTGCAAATCGTCGCACTCCGGGCGACGTGTCTGCGTCCGTCTCAACCCGAACTCATGCCTGGAGATCCGACCACGCTGACCTCCGACTGGCGCAACGCGCTTCCGACCCTCATCGGCCGGTCGGTGACGCTGCGTGAAGTCGCGCCGCACGATCTCGGTGCGCTCGTCAATCTCCTGTCGATCGCTGACGCCACCCGCTTCGGCATCGACAACCCGGTATCCGATGTGACCGTCCAGGAGCTGATCGATCGCGCGCTGCTGGATCGCGCAGCGGGCAAGGGGTTCACTTACACCATCACGGTCGCCGCGTCGCGGTCCGTCGTCGGTCTCGCGCAGGTGCGCCAACTCGACCCGATGTTCGAGGCTGCCGAGTGGGAACTGACGATCGCGCCTTCGTCGCGCGGCACCGGCGTGTTTCTCGAAGCCGCGCGTCTCCTTGGCTCGTTCACCTTCGGCGTCATCGGGACGCACCGTCTCGAGGCGCGCGTCCCGCTGCAGAACGGCCGCGCCAATGGTGCGTTGCGCAAGCTCGGCGCCGTGCAGGAAGGCATTCTGCGCCGCTCGCTGCGACGCCATGGCGACTACTTCGATCAGGTGCTGTGGTCGCTCCTGAAGGAAGACTGGGGCGATCACTGGTTATCTACGGCGCCGCGAGTCCACTGATGAACGAGCTTCCACGTTCCGCACGCGTGTACGTCGGCGCGGTGATCGCCGCCGGCCTGACGTTGCTGGTGCTGCGCCTGCCGGAGGCGAGGTTCGCGCAGCCGGTGCTGTTCGTCGCGCTGCTGCTGCTGTCGTCGATGTCCGCGGCGCTGAAAGTCTACCTGCCGCTCACCACCAGCGGATCGACGATGTCGGTGTCGTATGCGGTCGACTTCGCGTCGTTGCTGCTGCTCGGGCCTCACGAGACCATGCTCGTCGCCGCCGGCAGCGCGTTCAGCCAGTGCCATTTCAACAGCAAGGATCGGAATCCGCCGCATCGGACACTGTTCAGTGTCGCGTCTCTGGTGATCACGGTTCAGGGCACGGGGCTCGCGTTCTCGCTGCTGGGCGGCACCGGTTCGGCGATGCCGCTGTCGGCGCTCGCCCGACCGCTGGTCGGCGCCGCGACCGTGTATTTCCTGCTCAACACCGGCCTCATCGCGACCGCGATCGCGCTCTCCACGCGCGCGAAGATACTGGCGACCTGGAACAGCAACTTCCTGTGGAGCGCGCCGAGTTATTTCGTCGGCGCCGGCAGCGCCGCGCTCGCGGCGGAGTTCGTCTCGCACGCCGGCTACTGGGTCGCGCCGCTCACCTTCGCACCCCTCTATCTCACTTACCGCACCTACAAGGTGTACATGGGGCGGATCGAGGACGAGCAGCGGCACGTCCAGCAGAACTCCGAGCTTCACCTCGCGACAATCGAAGCGCTCGCCCGCGCCATCGACGCGAAGGACCAGACCGCGCAAATGCACATCCGGCGCGTGCAGATCTATGCCGCCGGCCTCGCGAAGCATGCCGGGCTGTCCGAAGCTGAGATTCAGGGCGTGAAGACTGCCGCGCTGCTTCACGACATCGGCAAGCTCGCGGTGCCGGAGCACATCCTTTCGAAGCCGGGTCCGCTCACGCAGGAGGAGTTCCAGAAGATTCGCATCCACCCGCAGGTCGGCGCCGAGATCATCGCGGCGGTTCCCTTCCCGTATCCGGTGGCGCCCCTGATTCTCAGCCACCACGAACGATGGGACGGCAAGGGCTATCCGCAGGGCCTGTCGCGCGAGGAAATCCCCATGGGCGCCCGCATCCTGACCATCGTCGACTACTACGACGCGGTGACGACCGAGCGGCCGTACCACAAGGCACTCAGCAGCGAGAGCGCGATCGGTCTGCTGAAGCACGAGGCGGGGCGCGCGCTCGATCCGAAGCTCGTACCGCTCTTCGTCGATTTGCTGCCGTCTCTCACCGCGGAGCTTGGCGCAGCCGCTCCGCCGAACGCCGACATCCCACCCGTGAAGGCGCTGCCCGGATCGACCGCTGTCGGCCTCGTCGCGTCCGGCGCCGCAAGCGCGTTCGAGAACATCGCGCTCGCCCACCGCGAGATCTACGCGCTCTATGAAATCGCGCAGTCGATGGGCACCAGCCTCGGCGTCTCCGACACGATGGCGCTGATCTCGTCGAAGCTGTCGAAGATCGTCTCGTGGTCGGGCTGCGCGTTGTTCCTGCACAACCCGGAGAACGACACGCTGAAGTGCCGCTTCGCCGCCGGTGTCGATGCGCCGCGGTTGCTCAACGTGAACCTGAAGGTCGGCCACGGACTGTCCGGATGGGTCGCCCGCAACCGGCGTACGCTGATCAACGGCGATCCGCGCGTCACGTTCGAATCGGTCGGACTCGCCGTCGAGCTGTCGCTGAACTCGGCAATCGTCTGCCCGCTGCAGTACAGCGACCTGTTCATCGGCTGCCTGGCCCTCTACCACGTCGAGCCGAACCATTACACGGAAGATCATCGCCGGCTGCTCGAGCGCATCGCAGAGCAGGCCGGCGCGGTGATTCACAACTCGATCGTGTTCGAGCAGACGCAGGAAGATTCGCTGACCGATCCGCTGACCGGGCTGCCGAACCGCCGCTCGATGTTCGTGCACCTGTCACGCGAGCTGTCGCGGGCCGAACGCCTCAAACGCGAGGTCGCGATCGTGGTGATGGACGTCGACGGCTTCAAGATGATCAACGACACCTACGGCCACAACGTCGGCGATCACGCGCTGCGCGAAGTGGCAGCGGCGCTCCAGACGACGCTGCGGCCGTACGACCTGTGCGTCCGCTACGCCGGCGACGAATTCATCGTCGTGCTCGGCGACTGCCCGCGCGATGCGGTCGAAGCCAAGCGCCGTGAGCTGCAGGCGCGCGTCGCCGAGATTCAGCTCGAGGTGCGCGCAGGCAAACGGCTGCGGCTTGGCGCCAGCGCCGGCGCTGCGGTGTTCCCGGAGGACGGGAACACCTACGAGCACCTGCTCGCGGCCGCCGACCACATGATGTATCGGGACAAAGCGATTCGCCGTGGCCGTATCACGGGACCCTCGGTGCCTCCGCCGGAGTTCCTGCCGACCGACATCCTGGAACCACCTGCCGACGAACCGACGCTGGCGTTGCCGCGACTCGCGTCCTGAGACCGAGCTGGGGGCTGGGGGCTGGGGACTGGGGACTGGGAGCTGGGGACCGGCAACGCGAGTCCGATTTCCCAGCTGCCAGTCCCCAGTCCCCAGCTGCCAGTCCCCAGTCCCCAGTCCCCGCTAAAATATGCGGCTGTGCACAAAGACGACCTCGTTGAGCGGCGGCGGAAGTATATAGAGCGGCAGATTCGGCTCGACAAGAGTGCGGTCAACGTCGACTTCGCCGGGCGCACGCCGCAAGGCAGCGGTCCGCTGAACCGGCACGGCATGCCGCAGCTGCCGGTCGGTCAACACGTGGTGAAGAACTGGCCGGCGCTGGACCTCGGCGAACAGCCGCAGGTTTCACTCGATACGTGGAAGCTCGAGGTCGGCGGACTCGTCGAGCATCCGCTCACGCTCACCTGGGAGGCGTTCCTCGCGCTTCCTCAGCAGGACGACGTCAGCGACTTTCATTGCGTCACGACCTGGAGCCGCTACGACAACCACTGGCGCGGCGTGAAGTTCGCGACGATCGCCGAGCTCGCGATACCGAAAGACAACGCCCACTTCGTCCTGTGCACCGGCTACGACTTCATGCCGGGCACGTTCATTCCCTACACCACGAATCTTCCGCTGAACCGGGCGCTGGACGACGACGTCCTGCTCGTGCACACGTGGGAGGGCAAGCCGCTGCCGATTGAGCATGGCGGCCCCGTGCGCATGATCACTCCGAAACTGTACGCATGGAAAGGCGCGAAGTGGATCCGCAAGATCGAGTTTCTCGAGCACGATCGCAAGGGCTTCTGGGAGGTGCGCGGGTACTCGAACTCCGCCGAACCGTGGTTCAACGACAGGTATGCGACTGACTGACGCGCGCTCGCGCGGGAACTGGGGACTGGCCGCTGGGAACTGGCTCCCTGCGGAACTGGGGGCTGGAGACTAGCAAGATGCTGAAAAACGCATCCTGCATGGCTGAGGGCTAATGGCTAATGGCGAAAGCCCGCGTATTTCAGCCATCAGCCATCAACCTTCAGCCATCAGGCTCACTTTTTCATCGGCCTGCTAGCCGCTGTGTGGACTAGCGCCCGCTGCGAACTCGGACTCGGGCCTTCCCAGTCCCCAGCTCCCGAGCCCCTCACTTGGGCTCGAAGCGATACACCAGATACACGATCTCCGATCCATCGAGCTGGCTGAAACGGTGCGGCATGCCGGCGGGAATGATGATCACGTCCTTCGGACCGACGTGCTTCGACTCGCCGCCCTTGTGCGTGCCGGTCTGGCTCGGACCAGCGTTCAACCGCGTGAGATCCGTCGGGGTCGGATTCTCGAGCGAGCCGCCCGTGACGATCGTGCCCGACCCGGCCGTGATCTGGTAAATCTCCGTCACACGATCGTGAATGAGCGCAGTGGTCTCCGCCTTGGTCCGCCGCAGCAGGGCGAGCGAGGCCTTGTGGCCGCCGGGCTGTTCGGTCGCCTTCACCGGCTGATCGACCACGTTGTTCGCGATGGACTGCTTCAGCGTCGCGGCAATCTCGTCGGCACTGATCACAGTGCCTGAGGTAGCTTGCTGCTCGGCAGCAATCCCCAGCGCGCACGCGAGAACTATGAACATGCGCGGGATTATAGGCCGCGCGTGGCACAAAATGTGATGATCGACAACGCGATGCGTGTGTGGCCCGGCGACCCCTACCCGCTTGGAGCAACCTGGACCGGCGTCGGCGTCAATTTCGCGCTGTTTTCCGCGCACGCCACGAAGGTCGAACTTTGTCTGTTTGACGCGCCGAATGCGACGAAAGAGCGCGAACGCATAGCGCTTCCCGAGTACACCGACATGGTTTGGCACGGGTTTCTCCCGGACGCGCGGCCGAATCAGCTCTACGGTTATCGCGTATCCGGATCGTACGATCCGGCGGCCGGACACCGTTTCAACCCGAACAAGGTTGTCATGGATCCATACGCCAAGTCGGTAGCGCGCACGGTTCGCTGGGCCGACGAGATGTTCGGCTATCGCGTCGGGCACGA
>DATFXR010000608.1:0-8849 GCA_035315685.1 Vicinamibacterales bacterium | reverse complement strand
CCGGACTGGAAGAGATGGCAGTGGTGCTGCAAAGGCGGGACTGAAGCGCCTTTCAGATTCCTGGACTGGAGTTCCCAGGAGTGGAGTTTCACGCTCTAAAGCCAACCCGATTCACTCCGAACCTTACTCGTTGCTGTCCGTCCTACGCTCCAAGTCCGATGCACCTGTCAGACCAACCGCTGACATGCCAGGAAGCCTGCGTCACCAACGCCCACCTGCTAACATCGGTTTATGAGCGTCCGGAACGTCGGGAACGTCGATCTCTTCCTTATAGCGGACGGTCTGGTCGAATCGATTCAACTTCGGGGCAAGGCGCTTTATCTGACGTCCGATTCTGATCTCCTGAAGCGACAATTTCGTGGCGAAGAACTGAACCCAGCTCCCGCGGTCGCCGAACTCTACTCGCACGTTTCGACGGACGCGATCATCAAAGCCAATCCCGACTGTTACTACTACGACGACCGGCTTGGAACCCTCGTATTGCGATCGTTAGGCAACGGCGCGATGGTGCCGCCGGGCGATATCCGCAACGGCGGCTTCGGCATGATTCTGGCGGGCGAGGGCTGGGGCGAAGGCTCTTCGCGCGAAGTGGCGGCTCTGGCATTGCTTTATGCGGGAATAGGAATTGTGTTTGCGCCAAGCATGGCGCCTATCCACCGACAGAACCTCATCAACAACGGGATGTTTCCAGTGACGGACCTCGCGCTGGCGAAGCGCCTTGCCGTTCACGAGCGCGTCAACGTAGACGCACTTATTGTCTCGTTTGATGATCTTTCGAAGCGCGTCGTCCGATACGGCGGATTGTTCCGATTTATGCAGGCCCGCGCTCAGGGCGTCGAGAAAGATTCCCCAGTCAATACGTCACCACGGCCGATGACGATCGCCGAAAAAATCCTGGCGCGGCACATGCGAACCCAACAGGGCGCAGTGAAGCCCGGCGATGCCGGTTTCATTCACGTGGACGTCGGTTTCTCCCACGACTACACGACAGCGCCTGCAGAAGCGATGGTGCGGGCCGCCTTGGGACGTCCGCCCGTCGTGAAAAATCCGGCTTCGATTCACGCGTTTCCCGATCATCTGACGTTGGCAGCGAACGTTCCGGGCGTCTCAGCCGAGGCGCTTACGGGAGTTCGCGATCTCCGCGAAGGACAAAAGCGGATTGCAGAAACGCTTGGCATACAGTTCCACGCGACGGCGTCTGGAGGAAGCACGGGAATCTGTCACACGGTCATGCGCGAAGAGATCGCTCTGCCGGGCCAGGTGGTACTCGGCACCGATTCACATACGTGCTCGGCGGGCGCGCTGAATTGTCTCGCCTACGGGATCGGTAACACGGAGATTGCGTGCATCTGGGAGCATAACGAAGTCGCAGGACGAACGCCCGAGACTGTGCGAATCGTGCTTGAAGGCGCCCTGAAGCCGTCCTGCACCGGCAAGGATGTCATTCTTCACCTCGCCCGCGAGGGCAAGCTCAAAGGTACTTTTACTGGCAGAGTGATGGAATTCACGGGCAGCGGGCTGGGAACGCTTTCGTTTGAAGAACAGGCGGTCCTTTCCAATATGGCCGTCGAATGTAACGCACTCACGGCCATCATGGAGCCGACGGAACCCATGATTGACTATCTTGTCAAGCGCCGGAACCTCACGCGGCCCGAGGTAGAATCCACGCTGGTCTATCCCGATTCGGCTTCCGAGCCCAGTCACACGATCCATCTCGACTTGGGATCCATTCAAACCCTTGTGGCCGCGCCGGGACATCCTGGCAACGGTTTGTTGCTCGAAGAATTACGGGGCACGCCCGTGGATATTGCGTACGCGGGATCGTGCACAGCCGGCGACATGACGTCGATCGCGATGTACGCCCGTGTGCTCACGGGAAAGAAAGTTCGAATTCCTACTTTCATTCAATATGGTTCCGAGAGAGTACGCGAAGAAGCAAAGCGGCAAGGCATTCACGAAGTGCTGCTCGCAGCGGGCGTCCAGGTGATCGAAGAGCCCGGCTGCGGGGCGTGCATCAACGCCGGCCCCGGTGGCCCTCAGAAAGGTCAAGTGGCAATTTCAGCAACAAACCGAAATATGCCGGGGCGGATGGGCGACGGAGACGCATATCTTGCAAACCCTTATGTTGTCGCGGCTTCTGCAATCCAAGGCGTGATTTGCGGTCCAGAAGATCTTCCCTGACCGGCTGACCTGTCAAGCAGGTTCAGTCGGATCATGTTAGAGGGACACGGCGTTCGAACTGAGCGATCTCTCGATGGACGCCCCACAAGCGGCGTGCGGAGCGCTGCTGACGCCGCACCATTGAGTACCTACAGGTCGGCACGTCTGGCGCCTACGCGGCCTGCCGTTCGTGGCGATGCTGAAGGCCGCCGACTTCCGGAATCGCGATGATCGAGAAAGTGGACATGACCGAGACCGGCCGGCTATCTGGCGCATCCTTCCCGAGTCCCAAATGCGTGCGGCTCCGATGATAGTACCGGCTGTAGATCGTGAGGAGGCGTCGGAGGTGCGCCCGATTGAGGACGATGACGTGATCGAGGCATTCGCGACGGATTGAACCTATCACGCGTTCCGCATACGGATTCTGCCACGGACTCGCCGGTGGTGAGACCACTTCAGCGATACCCATACTCGCCACTCGGTGCCGGACGCTCTCGCCGTAGACGCTGTCGCGATCGCGGTGTAACCACTTGGGAGCGGTGTTGTCGGGGAATGCGTCGACGACTTGCTGGGCGGTCCACGGCGGTTGGATGCTCTGTAATGTTGAAATGCACGATGCGGCGACGGACATGCGACAACACGATCACGACGAAGAGGACGCGACCGGTGAGTGTCGGCACCGTCAAGAAATCCATCGACGCAGCCGATAGAAGATGATTCGTGAGAAATGTCTTCCAGGTCTGTGGCGCCGGGCGCGTGTGCGGTTCGAGTAGTCGTGAAACGGTGCGCTCTGAGACGTGGACACCGAGCGTGCGCAGTTCGCCGTGAATCCGCGGCGCGCCCCGCAAGGGGTTCGCAGTCGCCATCTCGCGAACGAGCGCGCGAACTTGCGGGTCAATGGGCGGACGGCCGTGGTTTCGCGCTTGGGAGCGTCGTGTCCAGCGGCGGCGCAGCCAGTCGCGATGCCATCGGATAACCGTGTCCGGCTGCACGACAATCAACGCGGTGCGCCAGTTCCGCCAACTTCGGGTGAGGGTGATCCAAAAAGTCGGTCGCGTGCCCGGAGGCGGCATCGCGTGGTTCGGTGGTAGGCTGCCAGCTGTTGCCGCAACCGCGAGGTTTTCCAGGACCAGTTCCCGATGGCCGCGGAGCGTCAACGTGAGCGCCCGGACGACCACGATCAGCAGTTCCAGCGTGGGTGATCGTGGTGGCTGGCGTTGGCGCGAAATTCAACTCGGAGCAGTTTTGGCGAGAATCACCTGCCTCATTGGCTCGATCGTCGCATTTTCGGCGGTTCGACCGGAGCGCCGTCCTTCTTCCACACGACGCCGTCCTTCACGACCGTCTCGACGTGCGACAGCGCGACGATGTCGAACAGCGGGTTGCCGTCGACGACGATGATGTCGGCGAGCTTGCCGGGTTCGATCGTGCCGAGCTCGTTCGGCTTGCCGTAAATCCGCGCGTTGATGCGCGTTAGCGCCGAGATGACGCGTATCGGCGACATGCCGTGATCGACGAATGCCTTGGCCTCGCGCCACAGCGCGTCGATGTGGAAATTCATCGGCGTTCCCGAGTCGGTGCCCATGCCGACCACGGCGCCGCTCGTGATCCACTGCTTCATGTCCTCGTCGCCGAAGAACATCTGCCGATCGGTCGTGGCGAAGTAGCGCAGCCAGCGGTAATCCTTCAGCGAGTCCTGCACCTCTGCGTAGATCTCTGGAGGGAAGTCCTTCTTGAGCTGCGGACTCTGCAGCCGCTCCGGAAAATCGAGCGTCGCCGGCCACACGTAGACGCGATGCGCCGCCGTCGGCACGACCGGCCGTCCCGCGTCGACGATCTCTTTGATGAGGGCCGGGCTGTACAACGGCACGCCGGCCGATCCGACGTGCTGCAGCACGTCAATGCCGGCGTGAAACGCATCCGCGAGCTCCCGCTCGGTGTAGAGGTGCGCGTGAACTGTGACGTTGTGTTTGTGCGCCGCCTCGACGATCGCCTTGTACTCGTCGAAGCTCAAAGGCGTCTGGCATTTGATCACGTCGACGCCCTGCTTGATGTGATCTTCGACCGCCGCCGCCGCTTCGGCGGGCGTCGTGATGCCGATGCCGGGGCCGAGCAATTGGTCCGGGTTGCCGGAGGGGCCGGCGTGATGGTTGATCGGCGGCCCGGCCACCTGCATTCGCGGTCCGGGGATCTCGCCACGCGCGATGCGGTCGCGGACAGCGAGGCTTGGCGCCATGGAGCCGCCGAGGTCGATCGCGGCCGTGATCCCGGCCATCAGCAGCTGCTTCGCCGAGATTTCGAACACGCGCTCGGGCGGGAACTGCGCCTTGTGCGCCGCGAGCCACGCGAACCAGCGGCCGTATTCGCCGTGGCCGAGGATCGCCAAGTGCGCGTGCGTCTCCATCATCCCGGGCATCATCGTCCGGCCGCTCGTGTCGATGACGGTCGCGTCGGCGGGAATCTTCACCTCGGTTGCCGGCCCGACGGCGACGATCTTGTTGCCCTCGATCACCACCGCGGCGTGGTGGATGGGCGGCGTCTCGTAGCCGTCGAGAAGCATGCCGCCGACGAGCGCGAGATGGCGCGGTGCCTGAGCGCGCACGACCGGCGCCGGCATCGATCCGAGCAGGACGGGGACGGCGAGCGCGACGAGATGAAAAGATCGCTTCAGCATGAGCGCGCTCCGATCTGAAAGACTCAGGGTTTGGGGAAAATCACCGACAGCGTCGAGTCCGCCGTGAACATGCACCGCGCGTTGTGGCCGCACAACGAGACGATGTTCACCGTGTGCTGCGCGCCGTATTTCTCGTTGACGTATTTGGCGAACGCTTCGCCGCGCGCGCGGCGGGTCGGCCCCTGTGCCATCGCCGGACACGACGAGTCGAAGCCGCCAAGCGGAAGGATGTCGATCTCGCGCAGATAGGTCGTCGGACGCGCCGCCAACTGCTTCTTGAGCTGATCGTCGCCGATCGATTCGGTGCAGCCGGCCCGCTTCTTGAGACCGTACGGCCAGTCGTCATACGTGGTGCAATCGTGCGCGTCGGCGTAAGGGCGCACGTCGCCCGCCCTCGCGCTCGCGCAGCTCACGCACACGTTGCCGGTGTCGAGCGCCGGCGGGCTCGGATCGACATGCTCGTACGTGGACGGATTGGCGACAACGTAGTTGACCGGCACTTTGAGCGAGTCGTGGACGTTGTTCGCCATTTCGTAGCGGGTCACGTACTGCCCGCCCGCGGAATGCCCGGCGACCACGATCGTTTTCAGATTCGGGAACACGTCCTTTCGGGCCAGGCGGCGCAGGATCGTATCCATCACGTCGAACGACGTCATGCCGGCGGCGTTCGTCGCGACGCCGCCCGATCGCCAGCTGTTCCCGTTGCAGGGCCAGTTCGTCTCGTTCGGGGCGAGCTCGTCTTTGCAGCCGCTGTTGTTGGCGGCGAGGCGCGGTGCAATGACGATCGTGTCCTCGAGCGCGTGACCGAGGAACGCCGCCGCAACCGCCGTCGTGAAGTAATGATCGGCGTCGCATCCGGCGCCGTGGACCATCACGAATACGCGCGTGATGCTGTCGTTTTTGGTTTCCAGCGCGTCGGTGCGGTAGATGAGCGTCCGGGCCGATCCTTCGAGCGTGATCCATTCGGTGGAGGACGAGGTCGCGTCGATGCAGGGCGCGGCCCAGCCGGGCGACGAAGTCGCGGCGAGGCCGGCAATTATCAAAAAAGCCGTCAGACGGCTGCGCAACATGGGTCAGAGGATAAACGTTTGATTTATACTCGCGTGTCTTTTTTTCTTACATACCAGCGGTTCTCTCTTCTCGTGGGAGGCCAGGTCATGAGTGAGCGATCCTGTTTCCGACGCGCGACGGTCGTGGTGTTCGCGCTGTCGTTGCTGATGCGCTCCCTCGCGGCGGCACAGGGTGGAACCACGACCGCGACGCTGTCGGGGATCGTGTCGGACACGACCGGCGGCGTGCTGCCCGGCGTGACCGTCACGCTGACCGACCGCGCCACCAATCACGAGCGCACGGCGGTGACGAACGAGAACGGCCTGTATCGATTTGCCGGCCTCGCCCCCGGCACCTACACGGCGTCTGCCGAGCTGCAGGGCTTTGCCAAGTTCATTCAAAACGATCTGAACCTGAACGTCGGGGCTGCCGGGGACTTGAATATCACGCTGAAGGTGTCGACGCTCGAAGAAACGATGACCGTGACCGGAGAAACGCCGCTCATCGAGAGCGCCAAAACCGATCTGCGCGGCGTCATTCAGCACGATCAGTTGCAGAACCTGCCGACCGTCGATCGCAACTATCTGAACTACGCGCTGCTGACGCCTGGCGTCAACTATGACGTCCGCACGGCGGGGCAGGGCATCGGGCTCAAGGTCGCCGGCGCGCGCGACAAGGAAGGCGCGCTGCTCGTCGACGGTTTCTGGAACACCGACGAGTCATTCACATTCCCCAAGATCAAGTACAGCCTCGATTCGCTCGCCGAGTACCAGGTCGCGGCCATCGGCGGCGCCGCCGAGTACGGCCGCTCGATCGGCGGGATCGTGAGCGCCGTCACCAAGTCGGGCGGCAACCACGTCACAGGATCCGGGTACGGCTACTTCCGCGACACCGCGCTGAACTCCCAGGACTTTCTGTCGGCCCAACAGGGGCTGCCCAAGGCGCAGTACACGAAGCAGCAGTACGGCGGCAGCTTCGGCGGTCCGATCCGTCACGATCGGACCTTCTTCTTCAGCGCCTTCGATCGTTCGCAGGAGGATTTTCCGTTCAACAACAACATCACGCAGCAGAACGCCGCGATCATCGGCCTGCTGCCCTCGGACGCGGGACAGATCCCGCAGTGGCTGTACGACACTTTCGCCCTGGGCAAGGTCACGCACGTCGTCAACCAGAACAACACGCTGCTCCTCTCCTACGCCTTTACGAAAGAGGACATCAGCAATTTCAACGAAAACTTCACCACGCCGTCTCTGAAGAATCAGTGGTTCTCGACGGACAACACGGTGACGTTCGAGTGGACGCGCGTTGCCGCCAACGGCAACCACATGCACGACCTGAAGGTCGGGTTCATCCCGCGCAATTTCGACAACACGCGCCGGAACGTCGGCGGTCCGCCGCTGACGGCCGAGGGAGATTTGCGATCGAATCTTGCGCCGTCGGTGAACATTTCCAACACCGCCACCTTCGGCGGCGGCTACATCCTGCTCGACATGTTCACGCGGCCGGTCCAGGGCGTCTATTCGACGACGATGTTCAAGTCGAACCACAGCATCAAGTTCGGCGGCGACGTGATGTGGACCTATTTCGAGTACCTGCGCTATCAGGGTCCACAGAGCGGCTCGTACACCTTCTCGTCGATCCCGAATTTCCTGATCGGCCGCTACACCACTTACTCGCAGGCATTCGGGCCACCCGGTCTCGTGCGCTATCACAGCTACATCTCGGCATTCGCGCAGGATTCGTGGGCCGTGAACAAGCGTCTGACAGTCAACTACGGCCTGCGCTGGGACGGCGACGGCATCACCGGCTTCGAGGGACAGGAATACGGCAACTCGTGGTTCAACCTCGGGCCGCGCCTCTCTGTTGCGTATGACTTGACGGGGAAGGGAACGACCGTGCTGAAAGGCGGCGTCGGTCAGTACTTCGATCGGCTGTGGCAAAACCCGGTGACGCCGACGTACTACAACAATGAGCTCGTCGGGCCGCAAATCAGCGCGACCTGGATGTACGGCCAGGCGGGCTCGCCCGTCTATCCAAACACGATTCCTGGCACGACGCTGCCGCCGAACGCGCCGGTCGGCGTCCGCAACGTCTACATCGTGCCGCCGAACGTGAAGCTGCCGGAAACGGTTCAGGGGATCGTCACGCTCGATCACGCCGTGAACAACAGCCTGATGACGAGCGTCAGCTTCGTCGGATCACACTCGTGGCACAAGGAAACGCTCAACGACACGAACCTGGTCTGGCCCAATGCGGCCCAGCCTGACGCAGTGTGCTGCTTCGCCCGGCCGAACACGAGCTTCCGCCAGATTCTCCAGTATCAATACTGGGGCGAAGCCCAGTACGTCGGACTGGTGCTGTCGGCGCAGCAGCGCTTCAAGCACGGGCTGCGTTTCCAGCTGCACACGACCATCGCGCGCTCGCTCGATCAGGGCGAGAACTGGAACACGCAGGTCACCGATCCGCGTCATCCTGAACAGGACTGGGGTCCGGCCGGCGACATCCCGACGGTCACGTTTACCGGGAACGGCGCCTACGACATCAACAAGTCGATGCAGGTCTCGGCGGTGCTGACGGCGCGGACCGGACTGCGCCTCGACCCGCTCGTCGGGCCGGCCGTCGACGTCCACGCCACGGGCCTCTTCAACAGCCGGACACCGGGTCTCGACCGAAACTCGTTCATGATGCCGGGCCTCACGACGATGGACGCGCGCTTCACTTATACGCTTCCGCTCGCCTCGGCGCGTCAGCGGATTCAGCTGACCGTGGAAGGGTTCAACCTATTCAACCGCGGGAACGTCCGCACCGAGAACACGCTGTATGGGACGGTCGCGGGATCGCCGAACGCCGCGTTCGGCACGCCGCTGACGTACTTCCCGCCACGCCAGTTCCAGCTCGGCGCGCGCATCAGCTTCTGACATGCGCGCGAACGTCCTGCGATAGACGCTCGGTTTGAGCGGGACGG
>DATFXR010000607.1:0-4650 GCA_035315685.1 Vicinamibacterales bacterium | reverse complement strand
AGGGCGAGCAGGAAATTGGCGGTGGTGTACTTGCCGGGGATCGCGATCCGGAGATCGCCCGCCGCGACCTGCTCCGGCGTGATCGGACGGTTCGAGATCAGCAGCGGCCCGCAGCCGCGCCCGAGCGCGCTGCCGGCGTCGAGCAGCACGTAGCGCTGGACGCAGTGCGCATAGGCGTGGTAACTGAGCTTGGTGATCTGTGCCTGGCCGGCCAGCGCCGTGTAGTTCAGCGACTCCACGTCAGCGAGATGGACGTCGAATTCGACACCCTCGAGGTCGATTCGGCGGTTGACGATTGCGTCGAACATGAAGCAATCGTTCGGGCACGGTGAGTAGGCCAGTGACAGTTTCATAGGCTTTCGAGGATGCTGGACGCGGTGCGGCCGAGGCGATCGAGCGCCTCGCCGAGTCGCCACGCGTCGCGGTTGCGTCGTTCGACGATGTTCGAAACGGCCCGGATCTGCGCGAACGGCACGCCGTCGATCAGGCACGCGCACATGAACGCCGCGCCCTCCATGCTCTCCACCTGCGGTGCGAACCGCTGCCTCACCGCCGCAATCGATCGCCCGTCGCCGTGAACGGTATTCACCGTGATCGCCGTGACCTGCGGCAGCGCAGCCAGTGCGGTGTTCGCAGGCGGGGCGTCGTTCACGAACAGCGCGTGGCCTGGCAGCCGCAGCGACTCGAACTCGACGAACGCCTCGCCGTCCTCGGCACCCATCTCGGCGATCCGGTCACGCACGACGTGAACGACCGATCCCGGCGGCAGCCCGCGATCGAAGCTGCCGCACACACCGAAGTTCAGCGCGAGATTGTAGCGCGTTTGCGCGAGCGCGCGTGAGGTTTGTGCCGCCGTCGCCACCATGCCGACGCCGGTGACCAGAATGTCGACCTCATGACGGATTCGCGCGGCGCGGATCGGTCCGGCCTCCGGTTCGGTGGCCGCGACGACCAGAATCCGCATCAGTCGACGTCGTCGTCCGGGCTGACGACGACGTAGGCGGTCGAGGCGCGCTTGACGACGATGGTCAGACCGAAAGCGACGAGCACGCCGGAGGCGGCCAGCCCCACGTAAATCCCGATGCCGACCGCCGCGTCGGGCGCCGCGGCCATCGGTCGACCCTCGACGATCGCGAACGCCTGGGAGATGGTGAGCGCCCGTTCGCCGGCGGTGCGCGGCAGGATGCGCCACGACAGGAACATGATGCCCAGCGCGCACAGGCCGATGACGAGGAGCGGATGCCGCGAGTTGCGACGGGTGATCAGGCTGAGCATCGCGAGCACGGAGGCCAGCGCTCCGAGGCCCGCCACCCACAACGCCCAGACGTCGGGCACGCCGTTCATCGACACGTCGCCGACGATCACCCAGGGCAGGAACGCGCTGACGGCGAGCACGATTCCGGCGACGAAGGGAATGAAGTACGCGCGCATGCCGGGACGGAAGATCCCGCCTGCGGTCATTACGCGTCCTTGAACTCCTCGTACCACGCCATCTGAATCGCCTCGAGCTTCGGCTCGTTCGACGCCTTCGGATCGTCGGCGAAGCCGTCGAGTGCGAGAACCCGCTCGCGGAGATCAGTGAAGCGAAGGGTCAGCGGATCCACGCTGGGAAACTTCTCGGCCAGCGCCAGGCCGATCTGCTCCGAGTCGGTCCACTTCACGAGCGCACCTCCTCTTCGGCCTTCCTCGCTTTGCGGTCGGACTTGCCGAGCTGGATCCCCCCGCCTTCCTGCACGTAGTTGCGGGTATACATCGGTAGCTCGCAGACCACGTCGCCCGTGATGACCGCCTGGCAGCCGAGCCGCGAGTCTGGCGTGAGATCCCATGCGGTGTCGAGACGGTCGGCTTCGTCGTCCTGCATCTCGCTGAGATGGTCGGCGCCCTCACGGATGATCACATGGCACGTCGTGCACGCGCAGCTGCCGCCGCAGGCGTGCTCGAGCGGCACCCCCAGGTTCTTCGCAACGTCGAGAAACGATTCGGGTTTGCCGTGATGCGAGTACGGCAACTTGCCGTGCTCGAACTCGACGACCGTCGGCTCGCCGTCGATGATGAAGGTCACTTTTGGCATAAGCTGCTCGGCCGATCGCTCGGCTAAAGCCTTCGCGCTACCTGCTAGATCGAGTCGACGTTCTTCCCCGAGAGAGCTGCCCTGACCGAGCGGTTCATCATCACCTCGGCGAGGTGCTGGGTCGCGTCGTTGAGGGCGCGCGTCCATTTCTGAATCGTCTCGCGGTCCTTCGAGTTGAGGACCATGCGCAAGCCGGCCATGACCGACTCGATCTTCTGGCGCTCGCCCGGCGCGAGCTCCGCTTTTTCAATCGCGGCGAAGTCCGGATGACGAAGCGACTTCTCCGTCGCCTGGATGACGCTGTCCGCTTCGTTGCGCGCCTCGATGAGCAGGCGCGCCTCGAAGTCGGCCTCGGCGTGCTCGAACGAGTCGAGCAGCATGCGCTCGACCTCCTCGTCGGTGAGGCCGTACGACGGCTTCACCTCGATCGTCTGTTCGACATCGGTACGCAGCTCGCGCGCGGTGACGGACAGAATCCCGTTCGCGTCGATCTGGAACTGCACCTGAACGCGCGCCATTCCGGCGGGCATCGCCGGAATACCACGCAGCTTGAAGCGCGCCAGCGACCGGTTGTCCGCGACGAGCTCGCGTTCACCCTGCAGCACGTGAATGTCGACGGAGGTCTGGCTGTCGACGGCGGTCGTGAACATCTCGCTCCCCGACGCCGGAATCGTCGAGTTGCGCATGATGATCTTCGACACGACGCCGCCCATCGTCTCGATGCCGAGCGACAGCGGCGTCACGTCGAGCAGCAGCATCTCGCGGTTGCCGGTGACGAGAATGCCGGCCTGCACCGCAGCGCCGAGTGCGACCACCTCGTCCGGGTTCAGCTCGCTGTGCGGCTTCCTGTTGAACAACTCTTCGACCTTGCGGCGGACCAGCGGAATGCGCGTCGAACCGCCGACCAGCACGACTTCGTCGATCTGCGACGGCTCGAGTCCCGCATCGGCAAGCGCCTGACGGACCGGACCGAGCGTCCGCTCGACGATTGGCGCGATCAGCGTCTCGAACGCGGCGCGGGTGAAGCGCGCGCCGTTCAGCGTCGTCTCGTCGCGGTCGGACAGATCCCATTTCGCCTGAATCGCGGCCTGGCGGATCGCCTGGAGTTGTTCAGGAGTATGGCGACCAGGTTCGGTCCGGCTAAAGCCGGACTCTACGGCAGTCGGATCATCAGATTCGGTCCGGCCCAAGCCCGCGGCGGTTTCCGCGAGTACCTTGTCGATCAGCAGGACGTCGATGTCGTCGCCGCCGAGATGCGTGTCGCCGTTGGTCGAGAGCACCTGGAAGACTCCGTCCTCGACCCGCAGGATCGAGATGTCGAACGTACCGCCGCCGAGATCGTAGACGGCAATCAGACCGGTGTGGCGCTTGTCGAGGCCGTAGGCGAGCGAGGCGGCGGTCGGCTCGTTGATGATGCGAAGCACCTCGAGGCCGGCAATCCGTCCCGCGTCGCGCGTGGCGGTTCGCTGCGCGTCGTTGAAATAGGCCGGCACGGTGATCACCGCGCGATCGACCTCGTTGTCCGCTTCTCCTTGCGCGGCGAAGAACGCTTCGGCGCGATGCTTCAACTCCCGCAGCACGAGCGCGGAGATCTCCGGCGGCGTGTATTCCTTGTCGCCGAGCCCGATGCGAACGACTTCTCCCGCCGCGCCGCTGACGCGGAAGGGAAAGTGCTCCGCCTCGTGGCGCACGTCTTCACGGCCTTTGCCCATGAACCGCTTGATCGAGTACGCGGTGCGCGTCGCATGGGTCAGGAGGCGACGCTGCGCCTCGCGGCCGACATAGCTGGTGCCGTCGTCTCCGAGCGAGACCACCGACGGGACCAGCGCGTCGCCATCCGCGTCGCGGATCACCACGGGAACGCCTTCGTTCACATAGGCGACGAGCGAATTGGTCGTGCCGAGATCGATTCCAACTACGTGACTCATGCCGCCTTCATGTCCCCTGCGCCTGTGCGTCCGCTGTTGCCCTTTGTGCCCTTGTCACGCGTTCAGCTCACGTTCAATTCCACTGAGCAGGTTGTTGATGTAGTTGCGTTCGAGGATGCGCTCGCGCAGCGCCTGCAGCACGTCGCGCTGCTCCGCCGGTGACGCACTGTCGGGAAGCGCATCCCAGCGTTCCGACAGATCGCGCAGCTGCGCTTCGTGATCGGCGCGCTTGGCCTCGATTGGCGCGCGTGCACGCTCGAGCCGCTGCTGCCACTGTTCGGCCGGCGCGCCCGAGGACCGCTGCTCGCGGATCTCGTCGAGCTCCTCGTTGAGCGCGAACACCTCTTCGAGCAGCGCCGGCGGAACCGCTTTGGACGCCTCCTGCGGCGACCGCATGCCAAGGCCTTCTGCGTCGAGCAGGTATTCGACCCGCGTCACCGGGTTCTTCAGCGTGCGATAGGCGTCGTTCAGGTACGACGATCGCTCGAGACTGGCGCGGCGCTCCGAAGGCGCAGCGTTGTAGAAATAGTCCGGATGGAACTGCCGGCTCAGGTCGCGGAAGCGGCGCTCGAGCTCCGCCGGATCGAGGTTCAGTTTCCGCGGAACTCCGAGAAACGCAAAGTAATCGCCGTGGCGGCCGAGCGCCAGGAT
>DATFXR010000606.1:0-2075 GCA_035315685.1 Vicinamibacterales bacterium | reverse complement strand
GAAGAACGGGCTGTTGATGTAGAAGCCGTAGGTGGACGCCGCCATCGCATAGCCGAGCGGATGCTGCGTGTCCACTTCGATCTTGAGAATCGTCCCCGGCGCGAAATGCTGATCGCGCGTCAGCCCCTTCTTCAGATTCCGCACTGGAATCGGCAGCCGCTCGATCGCCAGATCGCATGCGTTGCCCATCGTCACCAGCGTGCCGCCGTCGGCGATGAACTCCTTCAGGCGCTCGACGCCGACCTCGCCAATGCCGCCGCGATACTCCGGCCGGATGGTGTTCGCCTCGTAGCCGTCCACGATGCTGCGTGCATCCTGGTCGGCGAGGATGATCGCGTCGAACTTCGGCCGCAGCTTTCCGGCATGCAGGTCCGCGTTGTGAATCGACGTGAGGTTGAACTCGTACTGCTCGAGCACCCAGCGCGTCCACCCTTCGTCCATGTTGCCGCCGGTCCACGGCTGATACATCGCGATGCGGGGGGCGCGCAACGAAATGGATTCAGCGTTCAGCGTTCTCGGTTCAGGGTTCTGGTTCTGGTTCTGGGTTCGAGGTTCCGGGTTCTTGGTTCGTGGTTCTCGGTTCTGGGTTCTGGGTTCCGGGTTCGCCTGCACTTTCACGCCGAGGTCGCGCGCGAGCTGGTCGACCTTGCCGCGCTGCGCGCCGGAGACGACGACGCGCGACGGACCGTCGAAGGCGACACGGGCGCCGTCTTTCAGCAGACGATTGATCGCGATCGCGGAATCGGGGCCCGCATAGTCGAACGTGAATCGCGTGCCGCTCCCGTTCACGTCGCCCGCGATCACGGGCGCGCCGTCCACTTTCGTCAACTTCAGGTTCGGAATCGCGCCCTTCACGAATGACGTTTCGACGCCGAGCAGCATCCCGAGCGACCACGCGGTCACGTCGTACGGCGGCTCAGGCTGGGCATTCGGCCCGCGGCGGACTTCCGGATACGTCTGCTTCTCGAGCATGTCCTTCGCGTAGCGAGCGAAGATCTGCGTCATCGGGATCACGAAGGTGCCGGCCGCGTAGGTTTTGCCGTCGGCATCGAACGGGTTGTCAGCGCGGTAGACCTCGACGCCGGCCATCTGCAGCTTGTCCACGAGATGCGTGGCCTCGCGCGGATCGTGCTGCGCGTCCGGCGCGATGACAATCGCCGACGGGTTGGCCTTCTTGCCGTCTTCGACTGTCTGGCGGTTCACTTCGTAAATCTGCCGCAGAATGGTCTCGCGTCGATCGGCGCCGGTCTCGAGCAGCGCCATCGTCGCGGTCAACTCGTAGTCGACGATGTCGCGCAGCGTCCAGCGGCCACCCATCCAGGGACGCGGATACTCGGTGCGCGGCGTGATGTCGGTCGGCGCCGGCAGCGGCGCGTCACTGAACTGCGGTCCGCCGCCACCCGCTCGCCCTGAGCCTGTCGAAGGGCCTTCAGCGCCGCGTCCACCGTCAGCGCCCCGTCCACCAGCAGCGGGCGTGCGGCCGGGGACTGCGCGCTGCTGCTCCATCGGCGCTGCGACGCGCGCGCTCGCGACCTCGGTGAGCAGCCCGATCTGGTTGTGCCACCACCCGCTCCACGCCATCGCACCTTCCCAGAAGTTCGTATAAGTGGAGTTGTAGATGATCCCTTCCTTGCCGGCGGCTTCGAGCGCGGCGGCCTGCGACTGCCCGAGGATGCCGTTCCACCGGTAGATGAGCTGGTGCACGTTCAGGTTGATGGGATCAGTCGCCGGCATGACGAAGATCCGCGCGCCGTTGCTGCCCATCTGGTGCTCGTCGAGCCACACCGCAGGGAACCAGTCGTGCCACAGCAGCCGCGCCGTGTACTGGCTCTCCTTCTGCGTGAACATGTACATGTCGCGGTTGTTGTCGTGGCCGACGTACGGGTGATAGAGGTAGGGAATCGGGCTCGGCGCGTACTCCGTCCCGACGTTCCTGTTGAACCAGTCGGTGACGAGAATCTGGCCGTCGGGGTTGAGGCTCGGCACGAGGACGAAGATCACGTTGTCGAGGATCTTCTTCACGTCTGGCGCGTCGCTCGTCGCCAGCCGATGCACCAGCTCGAGCGACATCTGCG
>DATFXR010000605.1:0-50312 GCA_035315685.1 Vicinamibacterales bacterium | reverse complement strand
CGCTGTCACACGCGGATCGAGCCGCGCAGCCGGCACTACACGACAGAGGAGCGGGCCAGGCTCTACGAATTGTTCGGCCACCGATCACAGTGGGACCGCACGCTGCGTGGCGTCACCTGGAGCCAGTCGTCGCTCGTCGTTCCGACCTTCACCGGCCAGATCGAGATCGACCTGCACGTACCGTGCACCTACGACCTCGAGGTCGCCTCGGCGAAATACTTTCATGCGATTCGCGATGGCGAGGTGCCGCTGGTGTTCCTCTTCAGCGGGACGATGTTCAACGCTGGTGACGCCGGATTGCGCGTCGAGCCGGTCCCCTGGGATCTGGAGGCGTCGTTCCGCATGCCGGCGCACCTCTGGACGTCGGCGATGGATCAGTTCTTCCCGGGCGGCGGATGGCTGCGCCTCAGCCGCGAAACGATCGACCGCCTGCAGGCGTTCCGCGGACGGCAAGCGGTGGTGAGCTGGGACGAAGCGATCGCGTTGCTGCTCGAAGCCGCGGCCGCCGGGGAGCCCGCATGAGGTTCGCTGCCGCCGAACCGGTCGCGGACGCGGTGTTGTACGAAGGCTACGTCCTGTATCCGTACCGCGCATCAGCCGCCAAGAATCACTGTCGCTGGCAGTTTGGTGTCGTCGCGCCCCGGCAGCCGGGCTGCGACGGCGAGCCGTGGTTCACGCAGACCGAATGCCTGATCCACGCGAACCGGACAGCGCCGGCGGTTGCCGGTCGTTCCCGCCCTCAACTGTTCGTGCGCGTCCGATGTCTCCGTCCGCGGCCCACGCCGACGGGCTGGCTGGAGGGCGTCCCGCACGTCTGCGACCTCCCACCGATCGCCTTGGACGCAATCCCGATCACCCGGCGCGAGACGCTCGAGATCGGCTGTGATGCGTGCCTTGCGATCGAAGCCGTCAGGACAGACGCTTTCATCAAGGTGCGACTGCGGATCGAAAACCACGGCCCTGGCGGCCTGAGTTCAGTGCCGACCGTGACGCGATACTCGCGCGATCGCTGGTCGCCGCGCACCTCCTCCTGGCGGTCGAGCGCGGAACGTTCGTGTCGCTGCTCGACCCGCCAGCAGGTGCGGCCGACGTCGTTGCGGCGTGCGAGAACCGCCACACCTGGCCCGTCCTCATCGGCGATCGCTCACAGCCCACCCTCATGCTGTCGTCGCCGATCGTGCTCTACGACTTTCCGGCGGTGGCCCCCGAGAGCCGTGGCGATCTGTGCGACGCGGCGGAGATCGACGAAATTCTCACGCTACGGATTCTCACGATGACCGACGAAGAGAAGCAGGACGCGCATGCCACCGACCCGCGCGCGCGGCAGATCCTCGATCGTGCAGACGGCTTGACGCCCGACGCGCTCGCGGCGCTGCACGGGACGCTGCGAAGCGCCGACTTCTTCAATCCGGCGGACACCGCGCCGGCGGACGAAGCGTTCGTGATCGTCGACGAATGCCGCGTCGCGAAGGGTTCGCATGTTCGACTGCGGCCCAAACGGCGCGCCGACGCGATGGACATGTTCCTCCTCGATCAGCGGGCGACCGTTGCCGGCGTCTACCGTGATGTCGACGGACGTGTCTACGTGGCGGTGACGGTCGACGCGGATCCGGCGGCGTCACTCCACGAATCGTACGGCCGATTCTTCTACTTCGATCCGTCCGAGATCGAGCCGGTCGATTGCCAGCAGGAGCGCCTATGAAGCCGATGTGGATTGCGTTCGCCGCCGGCGCGGTGGTCGCGTGTGTGATCGTGAACTCGTGGCCGGAAATCGTGCGCTACCGCCGCATGCGAGCGATGTGATGCGCGTACCTGTGCCTTTCGCGCTTCGGTGCAGCGTGCCCACGTCCTTCCCGCGCCGCCGCGCCGGCCGGCACGTGGCCTCCGGACTTCGGCCCGCAAGGATTCTGGTGGCGGGCATCGGCAACATTTTCCTCGGCGACGATCGTCGTGAAGTACGTCGACGAATTTCGCGACCCGCGCTTGATCAGACAGGCGGCAGACGAGATCGTCCGCCTCGCGGATCCGTCGCGGCACTACCGCATCATGGAGGTGGCTCGAGCATCAGGCGCGCGGCTGCCGACTCCGCCACGCTGCCGTACCGCGTTGTCGGCAATGAGATCGACTGGCGCGAGATTCTCGCCGCCGTAATCGACGCGCGCCGTCGCGGCGGCTCGACGGCGGTGATCGCGCGCGCATTCCATCGTGCGTTCGCCGGCGCCATGGCGGCAGCCAGCCGCTCGATCGCAGACGAAGCGAGTGTTCGTACGATCGTGCTGTCGGGCGGCGCCATGCAGAACGATGTGTTGAAGACGGATCTTCGCGACGCACTGGCGGCGAGATTCGAGCTCTGGACGAACCGTGCGGTACCCCCAAACGATGGCGGCATCAGTCTCGGGCAGGCTGCGCTCGCCGCGTTCGTTCAGGGGACCTAGCGCGAAAGCCACAGCCGAGCGCGGTGCGGCCAACGGCATCTCAACGGGATAGCTCGTCCAGACGACGAATCCGGGCACGGCCCTCGCATCTCCAGGGTGTGGAAAGAGTGGAGGTGACCATGAGGTTCGCCGCAATCGTCGGCGTCTTAGCCATATCGGGTCCCGGCCTCGTCGGAACGGCGTCACCGCAGTCAGGAACGAGTGAGCGAAAGGAAAAGACAAAGATCGAGATCAAGGGCGGCAAGGAAGTGACGCTGACCGGCTGCCTCGAGCGGAGCTCGGGGAACACGGACTACGTTCTTACTGACGATGTCGGTCGTTTGAAGTATGCCGTGGTGACAGACGACAACCTCGCGAAGTACGTCGATCAGCGGGTACGGGTAAAAGGCCACGCGTCCGATCAGGGTGATGCGAAGGTCAAGACGGAGCGGAAGGTAGAAGGGACGGCAGGCCAGACGGCGGAATCCAGAGTCGAAACGAGAGGCGATTCCACTCTGATCCCGTACCTCGGTCTGCAATCGATCAAGACGATCGACTCATCATGCCGGTAAGGCGCGCATCCGGCGGTTCGGCCGCTGTCGGACTCCGATCAGCGGCCGTAGCGTCCGGTCAGGCCTGCGGTT
This sequence comes from Vicinamibacterales bacterium, assembly GCA_035315685.1. Taxonomy (GTDB): domain Bacteria; phylum Acidobacteriota; class Vicinamibacteria; order Vicinamibacterales; family CAVVIG01; genus QHWK01. The sequence continues at coordinate 47,254 of DATFXR010000605.1, read as the reverse complement.
CCCAGGGTGTGGCCGGAGATTGCTTTCTCGATTCGCTCGCGCGTCACTCCTGCGATGAGACCCAGCGTCTCGACATCGACTGCCGCCAGACGAAATATGTATCGGTGCCTGCCGGACGGAGGACACGGTCCAACGTAGCCGAGCTCGCCGGAATCGTTGCGTCCCGACAGCCCGACGGCATCTGCCCGGGTTCCCGACGGCAGATCGGTGCAGTCACCCGGGATGTCGAAGACCAGCCAATGCGTGAATGTTCCGTGGGGCGCGTCCGGATCCTCGGCAATCAGGACGAACGAGCGCGTCCCTTCGGGCGCGCCACTCCAGACGAGGTGCGGGGGGATGCCGCCTCCATCGCAGGTGTGCTGTCGAGGTATGTCGCCGCCCTCGGCAAACGCGGGACTCGAGAGTCGAAACTCCGCCATATTTGGTTCCTGCCTGAATCAGCGACGACAATTCACACGATGTGCCGTTCCCGCAGACGACCGCATAAGGCAGGTCGAAATGGCGTGCGGTTTGGAAGAACTTCGTGGGCGCGAACCGTTTTGATCGTGATCAGGCCGCGTTGCCGGCGTACCGGTGCCCACTTCACGGGTATTTGAGTCGGCCCGACGTCACCCGCCGTCGCCATTTGCGTCTGAACAGTAGGAATGAGCAATACCGTTGAGCAGCGCTCCGGCAGAGATCGGCGTCGGATCACCCGATCCGGTCGTCGCGAAGACGACCCGCGCGCGCCAAACAGACAGGCAGCCTACCTGGCTTCGTCGGCACCCGGCGCCCTGCCGATTCCGGAATCGGCGTCCCAGCCGTTTCGCGCGTCACATACGCTCGAGCCTTCGCGCGAAGTACGCGGCGTAGATGACGAGCCCCGCGGCGACGCCGAGTGAGATCGCGCCGAGCAGCGTGCGGGCGTTGACCAGGCCCCACAGGCCGGTGATTGCCAACAGCACGATCGCCGCGACGACGAAAAACCTATGAAACGATGTCAGGTCCAGCATGAGTCGTGCTCCGTGTCGTCACTGGTTTTGTTCCGCAACGCCTCCGGACTTCAGCACGCGCACTTCGAAGTCGCCGCCCTGGCGAAGCACGGTGACCGCGACGTCGAGCGCGTGCTGCTCGAACAACAGATCAATGGTGCCGAACGGAAGCTCCAGGTTGAGCAGCCGCAGGTAGGTCAGGAACGGCGGCAGAATCGGCCGTTCGATCGACAGCCGTCTCGCAGCCGCGTCGACGGACAACCTCAGGCACGACTGCAGCAGGTGGAACACCACCCCTGACGACCACGCTTGAGGGGAGCATGCGACGGGGTAGAGCGTTGGGCCTTCCCCGGCCCGGCGGTGGAAACCGCAGAAGAGTTCCGGCAGCCGGTAGCTTTCGACGGTCGTGCTCGCGTCGAACAGCGCGTCGAACGGTCGAGGGATCAGATCGTCGAATCCGTAGCGCGCGAAGCCGGCCGCAATGATGCCGTTGTCGTGCGGCCAGACCGAGCCATTGTGGTACGACATCGGGTTGTAGCGGTGCTCGGCCGACGAGACCGTCCGAACGCCCCATCCCGAAAACATCGGTGCATCGACCAGCGTCTCTGCCACACGGCGTGCGCGGTCGGGCGAAGCGATGCCGCCGAACAGGCAGTGACCGCCGTTCGAGGTGCGAACGCGGCAGGGCCGCTTGCTGCCGTCGAGCGCCAGCGCGTAGGTCGACTCGTTCTCGCACCAGAATCGCTCTTCGAACAGCGTGCGAAGCCGCTGCGCCTGATCCCGCAGCCGGCGCGCTCGCGCCTCATCGCCCAGGGTCGAGGCCATGCACGCTGCGCGCTGGCGTGCGTCGTAGACGTAGGCCTGGACCTCGCACAGCGCGATCGGCGCATCGGCCAGCGTGCCGTCCGCATGGAAAATGGCGTCCTTCGAGTCCTTCCATCCCTGGTGCACCAGACCCGACGAAGACTGCCGCGCGTACTCGACGAACCCGTCGCCGTCGCGGTCGCCGTATCGATCGATCCAGGCCAGCGCCCGCTCGACGTGCGGCCAGATCGTCGAGAGAAACACGGGATCGCCGGTCCAGTCGAAGTACGCGCCCGCGAGGATCACGAAGAGCGGCGTGGCGTCGACGCTGCCGTAGTAGCGGCCAAACGGCACTTCGCCGAGTCTCGCCATCTCGCTGGATCGCGTCTCGTGCAGGATCTTTCCGGGTTCGGCATCCTGCTGCTCGTCGACGGCATCGGCCTGCGTCACGGCCAGATACTCGAGCACGCCTCGTGCAATCCGCGGATTGACCCAGAGCGTTTGCAGCGCCGTGATGATGCCGTCGCGGCCGAACGGCGTGCTGAACCAGGGCACGCCGGCGTACGGGTAGGCGCCGTACGGTGTGGTCGCGACCAGCATGCGCAGGTCGGTGGCGGCTCGCCGGATCCACAGGTTGAACCGCTCACTCGAGCTGTCGACGACCGCATACTGGTCGCGGGTTGCATCGCCGGCCGCGGTGGATTGCGACTGCGCCGCTGCGAACGCCATCGCCGGCACCGGTCGATGCTCTCGTCCGCAGCGAATGGCGATGGACAACGACGCCGGTGTACGCGGCAGCAGGTCGTAGGCGAACCGCGCGCTGGCCGGCGTCATCAACTGCGGACGTTCGCTCCACCCGATCGCCGTCCACCGTTCTTCGTCGTCGAGTCCGCGGTAGCGGAGACGGATGTCGCGCTCGGTCAGCGTCGGCTCGAGACGCGTGCCGCGCCGCTCGCGGCGGGTCCCGCGAACCTCGAAGATATCCGCGAAGTCCGCATCGATGTCGAACTCGAGGGACACCGGGACATGGACCGTGTGGTAGTTCCAGAGGCGGATCCGCTCGTGCCAGGTGCCGTTCCAGAGGAAGCGCGTTCGGAAGATGTGGACGAGGTCGCGCAGCAGCGCATGCCCGGCATCGCCAAAGGGCATGTCGGGGTTCGTCAGGTCGGCGCTGAACCGCTGGTTGTCGTCCTTGGCCCGCGCGCTGAGCAGCAGCGGCCGCTTGCCGTTGATGCGGAGGCGAAACCGCGACAGGTGCCGCGTGCCTTCCTGATACAACCCCTGTTCGCTGGTTCCGAAGGCTCCGACATCACCGTAGAGATCGAAGACTGCAAAGGTGTCGTCATGCTGAAGGACCGCAACTCGCTCGGTCGCCTTCGACGCCGTCGCCAGAATGTAGAACTGGTCGTGTACCTGGATCACGTCTTCCATGGGTCCTCAAGTTCCGGGCGACGCCGGTCCGGGCGGAGCCGATCTCGTCATAGATCGCCAGATAACCATCGATCATCGACTCGATGGAGAAATGCCGGGCGACGAAATCGCGGCAAACGGCGCTCTCCGGAAGCCGTCCGGTGGCGCGTGCCGCCATGTCGGCCACGTCGCTGCAAATCCAGCCGTTGATACCGTTGCGGACCACCTCCTCGACCGCGCCGCCGGCGAACGCGAGCACCGGCGTCCCGCAGGCCATCGACTCGATCATCACCAGGCCGAACGGCTCTTCCCACTGGATGGGAAAGAGCAGAGCCCTGGCGCGCGACAGCAGCGCGTTCTTCTGGGCGAGGTTCACCTCTCCGACGTACTCGATCTGGCGGCCGTCGATGAACGGCGCGATGCGCGTGTCCCAGTAGTCGCGGAAGATCGGCTGGATCTCGCCGGCGAGCTTGAGCCGGATGCCCGCCCGGAGAGCGACCTCGACGGCCAGGTGCGGTCCCTTGCACGGCGCCATGCGACCCAGAAACGCGACGTAATCCGCCTTGGCCGACGAGACGAGGTAGTCGTCGAGCGGGATGCCGTGATGAACGACGCGGGTTCGCGACATCGGCTCGCGCGCGGCCAGCCATTTGCCGACGGCGACGTACTGGAGCTCGGGATAGCGCACGTATTGTTCAGAGAGCGCCTGCTCGTGTGGATGGTGAATCGTCAGCACGACCGGTTGATCGACGAACCGCGTGAAGGGCGCTCCAACCACGTCGTTGAGGTGAATGACGTCGACCGATGCCGCCGCGTCGTGAATGGCCCATGCGGTGTGATCAATGTTTTTCAAGTCGGCCCGTACCGGACGATCCACCGGCCAGTCGGTATGCGGATAGCGCGATTTCACTCGGCACGGTAATCGGGAGTCGCCATTCCCGTAGACCGTGACGTCGTGGCCGCGCGCATGAAGGCCACGCGCCAGGTTGGCGATGAAGAGCTCGGTGCCGCCGTATCGGGCAGGGGGGATTGCAATGAACGGGGGTCCGACGATTCCAATACGCATGGGGCCTGCTCAACTACTCCTTTCGCAGCTCGACGTATCGCGGGCCGCGGGCTGCGACGCGGCGACCGAAGCGGTCGACCTCGAGCATTTCTGGTCCGCAAATAGACGACCTTGCCGATGACCACACTGAGATTCATCTGCATCTCGTGTTCCGCTCGCGGATCGCAGACGACGCCGTTCGCAAACCGTGAAGATCCGACGCCTGCGGGCACGGAAGGCGCGAACCCGCGTCGCATTTGACCGATCGGGTTCGTTCGAGTACAACCGCCGCACCAGAAACGGAGGATCCCGATGGCCATCGCGCGCCGTACAGACGCACAGTCGTTTCGCGCATCCCGTCGTCAGGTGATCAAGGCCGGGGTCGCAGGTGTCGTGGCCGCTGCGGCGAGCGCGGTACCGACTGCGGAGTCGCAGACGAAACCGGCGGCGTCGCGCGACGCCGCAAAGGCCCAGCCGACGGCACGCCTGAATGGTCCGCTGTTCTTCGACGTCGAGACGTCCACCGGCGTGGTGCGGGGCATCGCGAACACCGGGATCAAAATCTTCCGCGGCATCCCGTACGGCGCCGACACCGGGGGCCGGAACCGTTTCATGCCGCCGCGCAAGCCGGCGCCGTGGACCGGCGCGCGCAACTGCATCGGCTACGGGCCGATTTCACCGCAGACTGCGTCGGGCTTCCGCTCGGACTACTCGCAGCTGATTCAGTGGGACAAACACATCGGCACCGGCGGCATGAGCGAAGACTGTCTGTCGCTGAACGTCTGGACGCCGGGCGTGAACGACAACGCCCGGCGGGCGGTACTCGTCTCGTTCCACGGCGGCGGATGGGCGACCGGATCGGGCAACGGCCCGATGTACGACGGCGGGCAACTCGCACTTCTCGGCGACGTGGTCGTCGTGACCGTCAACCATCGGCTCGCCAGCTTTGGCTACACGCACCTCGCCGCGGTCGGCGCGCCCGAGGAGTTCAAGCATGCCGGTGTGTGCGGCGTGATGGACATGGTCGCGTCGCTCGAATGGGTGCGCGACAACATCGCCGCCTTCGGCGGCGATCCGTCGCGCGTGATGATCTTCGGCCAGTCTGGCGGCGGCTCGAAGACGTCGACGCTGCTCGGCGCGCCCGCGGCGAAGGGGTTGTTTCATCGCGCGGTGGTCCAGAGCGGATCGACGCTCCGCCTGATCGACGAAGAAGCTGCGGCGAAGTCGGCGGAGCTGCTGCTGAACAGGCTCGGCCTCGCGCGCAACCGCGTCGCCGACATTCAACGCCTGCCCTGGGAGCAGCTGCTGCAGGCGCAGATTGAGGCGACCGGCGCCCCGTTCACGCCAGTGATGGAGGGGCGCTACCTGCCTCATCATCCATTCGATCCCGGGGCGCCGCCTGAATCCCGCGACGTGCCGATCATCATCTCGACGACGCTCGAGGACGCGGCGTTGCGTCTGACCAACTGGGACCTCACCGCGAGCGGCCTCACCGCGCTGTTGAACGAGCGCTACAAGGGAAAGGCGGCCGAGATTCTCGAGCTGTACCGTCCGATTACGAACGGCAAGACGCCGTACCTCGTGCAGGCGCAGGTGTTCACCGACACGCAGGGTCGCTCGCGCGCGATCACGCAGGCCGAGCGGAAGGCCGCTCAGGGCGGCGCCGGCGCGTGGATGTACATCTGGGAGTGGCCGACGCCGGCGTTCGACGGCAAGCTCGGCGCCGTGCACGGCCACGACGTCGACGCCTCGTTCAACCTCTATCGCAACGGGATCTGCGGAACCGGCGACAAGACGGGCCGCCTCATGGCCGGGCGGCTGGCGTCGACCTTCGTGGCGTTCGCAAAGACGGGGAACCCGGACAACGATCAGATCCCGCACTGGCCGGCCTACGACACGAACGAGCGCGCGACGATGATTTTCGACGCGAACACGCGCGTGGAAAACGATCCACGCGCGTCGATTCGCAAGTACTGGAGCCAGCACGCGCAGCCAACCGAGGCCGGCGACGACGCGTAGTGAAACGCGGACCGTGCGGTTCAGCGGCGGCCGACGTAAATCCAGCCTGCACCGTCGCACGGTGCGCAGGGGCCTTCGGTTCCGTCGCGGCCAGTCGCCTGGCACCATCGGCACGCCAGCCACACGTCCGCGTTCAGTGCGAGGATGAACGTTCCTCCGCAGGAGCAGTGGCGATCGAGTTGAAACAGGCTTCCGGCGGCGTGACACCGATCGCACGCGGCATTTGGCCTCGGTCGTTGTCGCCAGTCGGTCACGGCGGTCGGCCGCGAGTATAGCGACGCGAACATGAACGGACGATGAAAGACCGCGCGTGACGTCATCGAGAAGACCGCAGTTTCCGCGGCCTCGGCGTGTTCTGCGGTTTCTCGCGGATCAACAGCGCGACCGCTTCGTGCATAGCAGCGTGGCGGCGCGACCTGACGGCTACGTGCCCGGGCATCGGGCACGACGGCGTCACACGCACGGGACGATGCACGTGCCCGAGTTGCTCGTCAGTTGCAGCCTGTACGACGCGGGCGGCGACGACCCGTCTGCGGGTACGACCGTAACCGTCAGCGTGCGGCCGCTGACGACGCCGGAAAAACGGGCGGGCGGTGGCGGACTGATACTGACGGGGCCTGCCTCGATCCGATACGTCCCGTCGGCGACGAAGGCGCCGTCGGTTCCGAGCAGCGGCCGCGGAAATTGCCCGTGGCCGCAGCCGACAACCAGATCGCAGCCGCTCTGGGCCACGGACAGGCAGCCTTCGCCGGTCCAGTGGCCGAGCGGCAGCGGCATCGCCGCCGGTCCGGCGGGCGTCCCGCTGCAGCCCACGGTGGCGGAGCAGACGGCCGCGAATCCGAACACGGCGACCCATCGTGCGATCACGTCGAATTCCCGTTGACGACGAGGTGAACGCGCCCGGACTTCGGTATGATGCGGCGCAGCGACAAACAGTCCGCGCTCGACAAGACTCCCGCCGCAGGTCCGCTCGGCAGGGTATCACGAAGCGCGCCGGGTGGACGCGATGGATAGTCGGCGTGGCTGATCCGAGGCTCGCACAGTTCGTCGGCCAGCAGTACATGTCGCTCGAAACCTTCAAGAAGAACGGTCAGGGCGTGAAAACGCCGGTCTGGTTCGTACTGGACGGGAACGTGTTGTATGTCTACACCGATGGCAACTCGTGGAAGGTCAAGCGCATTCGCAACCACCCGCGAGTGCGCGTCGCAGTCTGCAGTATGCGCGGTGACGTCAAGGGTCCGTGGGTCGACGCGACGGCGTCGATCATCGCGGGCGAGGAGGAGCGCGCCGCCCACAGGCTGCTCGATCGAAAGTATTTCCTGAAGTTAATCGGCAATGTCGTCGCGAAAATGAGCCGACGCACGCGGGCGACGATCAGAATCGACGTCGCGTGATCGCAAGCTGACGGCTTGTTCTTGACCCGTGGCCGGTTGGCGCCGGCCTTAGGAGTTGGCGACCATTCAGTCAACTGAGCCAGATCCTGTCCCAACGGAACAACCCAAACCGTCCCGTCAGCTTTTTGCATTATCCGGCCCAAGGCCGCTGGCGAGCGCGAAATCGCCTCGTCCTGGCGGCGCGTCCGCCTTCGGTCCAGCGGCGCCCTCGAATTTCCCCTGATGTTCCCCGCCTGCGCCCCCGACTTTCCATCGTCCCGCGTTGCACGATGCGCGGTGGAGGAGAGAGGCCATGGAGAGCCGCGTTCGTCCGTTGGGATTCGCGTCCACTGTTGGAGGCAGCACCAAGCAGGTCCTTTGCACCTCGCCACGACAATCCGTGAGATACCTGACCGCGCCGGCGCTCTGTCTCGTCTCGATCATCACAGCGGCGGCCGCCGAACAGACCCAGCACGCACGCTCGACCGCCAGCGTCGCGACCCGCGCGCCGGTCGCGCACGAGTACGTCGATGACGAAGCCACCGTGCCGGAGAATCTCGGGGCCACTCTTCCGCACAACGTGGCGACCTTCGGGTACGAGACGCAACTGGACCTGATGCTGCGGCGGTCGCTGACGTTCAGGAAACAGTGTGCGCGCATCGCTGCCGCGCCGGATCTTCACGTCAGGATCGCGCCGGCGATCCCGCCGCGCGCGCGTTTCGATCACACGCTTACCAGGCTTGCCTTCAAGGCTGACGGGAGCGTGCAGGCGGACGTGGCCATCGGATCCCGGGGCGATCCGCTGGAGCTGCTCGCACACGAATTCGAGCACATCCTCGAGCAGCTCGACGGCGTCGATCTTCCGTCAATGGCGCGCCGTGCGTCCACGGGCGTGTACGCCGTGCAAGAGAGCGTGCAAGAGGGCGAGCGGTTCGAGACGAAGCGCGCGCTTGCAGCGGGCCGTCAGGTCGCCCGCGAAGTCCGCGACGGCCGCCGTCGCGACGGCCAGTAACATGCGGAAGCGCGGCCACACTTCTCGGCTCGGCTCGACGTGGGTGGTGCTCCTCCTCGGGTGTCTCGCGCTGGCCGACGCTCCGGTGGTTCCGGGCGCCGCCCGGCTCTTGACCATCCGCCAGGCCAATGTGATCCAGCGGAGGATCGATGGACCCTCTGCCTCCGTCAGCGCCGACGGTCGGTACGTCGCGTTCGTATCCTTCGCGCGGTCCAGCGCCGGGGTCACCATTGAAGCAGGCGACATCTACGTTCTGGATCTGGAGAACGGGAGCATCTCGCTCGAGACATCGGCGGCTGACGGGCGTCTCCCGGTAACCGGCGGCTCGTCTCCCTCCATCAGCGGCGACGGCCGGTTCCTGGTCTACGAGACCTCGGCGTTCTCCAGCGCCTCCACCCTTCCGTCTGTCGTCATCGCCCTTCGCGATCGCTGGCGAAAGACGACTGATGTGATTGGCGGAGCGCTCGCGGCCAATGGCTCGTGCGAGCACCCGCGCATAAGCGCCGACGGTCGAACGATCGTCTTCACGTCCTTCGCGACCAATCTGGTCTCCGGGGCGGATGCCAACCAGTCCCGCTCGGATGTGTACCGGTTCGAGCGCGAGACGGGCACCATCAGTCGCGTGAGCGTCGATTCGGCCGGACGGCAGTCGCAGGTCGGCGCGAGTTTTGCGCCGGCGATCAGCGACGATGGCCGCTACGTTGCGTTCGTATCGTCGGCTCCGCTGGATTCCGCGCCGGCTCCAGACTCACCGCTGACGCGGTCTGTGTACCTGCGTGACACGATGCGCGGCGTCACCGAACGAGTCAGCGTCGGGATGCACGGCGCCGAGCCGAACGGCGCGAGCTATCAGCCATCTCTTAACGGTGACGGACGTTGGGTCGCGTTCACGTCCGACGCCTCGAACCTGGCGCCCCGCGATTCGAATCACGCCGCCGACGTCTTTCTCTACGACCGCGATGCACGGACGACCGTGCTCATCAGCCGCGGCCGGTCGGGCGAATCCGCGAACGGGCGCAGCACGTATCCGGCGATCTCCGGCGACGGTCGCGCGGTGAGCTTTCAGTCCGACGCGTCGGACTTGACCTGCGGCCGCGGTTGCGCGTCGTCGCAGGGTGATGTCAATCTCGTCTCGGACGTGTTCTTGTTCGATCGCGCGTCAGGCGGGATCCAATGGCTCAGTCGGGGGCGGCGCCCGTGGATGGAGCCCAGCATCGGCCCCGCGATCGATCGCGCCGGTTCGGTCGTAACGTTCTCGTCCCGGCATCCGGTCGATGCGCGGGACGTGAACGACGATTTTGATCTCTATGTGCGTGTAGACGCCTCCCGCGCCGATGCCAGGCCAAACCATTGAAGCCTGCCGTCTGCGATTGACCATCCAGGTCTGCACCCTTTCCCTTCGACCACGGCCGGCCTCGTTGTCCCAGGTTCTATAATCAGTCGCACCGATTCGATCCGACGGGCTTATGCCATTACGTGCTGGTACGCATCTCGGCGCGTACGAAATCCGCGCTCTCGAGGGCGTCGGCGGAATGGGCGAGGTCTATCGAGCCCGCGACTCGAAGCTGAACCGTGACGTCGCGCTCAAGGTCCTGCCCGAGCGCTTCGCCGCCGATCCTCATCGCCTCGCGCGGTTCACGCGCGAGGCTCACGTGCTCGCCTCGCTGAATCATTCGAACATTGCCGCTGTCTACGGAATCGAGGAGGCCGACGTCGGTCAGGCGCTCGTCCTCGAATGGGTCGACGGCGACACGCTCGCCGATCGCATTGCACAGGGACCTGTCCCCGTCGCCGAAGCGATCCGGATCGCCAGGCAGATTGCGGATGCTCTCGACGCGGCTCATGAGCACGGCGTCGTTCACCGCGACCTGAAACCAGCGAACATCAAAGTGCGACGTGATGGGACCGTGAAAGTGCTCGACTTCGGCCTCGCAAAGGCGCTCGACCCGTCCCTTGAAGGCGACGACGTCAGGGCACCGACCGTCACGGCACCGGCGACACAGATTGGAGTGGCCGTCGGCACCGCGCCGTACATGAGCCCGGAACAGGCCCGGGGCGAGAAGGTGGACAAACGCGCGGACATCTGGGCGTTCGGCTGTGTGGTGTACGAGATGCTCGCCGGACGCAGACTGTTCGAACGCAGCACGGCGTCACGCGCACTGGTCGCGGGCCTCGGCGAAGCACCGTCATGGGATCCGATCCCGGAACGAGTACGGCCGCTGCTGCGACGCTGTCTTGAAGTGGACCCGCGGCGGCGTCTGCGCGACATCGGCGACGCGATAGCGCTGCTCGAAGACGCTCCTGAGGCAGCGAGCGTCCCCCGGGTACGAGCGGTCGCGCGCTGGTTGTTCCCCGGGCTGACAACACTCCTCCTGATCGTGGCAGTGGCGGCGCTTCTCGTGCGTCTCCGCGAGGTTCCGTCAACCGCTCATCCGGTTCGCTTTGCGATCCTGCCGCCGGGAAATGCGACCGAGTTCGACGGTCCCTTCGCGCTCTCGCCTGACGGCAGGATGCTGGCCTTCGTCGCCATAACCGCCGACGCACCTGGCCGCAGCGTGCTGTGGATCCACTCGCTCGATTCCGGCGAATGGCGACAGCTGATTGCCACCGAGCAGATGGGTGGCGCGCCGTTCTGGTCACCGGACAGCCAGTTCATCGCGGTCCACACTGACAGTAAGCTTCGGAAGATTGAAATATCCACAGGCGTCGGACAAGTCATCGCGGACATCGAGAGATACAGCGGAGGCGCGTGGAGCTCGAACGGCGTGATCGCACTCGGCACTCCCCGCGGTTTGGTTCGAGTCTCGGCGGCGGGTGGGACGGTCGTTCCGCTCACCGCCACAGACCGTGGTCGGAACGAGCTCGCGCATTCCGTCCCACGGTTCCTGCCGGACGGCCGCCATTTCGTGTACTACCGCGCTTCTCTTACGCCTGAATCGCGCGGCATCTACGTCGGATCCATCGATGCCAAGCCGGACGAACAGCGGCCGGTGCGGCTCGTGGCCACCGAAGCTGGTCCGGAGTTCGTGCCGACACATGACGATCCTCGCAGCGGGCATCTGTTGTTCGTCAGTGACGGCACGCTGATGGCGCAGCAGCTCGATCTCGTCCGGTTGGAGCTGGCAGGCGAAGCGGTACCGGTGGTTGAGCAGATCGGCTTGGGTGGCGGCCCGATCAACCGGGGAATGTATTTCTCGGCCTCAGAGACGAGCGTGTTGGCGTATCGGCATCAGCAGCGCATCGCGGGTACTCCAGTCTGGGTCGATCGAAGCGGCCGCGAGCTGACGGCGCTCGTGCCGACCCCGCTGGATCGCCCGTCCAATCCGCGGCTCTCACCCGACGGCCACCGCCTCGCGCTGTTCGTCGCCGGCAACCTCTGGGTCTACGACCTTTCGGGCAGGCCGCCGATCAAGCTGACCTCCGACGGCAACGGCGATTTGCCGCTGTGGACCCGTGATGGCTCGCGCCTCATCTACGCGAGCAACACGCACCCGCAGGGACTGGTGTCCATTCCTGCCGACACGCAAGGCGGAGCGCCCGAGCGTGTCTCGCCAGTGGGTCACTATCATCCGCACGGCTGGTCGGCGGATGGCCGCGAAATGGTCGTCGTCCTCAATAGTTATTCGAAGACTGCGTGGGACATCCTCAAACTGCCTGCTCACGAAGAAGGGGCGCAACAGTCTGTTGTGCAGACCTCGTCGTGGGAGGGAGAGGACGGTGTCGCGTTGTCCCCTGACAGCCGCTGGCTGGCGTACACGTCGAACGTGACAGGAGCAGAGGAAATCTGGGTGCAGCGATATCCTGAAGCGGCCTCTCCGATCCGCGTGTCCCCGAATGGCGGCAAGGACCCGCAGTGGTCCTCGGACGGCCGAGAGCTCTACTACCTCGAGATCAACAAGCTGATGTCGGTGGTCGTCGATACAAGGTCCGGGTTCGAGTTCAAACCGCCGACGATGTTGTTCGAGAGTCACTACGTCCACACCAGGTTCCCGAACAAGTCGTATGACGTCGCACCTGATGGACGATTTCTGATGATCAAGGCGGCCGGGACGTCACCGGCGTCCTCTGCGTTCACCATCGTCCTCAACTGGACCGCCGGTCTGACGAAATGATCGCCCACTTCGGCGAGTTCACCTTGGATGTGGATCAGCGGCGGTTGTCGCGTCAGGGTGTCGACGTGCACCTGACGCCGAAGGCGTTCGATCTGCTCGCGCTGCTCGTCGAGCACTCGCCGCGCGTCATGCGCAAAGCGGAGATGCACGATCGGCTGTGGCCCGGCACGTTCGTGTCGGACGCGACGCTCGTCGGGCTCGTCAAGGAACTGCGGCGTGCGCTCAGCGTCCAGGACTCGCGGCCGCCGTTCGTACGGACCGTCCACCGCGTCGGCTATGCGTTCTCGGGTCCGCTCGAAGACGTGACGCCGGATACGTCCGGCATGCGCCGGTGGATTGTCGCCGGCGATCGACGGATCGCGTTGAGCGACGGCGAGAATGTGATTGGTCGCGACCCGGCGTCGGCGATCTGGCTCGATGCCGCAGGCGTCTCTCGTCGTCATGCCCGCATCTTGGTTCGTGATCGTGACGCGCTGCTCGAAGATCTCGGCAGCAAGAACGGCACGGTCGTTCGCGACCAGTTGATTAGCGGGCCCGTCGCACTGCGCGACGCCGATCGCATTCGAGTCGGTCCAATCCTCATCGTCTACCGCGCGTCGCCTGCCGGCGTGTCGACCGAGACGATGGCCGGCGGTCCGGCCGTGTGACTGCGAATCTTGAACCTGCAATTGCGAAATCGACATGCCGCCAGACCGCGCCCGGGCCCCGCACGAGCTAACTGACACAATCGCGTGACGTTACGACCGGGCAGATATTGGTCCCATTGTTGAAACTCTCGGTTCACTCGTTCGCACAACTGCCACGCGGTGATGAATACGATTCGGTCGCAGTCGCGACGCGAAGCCGGCACGCTGCCAACGCCTTCGCGTCAGAAAACGGCGCGGGCGGCGGGCAAGCGCTTCATCCGGATCCCGTCGCTGACCCGGATGCAGGCGATCATCGGTACGCTGGCCGGGATCGCGTCGATCGTCGGCGCCGCGTTCCCGCTGCTGCAATTTGCCCGGCCGCCGAGCACCGGCGAACTCGTCGCGGTTGTCGAGGCCGCCGGCTCTCGCCGCAGCCTCACGGATGCGACGATCGAGGTCCTCACTCCAGACAACGCGATCGTCGCGACGCTGACGCCTGACGCGACCGGCCGCGCCGCACAGGAGCTCAAGGAAGGCGTCTACGTAGTGCGGATCAGCCACCCGCGCTATGCCGCCGACGTCCGCCGCGTCCAGCTGCTGCCGCGGCAGACGCTGGAGATCAAGGCCAGCCTGCGGGGTGGTTCGTCCCCGAGCTCGCCGTCGCGTTTCGAGCGGGCGGTCAACGATGGCGTGAGCGCCGTCCGAAAGGCGCTTCGCTTTTGATGGACGCGGGCTGAACGAGCCGTGACGCCGGAGCGCTCCGCTCCAGTTCTGACCTACGCTACGTCGGGAACGACGAACGGCGCGCGATATCCCCGCTCCTCTTCGGACAGGAGCCGATTGGCCTCCTCGTCGCCCACCACTTGCTCCGTCGCCGGATCGAAGCGCAGCGCTCTGCCGAGACGATAGGACGCGTTCGCGAGGTGGACGAGCGCGCAGGAAACATGTCCTTCCTGGATCGGCGCGTTCAGCTCCGCCACCTTCCGGCTGCGGACACAGTTGATGAAGTTGGCGAAGTGATCGCTGCCCGATTTTCCGCGAGGCCCGGCGGTCTGGCCGGAACCGAGCCAGCTCTCGTAGCTGAAGGCGTCTTCGTTGCCAGCCGCAAGGTATCCGTTCGCGCCGTAGAAGATGCTGCCGATCGAGTTGTGGTGATTGAACAGTCCGCGCCCGAGGCCGGCTTCGTTGTTCGTGATCCAATGGCGGACCTCGAATTCCATCATCTTGCGACGGCCATCGGGCTGGTCGAATTCGAAGGCGCAGGTGAGGACGTTCGGCGTCTCCTGGTCGTCGTCGAACATGAAGTGGCCGCCGATAGCGGAGACGCGCGTCGGGAAGGTGACGCCAAGCCCCCATCGCGCAGCGTCCACCTGGTGCACGCCCTGATTGCCAAGGTCGCCGTTGCCCGTGTCCCAGCTCCAATGCCAGTTGTAGTGAAACCGGTTCCGGGTGAACGGCTTCAACGGTGCGGGTCCGGTCCAGAGGTCATAGTCCACGCCGGCCGGAACCGGCTCGGGCGACGCCCGCCCGATCGTGTCCCGCCGCTTGAAGCACAGGCCGCGCGAGAGATAGATGTCGCCAAACGTGCCGGACCGGATGTGACCGATCGCCTCGATCATCGCGCGAGCCGATCGGCTCTGCGTGCCGTGCTGCACGATGCGCCCGTACCTCTCCGCGGCGCGGACCAGCAGGCGGCCTTCCCGCAGGTTGTGTGAGCAGGGTTTCTCGACGTAGACGTCCTTGCCGGCCTGGCACGCCCAGATGGCGATCAGCGCGTGCCAATGATTGGGTGTCGCGATCGAAATGGCGTCGATGCTCTGGTCGTCGAGCAACTGGCGGACATCCTTGAATGCGCGCGGCCGCCCGCTCACTTCCTCGCGCCGCTTGTTGAGTACCGATTCGTCGACATCGCACACCGCCGCGATCTCCACGTTCGGAACTCTCGCAAATGCGTCCAGGTGATCCTTGCCCCGGCCGTGAAGGCCGCAGACGGCGACGCGGACACGATCGTTGGCGCCAAAGACGCGCTCGGGCCGTGGCAGAAACGTGAGCCCGGCGAGGCGGCTGGCGCCGGCGGTCATCGTGGCGGCGGCCTTGAGAAAGTCGCGTCGCGTGCGATTCGAGTGCGAGGACATGCGTCACCTAGTTTCCGGAGGCAAATCGACGGTAGGCCTCGGCAACATGCGCTCGAGACGGATCTCCGTGATGGATCAAGACGCGGTAGCGGAGGACGAGAGACTCGCCAGGCGGGATCACGTACCGACCGTTCTGCCGGCGGTCACCGGTGAACTGGCGGACGCCGAACGGGTTGGCCGCAAACAGGCCGTACGCGCGCGCATGCCAGTAGGTGGGCGAGCGCAGATTCTGAGGATGATCGAAGATGGCAATGCCGAGGTCCTCGCCTGCGACTTGTCCGGAGTAGTCCACCCAATCGGATCGTTTGCCCCAGATGCCTTTCTCACCAGTGGCGCCGTTCGCATTCACCATGCGCGCCGGCGGCGAGTCCAGGGCTTTCACGACGCGGATTGCAAACGTGCCCTCTTTGGTGTCACCCATCGTGATCGCGCCCTGAGCAGCGCGAATCGTGAACTCACAGTCGATGATTCGTGACTGCTCGTCTCCGCTGAAGCGGTATCGCTGTACTTCCTGAGCCAGCACCCCGGTCGGCGCCACCAGATCGAACGTCGCCTGCAGAGTGCCGCTATCGGAACCGGAGTGCATCTCGTCGAGCGTGCGGAAGGTCGTCCGGCCGAATGTCGAGACGGGGTGATCGCTCCACTTTGGAAAAGCCGCCTCTCCCCAGAAGTCGAATCCATTGATGTCGCCATGCGCGAAGTACATCGGACGCTGATGTGGCTCGTCACGGTCTTCTCCGGGGATCTCCGACGTGATCGGATACCCGCGCGTGACAACGGTGCCTTGCGCGCTTCGCAGCGGAAAGAAATACGGTTTCGCGACCGAGGCGTCGAAGAAGTATGTCGTGAACGCGCGGTCACCGATCTGTACGTCGACGGAGCTTCCGTTTCGCGTCAACACGACCGGCTCGGCGTCCGAACGACGAGCAGAAGGATCGAAGTAGCCTCCGGCTGGCGGGGCCAACAGGAGCAGAAGAAAGAATCGTCGGATCACGGCAACCCGTCGTCGATGATCGCCCAGGGAGCAAAAGGGACGCCAGCGGACCGGCACGCCGGCAGTGACGCGATCGACACGTCTTCGGCTCGTTTTGGCCGCGTTCAGCTTTCTCGCCCGGTCATGCGCCGGCGTCGTAAGCCGAGCGGCAAGCACACCCGTTCGGCGATGCGCAGAAGTGTGTGGCGATACGCAGCATGTCGCCGCCGCGCTCACGTCCGTCGACGAAGGTGGCAGAGAAGCCAGCTCGACTGTGCATCGATCCGCTTCGAGCATCATCGGATCATCACGCGCTATCTCCTCGACCCACCTTTTCTCTCTTCACGCGTCGCGATGCAACCTGCTTCTACGGTCTTGCACGACGCCGCGGCGTCGAGAGGAGGATCGTGCGAAGGCTCGTTCGTGAGAGCGTAGTATGCTCGCTGAATCAGTCTCGTGGAATTGCGAGCTGAGTTGCAATCGAAGGACGTGCCGTGGCGCGACATCAGTGGTCTGGATGTGTGACGGCGCTGTGCCTGGTGCTCGCAGTGAGCGAACGAGCCGCCGGCCAGGGGTACGGCGTGTACGAGCAGGGCGCGTGCGCCATGGCGCGCGGCGGCGCGTCAGTGGCGGCGCCGTGCGACGACGGATCGGCGATCTTCTTCAACCCGGCTGCGATCGCGATGCAGCGCGACGGCAGCAACTTGTCCGCCGGCGCGACGCTCATCGGACCGCGCGGCGACTTCGTCGGTTTCGCCGGCGGCATCACCGGAACGATGACGGAAAACTGGGTCCCCGTGCCGGCAGCCTACTTCACCAGCCCGGTTGGCGACCGTCTGTCTCTCGGCTTTGGCGTCTTCGTGCCGTTTGGTTTGACAACGGAGTGGCCGCTGCAATTCGCCGGGCGCTTCGTCTCCTACAAGACGGTCCTGAATGAGCCGTATCTTCAGCCGACGATCGCGTACAAGGTCAACGATCACGTCTTCATCGGCGGCGGCCCGGACTTCGTCATCTCGAGACTCGAGCTGAACCAACGCGCCGACCTGGCGACGCAGCAGCTCGCCCCGGGCGTCACCTTCGCGCAACTTGGCGTGCCGCTGGGTACCGATTTCGCCAACTTCAAGATCAACGGATCGGACTTCGGTATCGCCGGGCACGTCGGCGTCCTCGTCAAGGCCAACGACACGCTGTCGTTCGGCGGCCGGTATCTCTCGCGCCACACGATCAAGCGCGACGACCTGACGTTCGAGTCCTCGCAGGTGCCCACCGGGTTGCGGACGCCCGTACCACTTCCAGGCATCCCGGCGGGCACACCGATCGACACGCTCCTGGCGCCGCAATTCGCCGGGGCCGGTCGGCTCGCCAGCCAGAGCGCCGCAACCGAGCTCACCGTGCCCGACCAGTTCGTCGCCGGCGTGGCGATCATGCCGACCAGGCCGCTGAAGCTGCTCGTGGACTATCAGTTCACAACCTGGAGTGTGTTCGATCGCCTGGAGTTCACCACCGAGCGTGGTCTCAGCGAAGTGATCGTGAAGAACTACCGGGATACGAGCGGCGTGCGCGTCGGCCTGGATTACAGCCTCAGCGATCGCGTGGCGCTCCGGGGAGGATTCGTGAGTCACCAGGCCGCCGCGCCCGATGGCTCGGTGACGCCCGATCTGCCGGAAGGCGCCCGGCTCGAATACACAGCCGGCGTTGGCGCCCGTTTCAACACACGGTTCGGCATCGATCTCGCGTACCAATACATCGATCAGGAAGATCGGAATGGTCGCGTGCTCCTGACTGGTCCCGACACCGGCACCTACACGTTTCACGCGAATCTCTTCGGGGCGAGCCTGGTCGTTCATTTCTGACGCAGCCGCTCTCCGTCGGTGACGGGAACCCGGCGACAGGAATCCAACGCCTTCGACGTGCCCGCCGGCGTGACCGTCGTCGCCCGGCCAGAGCTGGCCCGTTTGTGAGAGTTGTCGACCAATCAGCCGACGGGTCGCGCGTGGATTCGTGGCACGGCGGATGCGACGGCTCGCAGGGGCAGTGACGGGAGTCGAATTGACCTGTCTGGAGGGGTCCTCATGACCCGCGGTGTCCGAAAACGTATCGCCCGAGCGATGACCGACGCGCTGGCCCAGCGCGACCGAGTCGAGATGGATGCCATCGACGCGTTGTTGTCGCTGGCCAAGCCGCCTCGCCGGACAACGCCGGCGCGGCGACGGCGCCCGCCATCGCGCATACGTCGGTCATGAGCTCATCGATCGACCCATTCGACGAATTGCGGCGGGCACTCGTCGATCACGATGAAGACGCGCAGGACGCGGTCGTCGTGATACATCGACTTGGCGGCTGCTCGAGCATCCGTGATCGCGTCGAAACGCTCCCAGGCTTGCGGAATGCTCGATGCGGTGCCCTGCCGCATGATCGGCCGAAGTCTGAACGTGTGCCGCGGTTGCACGCCGACGGCTTCCGAAATTTCCAGCCGCGGCTCATCCATCACTGCTGCGATTGACATGTGCCTCCTTGCTCCACTTGAGCCGCCAACGGCTCGATTACCGCGCCGCGTTCGTCCATAGAGGCAGCATCGCTCAGAACCCCGCGACCGGGGTATGACGGCCGTCATAGCAGCGTGCGAACGTGGGAGATGGCCGCGCGGTTGTCGAGGAGTGCAGATCGAGGAGCCGATCGGCTGATCGGCTCCTCTCCATGACGCGAGGCAGGATCCGGAGGCTAGCGGGCGCTGGCGCTCGTGGAGCTCGCGGTGAGCACTCGCTTGAAGACCTGTACCGCCTGCCGCATTTCGTCCATGGTTCCCAGCGTGATGCGGCTGTGCGTGTTTTCGAACGGCGGGAAATCCCGTCCGACCGATACCTTGAGTGCGGCGCAGGCGTCACGGAACTGTTTGGCCGGCCGCTTCAAGTCGACGAAGATGCAGTTGGTATGCGAGTCGGGCCCCTCGAATCCGAGACTCTTGAACGCGCTGAGCGTGAAGTCGCGCACGCGCGCGTTTTCGGCACGCTCTTCCTCGATGTGCTTCGTGTCCCGGAGCGACGTGACACCCGCTGCTGCGGACAACGTGTTGACGCTGCCGAGACTCCACGCGCGCGAAATCGCCTGCAGCGTCTCGGGTTGTCCGACAGCGTAGCCGAGTCGCAGCCCGGCCATCCCGTGCGCCTTCGAGAACGACCGCGTCACGAACACGCCGGGAAGCTCCTTCGTCAGTGGCACCATCGTCTTGACGGCCGAGTCGTGCGCGTAATCGATGTACGCCTCGTCTATCAGGATCCGCGTCTCGGGCGAGCTCTGTTTGACGCGGCGGAGGAACTGTTCGACGTCGGCCGCGTTGTGCACGGTGCCGGTCGGATTGTTCGGGTTGCAGAAGAAGATCATCCCGGCGCCTTTGGCGGCCGCGGCCATCGCGTCGAGATCCAGTCCCAGCGATCGATCGACGTGAATCATCTTGACGGGCGCGTTGATACGCTTGGCCGCCTGATCGGGCGTGCCATAGGTTGGCGCCGCCGTAACCAGCGGCTTGTCGGCCGAACAGAACGCCCGTGTCGCTCCCTCGAGGATCGGGCCGGACCCGGTGCCGACGATGACGTGTTCGCGGCTCACGCCGTAGGTCTCGGCAATCGTTCCGACCAGATCGGCGGTGTAATCGGGCGGGTATCCTCGCCCCACCCGCGGCGTGATCGAGCTCCGCAGCGCGTCCATCGTCTTGCGGCCGGGACCCCGGGCGTTCTCGTTCGAGCTGATTCTGATGAAGCCACCGTCATCGGGCGGCTGCAGGGCGCCCGCCTCGAAGGCCAGGGCCTCGTGACCGCGGCCGATGATGAACGGCGTAGACAGCAGGCCGGCGCTGCCCAATCCCACATTGCGGAAGAAATGACGACGCGACAGTGACATGAGTCCTCCTTCTTCGCAGCGCAGTGAACGAAGGCACGACGGAGTGCGACTCCGGCCCGCCGACGCACCGAGGCCCCCGTAGTATACGGCCACACTCCCGCCAGGCGTCCCAAAAACGCGCGCAGGGGAGGAGGCGCCTCAGTGCCCGGGTTGCGCCTGAGTTGTACGTGCAGTCCCGCGCAAGCAGAGCACCGCGGACGCGCGGGCGGTTACGGGATGCGCGGTATCCGAACAGAGTCGAAAGCGCGCTCCGCGACGTTGCCGGCCAGGACACTCACGTGGGAGCGCTCTCGAGCTCCTTCTGCACGTCCGTTCGCAGAGGCATCGTCTCGTAATAGGTCACCCGCAACGGGCGGTCATCGGTGCGACGCGCCGCGACGGCGATCGCGTGGTCATCGGTCACATACCTGCGCTCGAACTGCCAGGTTGCGGCGTCGTCTTCCAGGCTCGGGTCGATGTCGATGGCAATCTCTTCATGTTGTCCGAATCTGAAGCTGAATTTGTCGAGCGGTATCGCGAGGCCTTGGCCACGCGCCTTGATGTACGCCTCCTTGAGCGTCCACAACGCGAAGAACCGCGCTCGCTGCGGATCAGGCTCGAGGCGGTGCAGCTCGATCAGCTCCGCCGGTGCGAACACCCGGGGGGCGATGTCCATGAAGCGGGTCGGCCTCCTCACATACTCGATATCCACGCCTACATCGCGATCGAATGTCACGGCGCACGCGATGAGCCCGTCGGTATGCGACAGGTTGAACCTGAGTCGATTCCAACGTCGCGGAGAGAGGATTTCGGGTTTTCCGTAACGATCCGCCTCGAACTGCCACGCCGCAGGTGACTCGCCCGTGTACCGCGACAGCAGGTCGCGTTGGAGCGCACGAGTGATGAGGCGTTGATGCCGGTGTCGCTCGAATACGAGACGGTCGGTCGCTGTTTGTTCCTCAGCGGTCAGCAGCGAGCGGCAACGTTTCAGCAGCGGCTCATCCGTGATCTGATCGGGGAATGCAAGCCAGACGTGGATCTCGTCCGGCGGCAGTGGAAGAGCGGGACCGATCATGTCATCGACCGCGCGCCTCGTTCACGAGATCTCGGAGCCGCTGCGTGACGCGGGGCCTCGTTTGGGCCGGCGCACGGCCCTCACCTTCCCGCTGCCTCCTCCTCCGCAGAAGAAGCGATCCTTGCCGTCCGACTCGAGCCCGGAGACGGCCGTTCCGGGCGGCATGTCGAGCCTCTCCAGGACCTCTCCCGTTCGAGGATCGACTCGCCTCAAATCGCTCTCGTCCCCTTCCCAGGTGCCGTGCCAGAGCTCGCCGTCGATCCAGGTGACGCCGGTGACGAAGCGGTTGGACTCGATCGTGCGAAGAATCGCTCCGCTTTCGGGATCGACCTGATGGATCCGCCGCTCACGATATTGACCGACCCAGAGCGTTCCTTCGGCCCAGGCGAGCCCCGAGTCACCGCCGCCGCCGGGCGCCGGGATCGTGGCGAGGACGCGGCCGGTCTCCGGATCGATCTTCTGGATGCGATCCTCTGCGAGCTGATAGAGGTGCCGGCCGTCGCAGGCGGTTCCCGCATGCGCGGCGACATCGATTGAGCGCAGCATCGTGCCGCTCGCCGGATCGAGGGCATTCAGCGTGTCGCCCGCAGCAAACCAGACGTGCTGACCGTCGTAGGTCACGCCATGCACGTGATCGATGCCTGAAAAGGGCCCGTACTCACGGACGATCTCGGCGGTTGATCGACGCATGACGTCATCCTAGTCAATCGGCAGCGGAGCGGGGAGTAACAAGGTCGTCGTGAATCCGGGCACCGGCGGCGTCATCCAACGCCGCGCGCGCCCGCGGCCGAACGACTGCACCTTGCCGGCGGCGGCAAGCGAGTCGAGCGCCCGCTGCACGGTGCGCTGGCTCGTTCCCAGTGCGAGCGCAAGCGCCGAGCTCGACCAGGATTCACCGTCGGCGAGGAAGGCGAGCACCGCCGCATGCTCGTCTTCGACGGGCCACGCCAGCACGACGACCTCGCCCGCGCGGCGCGGCGCCAGCGCAAACCCTCGCTTCGTCGCGCTGACGGCGGCCAGCGGCCGAAGCTCCCTGCGAAGCCGTCCCACTTCGACTCGCAGCCGCGCGCGATGCGATTCATCGGCGAGCCTCGCTCCGAAGGCCTGCGCCAGGAGCACGTCCCGCGGCACGTCTCCGGGCCACGCTTCGCCCAGAGCGCGCGCCAGTGCGAACAACACCGGACGGGAGGCGAGCGAAACCAGCGTGTGTCCGTCGCGAACGACACGCCGGCACGCGTCGACGACGAGCGCAGGCGATGCCAGCAGCGCTTCGACATGTTCCAGCAGCAGGGGGCGCTCGCTGCCGCTCGCAATCAAGCGCGCCGCCGGCGTCTTCAGGACAAGAGACGCGTTTTCGACCTCCGCGGTCAGCGCAGGGATGCGTGCGAGGCGCGCTGCCCGCGCGGCCCGGGCGAGCGCAGCACGCGCCGCCTTCGTCCGAAGGCGTCGCATCGCGATCCCGGCAACCACCAGCTCGTAGGCGGTCCGCGACGCGGGTGGAAAGGGCGAGGCGTCGAGGTCCGCCAGGGTACGCTCGGCTTCGTCGATGTGTCCGATCAGCAGGAGGCGCCGGACTTCGAGATGCCGCGCATGCGCGGCGTTCACTCGATCGCCGTGCGCGTCGAGCGTCGCGCGCGCCGAGGCCAACGCCTTTGCAGACCAGCCCAGGTCGCGGGAGACGAGCGCGATCTCGGCCTCGGCGACGACGCACCTCGCGCGGGCCACTGCCTCCTTCGCCGAGAAAGCGCGCGCGGCACGGCGCAGGAGCGCCTTCGCTCGAACCAGATCGCCGAGTTGCGCCATCGCAATGCCTCGCAGCGCGAGCGCAGGCGCATCGTCGCGCAAGGCGACCCGCTTCAGCGCCCCGAGGGGATCACCCACTGCCAGCGCACGCGCCGCAGCAGTGATCAGCGAGTCCATGGGAATCCGGTCACACGTGTCACCCGCGCGCAGGAAGCGTCCACGCGGAGCCAATCAGTGTAGTCGCGAAAGCCGGTTACCGTCGGCCGCGAGAGCTGGAACGTCGATCTCTACAGCCGCGGCTTGGTGGCTCTCTCGAAGAATTCCTTCTGCAGCCTCGGCCCGACCTCGTCGCGCTTGATCGCGCGGAAGGCGTTGGCGATCCGCGTCGCGATCGCGTCGGTCGCCGCCCGACCGCGCGTCGCGGTCGCGTTCGTGGAATCGCCCTGGTAGTGATTCGGGAACTTCGCGTACCACCAGATGCCGGTGTACACGCCTTCCGGCAGCTCGAGTCGATTCAGGTCCGCGCCTGACTCGGTCGCCGACCGCTCCGGGTGCGCGAGCTCCGGGCGCGACGCCATCAGGTTCGATACTTCTCCTTCCCCGGCGTGACCGTCGACACCCGGCCGCGACGGCGCGGCCGCAGCCGTCCCCTGCGGCCCGCCGAGGGCCGCGACCGTGTAGACGACGTAGTCCTTGGGCGACTCGAGCTGGATCTGCGCGAAGTACTGGATGAGCGCGTTGTTGCCGCCGTGGCCGTTGACGATCACGATCTTCCGGCAGCCGTTCCGCGCCATCTCGGCGACCGTCTCCTGCAGCATCTCGAGCTGTAGATGCGTGCTATATGCGATCGTGCCGGGCTGATGCTTCGCCTCGAAGATCTGCCCGGCGTAGTACTCGGGGAACACGATCACGTACTCGTCCGTCGTCGCCTTCAGCGTCGAGAAGCGAACATTGATCAGATCGGTGCCGAGCACGCCCGCCGGACCATGTTTCTCGAGGATCCCGAACGGCAACGCGCAGGTCGCGCGCGACTGCTGCAGTGCCTGCACGAAGTCGGCCGCGGTGAGCTCCTCCCACTTCGCGGACAACTGCTGGGCCCCCAGCGCAGCAACCAGCACCACCAGAATGACCATCGCCCCGCCAGCTGTTTTCCCCATCTCGACTCCTCTTGATGTGAGCCGTCGTTCAGGGCGCAATTCTAGCGTGGGCGCGTCGGGCGCCGGTACGAACCGGATCGACGTGGAGCCGCGAACTGGTGCTACCTCCTGCGGCGGACGTTCTCGGTCAGAACAGCCGACGTGCTCCCGTTGTAGCTGGCGTCTCCGCTGTACTGCGCTGTGATCGAATGCAGCCCCGCCGACAGAGTCGACGTGGTCAGCGTTGCGCTGCCGCCGGTGACGGTTCCGCTTCCGAGCAGGACAGCGCCGTCGAAGAACCGTACCGTGCCGGTTGCGATCGATGGAGACACCGCGGCTCTGAACGTCACAGCCTGGCCGGGATTGGCGGGGTTGCGGCTCGACGTGAGAATGGTTGTCGTATTGGCTTTGTCGATCGGCGCGTTGACGGTTTGCAGGTACGCGAACGACGTACTGGTGATGTAATTGCCATCCCCGCTGTAGACCGCGGTGACGGCGTGGCTTCCCACCGCGAGCGACGACGTCGTGAGGGACGCCGTGCCCCCCGATACCGCCGCAGTGCCCAGTGAAGTCGAGCTATCGAAGAATTGCACCGTCCCGGTAGCAGTCGATGGCGAAAGCGTGGCCGTGAACGTCACAGGCTGGCCGCTGTTCGACGGGTTGGGGCTCGACGTCAACGTCGTCGTCGTCGGGGCCTTGTTGATCGTCTGCGACAGCCCGGACGACGAACTGGCGGTGAAGGTGCCATCGCCGCCGTATTGCGCGGTCACGACGTGCGTGCCGACCGCGAGGCTCACTGTCGACAAGGTGGCCGTCCCGCTGCCGTCGACGGCAGACGAGCCGAGGAGTGTCGTGCCGTCCATGAACGCGACGTTGCCGGTGGGAACACCAGTTCCGGACGACGGGGTGACGGCGGCCGTAAACACGACGGCTTGTCCGAACGTCGACGGATTCGACGACGATGCCAGCGACGTGGTCGTGCCGATCGTGTTTGGGTTGACGGTCTGCGTAAGAGCGGACGACGAACTGGTGGCGTAGCTGTTATCACCGCTGTAAACGGCGGTGACGGTGTGAGCGCCCGCCGCGAGTGCTGACGTGGATAGCGATGCGGTGCCACCGCTCAGCGCCACGCTGCCGAGCGGGATCGCGCCATCGAGGAACTGCACCGTCCCCGTCGCGGCGGCCGGAGATACAGTTGCGGTGAACACGACAGCCTGACCGACGGTCGATGGATTCGGGGCTGCGGCCAGCGTTGTTGTCGTCGGCGTCAGCGGGTTGCCGCACGACGGGAAGCGGAACGACAGAATACGAGTGTTCCAGTTGGCTGTATCTGTCGTCGCCTGGTACTCCTGTGTGTACCAGAACGTGCAATCGTCGCTCGGGTCGATTCGCATCGCCGAGTAGTCGCCCCACCGGTCGAATCCGGTCTGCGATCCACCGCCCGCGGCGGCGAACGTTTCCGGCTGGAACGTCCCGAGGGGGTTGCCAACCTCCCAACCCGTGAATCGAATCGACGGGTAGGTCACGCCGCTGGCGACGCTGTACCCGACTCCGATGTTCCCGATCCGGTCCATCGCGATGCTGGCCATCCAGCGATTGTCGGTATCGGGCGCAAAGCTTCCTTGCTGATAGATCGTCGGGTTGCCATCCGGATCGCGTACCTCGTACCAGCGCACCGACGTGTTGCCATCGGGCGCGAGCACCGTATGGTTGGCGACAATCGACGCATGGTCTCCCAGATTACGGTAGGCGAGACGGTACATCAGCCGATCACCGAGCGCATCGAGCTTCGTGGTCGTGCCCGGCTGCGGAATGCAGTCCTGCGTGTCGAGGCACGGTGCCGCGAACGGAGCCGCCGCCAGCGCGATCGGGCCGACGAACGTCGAGTTCGCTGTATTGGCGAAGTCGACATGGAACTTCCACTCGTTGATCACGCCGGACACCGGATCGACGTTCATGAAGAAACTTGGAGAACCGGCGGGCGGGGGTGTCGCTCCGTCGAGATCGGAAGGCAAGAGGCTGGCGAACGCGTCGTTGAGCGTGAAGCACACGAGTGCCGGAGCCGCAGCTCCGGCCAGCATCGCACTGCGGTCGAACGAGCACGCCTCCGGTCCAATGAAGGTGCCGGAACCCTGAAAGATGTTCCAGGTGACGTAGTACCCGTCCGGCCACACGCTGATCTTCGGGTAGTCGTTGATGTTGGTACCGAAGCCGTACGCCCACATGTTGTACGGGCCGGTCGGGTCCGAGGTGGTCGATACAGCGAAGCACTGCGCGAACTGACCAATCAGGCCGGGAAGGAGCGGGATCGCCACTTCGCCAATCAGCCAGCGGTCGGCCATCCGGTCGTACTGAACGATCGGATCGCTGAACCCGCCAAGCTGATTGCAGGTCGAGAACAATCCCCAAAACGTGCCGTCGTCAACCGGCGCCTGAACCTCGTGGCCTTGCTTGTCGAATACGACGAACGCGTTGTTGACCCATTGCACGATATGGTTTGGACCGACTGCGATGTTCGGGTCCGGTGGAACCGCCGTCACGACAAACCCGGGGTAGCCTGCGCCCAACGCTTCCCACTGTCCAAGGCTCTGCGCCGTCGCAAGCGTCGGCGTGAACGTTTGCGCGACAGGATCAGAGACGCTGCCCGACGTGGCGCGCCGCCCGTGCGGGCGGCCAATCGAATGTTCCTTCGGGGGCGCCGGTGTGAACGCCTTCCGCGGCATCTCGCGAACCGGCGGAGACACCGTGAACTGCAACGGATACCTGACTTCCGGAAAGCGCCGACTGCCATGCGAGCCTGTTGTCCGGTCGCCGCTCTGCGCCGAGACGGAGCTATCGAACACGCACATGACGAAGGCGCACAGGACGAGAAGTCTTTGTGCCATAAACAGTAGATCTCTGCGAGCAAGAACCGTCCCCTTTCAGCTCGCCCGAATTCTTTCGATATTCGCCAGGCTGCAGCGACCGCGCGTGGCGTTCCTCTGCGATTTTGTCGAATCAGCGAACGATTCTGTGCCGGAGCGCGCTCGAACCACAGTGGGGTCGCCGCAGGAGTGAGCGGCGACCAGCGTCAGCATTCGATTCTGTATGAACGATGGCTGGGAGCGGAGTTTTGACGAAAGTCTCGAGAGCGCGTGCGGTGATCAGCTCGCCGTGACATGAACGACGCGGGCGCGGCGAACGCGGGATAGCGCCGCGCCTGTCTGGTACGGTCGTTCACGCCACGGTTTGCGGAGCGCGTGAAGACGAGCGGTTACTTGCGGTCGCCGTCGCTCGAATCGGTGCGCCGCGATCGGCCAGCGGCCGACTCGATGTCGTCCGCCTTCCGCTCGGCCGACTGACCCTGGAGAACGAGACCGCGATCGACGACGCTCGACCACTGGGACGACGAGGTAGTGTCATAGGCGTCGTGCCAGTTCCACCACTTGTACGGTGGTGTCTGCGGGTAGCCCTCCGGCGAATCCTCCCACCCCTCCTGACGGCCGAGCGCAGTGATGTCGAGGTAGCTCCATGTACTTCCCATCGCCTCGTCGCCACGATTGTTGACGAAGTACGTGCGGAACACCTTGTCGCCGTCGTGGATGAACGCGTTCGTGCCGTGCCACTCATCCACGCCGAAGTCGACGTCGAAGCTGTCCGTGATGGTGTACCACGGCATCTGCCAGCCCATTCGCGCCTTCAGGTGCTCGATGTCGGCCTGCGGCGCGCGCGAGACAAACGCGAGCGTGGTGTCACGGGCGTTCAGATGGGCGACGTGGGCGACCTGGTCGGCCACGAAGGAGCAGCCGCGGCACGCATGTTCCGGCCAGCCGTACACGCCGGGCTCGAAGAAGGCGCGGTACACGATCAGCTGACGGCGGCGATCGAACAGATCGAGCAGGCTCACAGTCCCGGTCGGGCCGTCGAACTGATACTTCTTTTCAACCGGCAGCCACGGCATCCGGCGACGCTCGGCGACCAGCGCGTCACGGGCGCGGGTCAACGCCTTCTCCTTCACGAGCAGGTGCTGCCGTGCAGCCTCCCACTCCTGCGATGACACGATCGGCGGTGTTTTCATGGCGCGCCCATCCAGGTTCTCCATGTCCCTCTCCTTTTTCCAGTTTGTCCCTGCTGCGGAGCCTGCTCACGACCAGCGTGGCGATGCCGCCGCCCGTCGAGGTGACGCCCGCGGTGACCCACGCTACTGTCGCCATGCATACCGGACACATTGTTCGCCCCCTCGAGCCAAGCGTGTCTCCATCCCATCGGGTGTCGTTCATCAGCCGTTGCGCGAGACGACGTGCTGCGTGGCCGTCGTGAGATAGATCTATCGCCGGGCGTGGAACCGGCGGGAGTGACAAGTGTGGCGGGATTCCAATGAACCTGATCGGCGCCGCGTCGCAGGCTCGACGAGTCGAGCCTCAAATCACTTGAGCGGCTTGAGCTCGGGCTGGGTGTTGTCCGCCACCGGGTAGCGGTCGACGTTCAGGAGCATCGACACGGTGTTGTACCAACCCGTTACCGCGATCACATCGACGACGCCTCGTTCGCCGAACGCGTTCTTGACCGCAGCGAACGTCGCGTCGCTCACCTGCTTGTCGGCCAGCAGCTCGGAGCAGAAGTTGTAGATGGCCTCTTCGTCTTTCTGCATCACCGCCGGGCGGCGGCCTGCCGCGATCGCGTCGGCGATCGCCGGGCTGAGTCCGGCCTGAAGCGCCGAGCGGTGGTGCGCCTGCCATTCGAACTGCGACGTCCAGTGCCGCGCGGTGACGAGGATGGCCAACTCGTACAGCCGTTGCGGCAGCGACGACTTGAAACGTGTCGCCGCGCCGAACTCCTGCGCGAGGTCGCCGATCTCCGGGCTGCGCAACAGAACATTGAACGGACCGTTGGCGCCGCCCCGCGGTCCCGCCAGGAGATGCTCGAACATCGTCTTTTGCGCCGGCGACATCTCATCGTAGGTGAGCGGCTTGAATCGGTCGCCGCGCAAACGGATGCTGCGCGGATCGGGACGCTGGGTCGCGGGCGCCTGAGCATCGGCGATTCCGACGAGAGCGAACGCGCCGACGCACGCGATCACAAAGCGAGTCATGCGGCACCCCTTTCGCCACATATACTACGCGCTCTGGGAGCCGGGCCTCGACGTTTCGATCGAACTTGCGTCACCTCACGCCGGCACGTACGATCCGAGAGAGGAGCGCCTTATGGCCACGTACGACGATCGATACACGCGCGCATTCCCGATACCTCGCGACACGGATGTCGTCGCACGCTTCATGCGAGGCGTCTACGGCTGGATGTGTGGCGGCCTGGTACTCACCGCCGCGACGGCGTGGCTGGTTGCGAGCTCTCCCGCGCTCGTGGCCACGATTTTCGGCAATCGTGCGATTTTCTGGGTGCTCGTTCTGGCCCAACTCGGCATCGTCTTTGCGCTCTCCGCGCGAGTCGAGCGCATGGCGGCCAGCACGGCGGCATTACTGTTCGCCGCATACTCGGCGCTGACAGGCGTGACGCTGTCGTCCATCCTGCTCGTGTTCACGGGCGAATCCGTGTTCAGCACGTTCCTCGTCACCGCAGGAATGTTCGGCGCCCTGGCGACGTACGGAACGGTGACGCGGCGCGAGCTCAGTGGCCTCGGCCAGTTCCTCTTCATGGGGCTGATCGGGCTCGTCCTCGCGTCAATCGTCGGGCTCTTCTGGCACAACGACGGCCTGCAGTTCGTGATTTCGTTCGTCGGTGTGATCCTGTTTGCCGGGCTGACCGTTTATGATGCCCAGCGCCTGAAAGCGCTGGCGTTCGCGACCAGCGCGGGCCCGACAACCGGCGCGACGGTCGTCGGCGCGTTGGCGCTGTACCTCGACTTCATCAACCTGTTCCTCTTCCTGCTTCGCTTCATGGGCAACCGCCGCGACGACTGGTGATCGCGTTGATCAGGCTCTGAACGGATTTCACGCTGCGGGCAGCGCCCACGGCGCGATCGGCGTTCCGCGCCATCGGCAATTTCGCAAGGCCCGCTATTTCTCGAGGAGCCGTTCGAGGATCTTCACGAGGGCCCGCTGGTCGTCGGCGCCGAGGCGGGCGAGCGGGAGCGGCCTCGCGGTGACGCGCCGCAGGAGCCGTGTGCGAAGCCGGGAACCCATCGGGGTCAGCTCGACGACTTTCACGCGGCGATCAGCCGGCGACGGCTGGCGCCGGACCAGGCCTCTTGATTCGAGCCGGTCGACGAGACCGGTCACGTTCGACGGGTCGCATTGCATCAGCTCCGCCAGTCGATTCATCGGCACCGGTTCGCCAGGCTCGATGAGATGCAGCACGTGACACTGCACCGGCGACAGTCCCAGTGACTCGCCGCAGGCCGGCAGATGCTCCCGCTGCGAGAAAAAGAACCTCATCAGGAGCTGCCACGCCCTGAAGGCGTCGCCTTCGGGACTCTTCATCGGCCCGATTATACTTGACTTCGAAAATAATTGACAAACTAAAGTAATCGTCGTAAGCTGGCGTCACTATGAACAGGCTACGAATCGTCCCGCTGGACGACACCGTGGTGTTCCCGGGCATGCCGGTCACGTTGACGGTCGACGTGCGCGACGACGCCCGGGTCCTCCTGGTGCCCCGGCAGGACCAGTCATATGCAAAGGTCGGTGTCGAAGCGGAAGTCTCTGAGCGCGTGCGGGTGGCGGGCCGCGGGTTCGCGGTGTCGCTGATGCCGCTGCATCGGGCGATTCCAGGCGCGGCGTCGGCTGATCCTGATGGTGTGCTGCGCGTCGACTTCGAGCCCCGCCCCGACGTCGTGCCCGCTCCGAGCGCGACGCGCGAGCTCGAACGCGAATACCGCGCGGTCGTCGATGAGATCCTGGAACTGCGGGGTGACGACGGACGGATCCGTGCGTTTCTGCGGTCGATCGTCGAACCCGGGCCGCTCGCGGACACGGCCGGATACAGTCCCGACTTGAATTTCGCGCAGAAGCGCCAGCTGTTGGAAACGCTGGACGTGGTCGAACGATTGACGCTGGCGCTCCAGTTCCAGCGGGAGCGGCTCGCAGAGCTGCAGGTTCGAAAGCGCATCCACGACGATGTCGAAGGCGGCGCGCAGAAGCAGCAGCGCGAATACTTCCTCCGCCGCCAGATGGACGCGATCCGCAAGGAGCTCGGCGAGTCGGAGGACTCTGTGGTCGCCGAGTACCGTCAGAAGATCGCCGATGCCGGCATGCCGGACGCCGTGCAACAGCAGGCGGCGCGAGAGCTCGATCGCCTCGCGCGGATGGGCGAGTCGAACGCCGAATCGGCCATGATTCGCACCTACCTCGATTGGCTGCTGGCTGTTCCCTGGGCCAGGCGGTCCGAGGAGCACCTCGATCCGACGCTCGCGCGAGAGGTACTCGACGCCGATCACGAAGGCCTCGACGATGTCAAGCGCCGGATTACGGAGTACCTGGCGGTGCGGAAGCTTCGCAGCGAGCGCGGGATGATCGAGAACCGACGGTCCGGGGTCATCCTGACGCTCGTCGGCCCTCCCGGCACCGGAAAGACGTCGATTGGCGAATCGATTGCGCGGGCGACCGGGCGGCAGTTCGTTCGCATGTCGCTCGGCGGCGTTCGCGACGAGGCGGAGATCCGCGGACATCGTCGAACTTACATCGGCGCGCTGCCTGGGCGGCTGGTGCGGGCGCTCCGGGATGCCGGCACGATGAACCCTGTGATTATGCTCGACGAGGTCGACAAGCTTGGCGCCGACTGGCGCGGCGATCCGTCGGCGGCGCTGCTCGAGGTGCTCGATCCGGCGCAGAATCACGCGTTTCGCGATCACTATCTCGACGTCGAGCTGGATCTCTCGCAGGTACTGTTCATCGCGACCGCGAACGTTGCCGACACGATTCCGGGTCCTCTGTTCGACCGCATGGAGGTGATCCGCTTCGATGGCTACACGACCGACGAGAAGGTGGCGATCGCCCGTCGTCATCTGTGGCCGCGCCAGGTCGAGCGGAACGGGCTTCGCGCGGATGAAGTGACGGTGGACGACGCCGTCGTGCGCCTCATCGTGTCCGATTACACGCGGGAGGCGGGAGTCAGGCAGCTGGAGCGCGAGCTTGGCACGGTGCTTCGACGCGCGGCAACGACCATCGCCTCAGCGCCCGAGTCTGGTGCAACGGTCATCGATGTCGACGCGGTTCGCGAGGCCCTGGGACGGCCCAAGGTCTTTCACGAGGCCGCCGTGCGAACGTCGGTGCCAGGCGTGGCGACCGGGCTCGCCGTCACCGGCGTCGGCGGAGATGTGTTGTTCGTCGAGGCGGCGTCCATGCCGGGGAAGGGCGGCCTCGTGCTGACCGGTCAGCTCGGAGAGGTGATGAAGGAATCCGCGCGGATCGCCCTCACCTATGTGAAGAGCCACGCGTCGGAACTCCGGATTGACGAACACGCATTCGAGGGACGTGATGTGCACGTGCACGTCCCCGCAGGCGCGATCCCGAAGGACGGGCCGAGCGCAGGGATCACGATGGTGACGGCGATCGCGTCGTTGCTCACGCGTCGCCCGGTCAGGAGCACCGTGGGCATGACCGGCGAGGTGACCTTGCAGGGCCGGGTGCTGCCGATCGGAGGCCTGAAGCAGAAGGTGCTGGCCGCGCAAGCCGCCGGTCTCACCGAGGTCATCGTCCCCGAGCGCAACCTGCCCGACCTGGATGACATCCCGTCGGACGTTCGCGATCGCATGCGCTTCCACAGCGTGGAAACCGTCGATCAGGTTCTCGGACTCGCGCTGGAGCCAGTGGACCTCGCGATGGCTGCGTAGGCAGCCATCGCCACTACTGGCGGGCTGGACGACGCCCGCGGCGTCCGTGAGCGTGACGTCCCAGCGGGGACGATGCCGGCGATCGACGAGAGCGACATGAAATCCTCACGCCGCGATCGCCGACGGCCGGATCGTGCCGGACGCGCCGAGCCGAATCACGTCTGGCGCCGCCCGCGTTGCCGCTCGCAGCGCGTTGCGCGTGTCGACGATGCTCCGGCTGTACTGGAGAATCAGGTCGTAATCGAACGCGCTGTGGTCCGTGGTGATCACGACGGTGTCGAACCGCTCGAGCGTCTCGCGATCGAGCTCGACCGATTGCAGCGCGTGCGGGCCGTGCCAGGCCTCCGCCGTCAGAAACGGAACATGCGGATCGCTGTACGCGACCTCAGCGCCTTTGTCGTGCAGCCGTTTCATCACGTCGAGTGCCGGCGACTCGCGGACATCGTCCACGTCGCGCTTGTACGCGACGCCGAGCACGAGCGCGCGCGAACCGTTGACCGACTTCCGCTGCTCGTTCAACGCGTCGACGGCTTTCGAAACGACGTAGTCCGGCATCTGGCCGTTGATTTCACCGGCGAGCTGGATGAAGCGCGCCTCGAATCCACTCTGCCTGGCCTTCCAGCTCAGATAGAACGGATCGATCGGAATACAGTGGCCACCGAGTCCAGGCCCAGGGTAGAAGGGCATGAAGCCGAACGGCTTGGTTGCCGCAGCATCCACGACTTCCCACACATCGATGCCGAGCGTGTCGCACATCATCGCGACTTCGTTGACGAGGCCGATGTTCACGGCGCGGAACGTGTTCTCGAGCAGCTTGACCATCTCGGCCGCCTGCGTCGATCCCACCGTGACGACGCGCTCGATCGCGCGCTCGTACAGCGTGCGCGCGAGCGCGGTGCACAGCTGCGTCGTGCCGCCAACCACCTTCGGGACATTGGCCGTGCGAAAATGCGGGTTGCCCGGATCGACGCGCTCAGGCGAAAAAGCGAGGAAGAAGTCGCGTCCGACCTTCAGTCCGCCGGCTTCGAGCAGCGGCCGCGCGAGCTCCTCCGTCGTCCCCGGGTAGGTGGTGGATTCGAGAATCACGAGCATGCCTGGATGCAGATGCGTCGCGACGGCGCTGACGGCCGCGACCATGTAGGACACGTCGGGATCCTTGGTCTTGCGGAGCGGAGTCGGCACGCAGATGTTGACGGTGTCGAGGCGGGCGATGACCGAGAAATCGGTCGTGGCGCGCAGTCGGCCCGCGGCGACCAGCTTCGCGACGTCGGCGTCTGGCACGTCCGGGATGTATGACCGGCCTGCGCTAATCGTCTCGACTTTGCGCGGGTCGATGTCGAGGCCGACGACCTCGTAGCCGGCGCCTGCGAATTCGACCGCGAGCGGAAGGCCGACGTACCCCAGCCCGATCACGCCGGCGCGAATCTCGCCGGCGTGTATCCTCTGCTGCAGACTCAGTGCCGCTGCTGGCGTCGTCATGATGTCACTCTCATCCCAGACCGCATGGGCAAAGCCTGAGCCAACGCCAGACGTCATGTCGAACGCGCGTTTTCATTGGAATTTTCCGCCACCCACGCTGGATGATGTGGCAACTGCAGAGACGGACACTGCTCAGCGGTGCGCAGCCTGCGTTTACGTAAACAGCGATCGTGGCCAGGGCGGACGAAGTCTCGGCCCCGATCGACAGCGGGTGTCCGTGGAATCCGGGTTGAACAGCCTGCACGAGGCCGAGCTCTGCGGTGATTCCCGCGGCTCACAATTTGACTACGATCCGGGAACGTGGCCGGTCACCTGAACGGCACTTTCCATTTTGACAGCGGACTCGCGTGGCTTTGAGTATGGACGACAACGCAGTTGATATCGCCTTGCGAACAGCCGTGTATCGGCACTTCGCGAGCACGGGTCAGTCTCCCACCGTCGATGCGATGCGCGACGCGATTGGCGCCACGACCGAGCTAGTCAGGGAGGGGTATCACCGTCTCTACGCGAAACGGATGCTCGTCCCGGCTGGCGATTTCGTCTCCATTCGGATGGCACCGCCGTTTTCCGGCGTCCCGACACAGCATCAGGTGACAGTGAATGGCACGCAGTACTTTGCCAACTGCGCGTGGGATGCGTTCGGTGTCGTCAGCGCGCTCGGCGGGACCGGTGATGTGCTCTCCCGCTGCGACCAGACGCTCGAACCGCTCGTGCTCCATCTCACCCCGGACGGGCCGCCGCCTTCGGGATGGCTGTTCCACTGCGTCGTTCCAGCGGCGGAATGGTGGAACGACATCGTGTTCACCTGAAGCACGATGCTGTTCTTCCGGTCGGAAGACGCATTGGACCAATGGTGCAAAGTTCGTCAACTACCGCGGCGGCCCACGGCGACTCTTCCACAACTCTGGCAGATGGCGGTGGCCTGGTACGCGAATCGTTTGAGCGCTCAGGCGCGTCGGCCTGATGCGAACGAGATTCGGCAGATCTTCGCGCAGATCGGCCTCACCGACCGGTTCTGGGATCCTCGAGCGGACAGCTTCTGAACGCCGTACCGGCTGATACGAAGGGGTTGTCGGTCAGCGGTTTGGGGCTTGCGCCCGTCGTTCATCGGCACGCGCGCCCTCGGAGGAAGTTCTCGATCGCGTAGTTGCCCTCGTGACATTCGACGCTGAACAGCGGGAGATCGACCGCTCTGAACGGCCATTCGGCCGTCCACGGATTCGCCCAGGTGTCCGGATCTTCGACGGTCACGCGATACCGGAGCGTCTTCGCATCGACGCGCGTGAAGCGCTCGACGACGTGGAGGCGTTCGCCGGAGTCGAGGTTATGCGTGTCGCGGCGGAAGTTCGTGGTGTCCACGACGAGCGTCTGGCCTTCGTAGTGTCCGATCGAATCCCCGAGCCAACTCCGGATGGCCGGCGGGGAGTGCGTGCCGTTCAGCCGGACGATTCGGGCATCGTGCACCCACTCGCTGAAGATCAGCACGTGCGTCGTGGTCTGTACGATTCGGTAAAAAGACGGGATCGCTGCGGACGGCACCATCGGCGGCGACGCCAGGGAGCCGCCGCTGGCGCCGAAATTCCCCAGCAGGCACCGCTCGGCGAGCCCGAACGTTTCCGGATCGTCGAACGATCGTTTGGGCCGCGCGGCGATTCGTGCCTGCGCCACCGGCAGCAGCGGCGGCAGCATCCCGTTCGCGGGATCGACGACGAGCGACGTGCGCAGGCCGTCGAGAGGCATGTTCTCGACTTCGACGAAGGCGTCATCGAGATCGATCTGCATCTCGCGATCGATCGACGTCGGAAGCCGGCTGCGGATGCGATCCGCGGATGCCCGCACGTACTCGGCGGCCTCTTCGGGCGGGAACGTGGACCGATCTCTGAACTGCTGCGGCCGCTGGAGCGGCGTGAGAGTGGAGCCGTTCCACGTGCCCTGCAGGTCGGGAACGGACGCCGGACGCTGGGCGAAAACCGCGCCCCGTCCCACGAACAACCACCCAATCGAGAGCGCCAGAACCAAACGTGCGCGCATCAGCGACGACCTCCGAGCCTGGGCGCGGCGGTCTTGTGCTACCGGCCCCCTTTAGATAGATCGGAAAACAGGAGGTCGGTCCGCCAACCACATCAGCGTTCATGTTCGTGATGATGATGCGCGGCAGCTTCGCCTGCGCCGCCCGGGCCGGCGCTCTCGAGGTCGTCACGCCTCAGGTGTGGAACAGCGCGAATGAACGATACGAGCCGCCACGTGTCGTCAGGTGAGTGCTCGTGTTCCAGGCCGGCATCCCGGTCCATCGGACGCTGAGCCGGACGCCTGTCGTGATTCAGGGTCGGGAAGCGCACCTGCGCTCGATCGGCGCGTTCAGCTGGTACGGCGCTGTTTCTGGTTCGGCTCGTCCCCGCGCATGGGCGCGACGGTCAGCCTGTTCGTTGCCGTATCCAGCACAAGCTCGAGACGACAAATGTGACAGCGATACTGTCCGTACGGGCGCGGGCGATCTTCGTTCGCGCTGTGACGGATTTGGATCTGGCAGGCGGGGCACTTCCACGGCATCTCGGATTCTTCGCGAAAGTCCGCATCCTACTGCATTGCCGTAAGTGGTTCATTCCAAAAAAACCACAATGCTCGGTGTTCGAAAACACTGCGGTCTCATACTTGATGAGCGAAAGAGTCATCAGAGCGTGGTGATTTGATACGTCCTGCGAAGACTCCGAGCAGCCGCAGTCGTCCACGATGAGAATTGTCGCGGTGATGGCGTTCGGAGTTCTGCTGTGGCAGCGCCAGGGCTCATCCAAAACGGCGCTCACCGACGGAGCCGGGATCAACATTATGCCGCTTCGCGCCGTGCTGGTCGAGAGTGTGCTTTCGTATCGTGGCGCCGCCACGCCTTCCAGGCGCGCTTGAGGCCTCGGACGTATTCGCGCGACCTGCGGGCGTAGATGCGTCGCGTGCTCGCAATCGCTTTTTTTCTCAAATCGCATTGATATCGATCGGCGACGATCCGCAGGCGGTCGAGATCGATCAGCCCGCGGCAGTTGGAGGCATCCTTCGAGAGTTCTTCGACGAGAAGGACCACATTGTGATCGTCACCGAGCCAGGTCTCGGCACGGTGAAGCGCCTCGACATCACTTCGAATGGTTCGGGTACAACCTTCGACGAGCCGCAACTCGTACCAGAGGGCCTTCATCTGTTTGCGCCACTCGTGAAAGTCGGCGGCGCCCTGCCGCTTCCGGGCGCGTGCCATCGCCTTACGCCCGCGTTGGTGTATCGAGTGGATGCCCGATGTGAGGGCGCCGAAGCCGCGATGCCCGGGCCGCCACCGTTTGGCATCCTGTCGAGCCTTGCGGAGCTGTCGATCCACGTTCTTCCACGTCCCGTCGCGTCGAGCCGCCTCCATCGCCGCTCGTTTGTGTGTGGACAGCTGACGCCGCGCCCTCGCGAACGTGTGCTCGCTGATCAGGTGCGGATGCGTGCGCCGGAGCTTGGCGAAAATCTCCGTCATCGCATCGGCGTCGCGCAGCTCCGACAACCTTCGACTGACGCGGCGCAGTCGTTTCCGGGAGCCCACGACGCCGCTTCCGTCGTCGGCCTCGAGGAGCGCGAGGATCGCGCGAACCTTCTTGATGCTCTTGCGTGCCTCGTGTACGGCCGTGTCGCGTGGAGGCCTCGTCCGCCGCAGTTCATCGCGCGCGGCACGGAGCTCATTCTGCGCAAGCCGTCGCAGCCCGCGTGCGACCGATTCCTGAGGTCGTAGTCGAAACGCCAATTCCTTTCCCCCCGGCTGAGAGTAACCAGGCGTTCAGTGCACGGTTCGGGCCAACTGCCGACTTGCGACAGAGAAAAAACGGATGAGGAATCAATGAACGGCTGCCGATTCGCGGCACCGAACACCGCTAGCATCGGAAGGCAGGCGTCCTCCCTCGGATAGACTCTCGCTCGGAGAGTGTTCATGCTACGGGCGACCGCCGATCCAGCCATTGTCCGCCAGCTCGAGGAACTCGAAGCGCAGCTCGCGTCGACGTGGAAGAATCACGACTGTGCCGGATGGGGCGCTTTGTTGGCCGACGACTGGACCGTCACCCACATCGACGCTCAGCTGCTTACGAAGCCGCAAGCCCTGGAGATGTGTCGAACCGGACCGCCGGTCACTTGGTCGGTCGACCAGATCGCGGTCCGCGTTTACGGGGACACGGCCATTGTGACGGGGCGCACGAAGGCGACTGTCGAAGGAACGCCGCCGCAAACGGTGGTTCTCCGCTTCACCGATGTCGTCGTGCGGCGAGACGGCCGCTGGCTGGTCGTCGCATCCCACGCCACGCAACACAAAGACGCACAGTAGCCCCTGCGTTCACCAGGCGTGATGGAGCAGACTCGATATGTCCTCGGTATCACGATCGTCATAGTGGTCCCACTGGGGCTGCTGTACTGGTTCGTCATCCACGCGTGGGCTCGTCGGTTGCGAACGTGGGGGGCGAAACGAATACTTTCCAGCTGGGGCATCGCGTCGCCGGAAATCCGGCACATGATATCGCCGGAAATCCGGCACTCAGGATTTCCTGTCGAGACATCCTGGCGCGCTCGCGTGTGTGCGACACTCTACGGCGATGGACCGTCCTGGTGGCGTTCACGACGCAGACAAACGAGCCGACGCGGAGCTCGCGCGGCTTCGTCGCCTCGGCGTCGTAGACGAACTGTTGGCGATGCTGATCGACGTGCTCGACGTGCGAGAGGTGCTGACGCGCGTCTCGGACATCGCCAGCCGCGTCCTCAGCCACGACGCCATCACGGTGCAGGTACTCACCGACGATCGCGAACATGTCGTGCCGTATGTCGTCGCGGGCGCGGCACCTGCGGAAACGCCCGCTGCGCAGCCCGTGCCCGACGAGGCCAATCACCTGCTGATCGAGCCGTGGGAGTTCGAGATTCTCGACGATGTCCAGGCCGATGCGCCTCGACGACCTCCGCATCTCGTTACGCCTGGCCATCGGTCGCTGCTGAGGGTGCCAGTTCGCATCCATGGACGCCTCGCCGCCATTCTCACCATCATGTCAAAGGCTCCGGGTGTCTATGTCCGCGCGGACGTGCCGATTGCCCAGCGCATCGCCGACCACGTCGCGCTCGCCCTGTCGCACCAACGGCTCGCCGAGCAGGCGCGTGAGGCCGGAGGGCTGCGGGCGCGGACCGCCGCGCTCGAGCTGCTCGACGATTTGCTGGCGACGCTGATCGACAGCGGCGATCTGCGCGACGTCTTCGACCGGGTCTCCGCGATCGCGCGGCGGGTGCTGGCGCACGACATGCTCCTGCTGATCGTGGGGATGCCTGGCGGCCGCAGGGCGAAGCTGTACGCGAGCAGTGGCGCGGGCGGCACGCCGTTTCCCGACGAGTACGACGTCCCACCGGAAATCGTCGCGGATCGTGACTGGGACGCGGAAGTCATCGACGATCTGGCGGCGCATCCGATCTGGCGGCACGAGGAAGGCGCGAAACGCGGCTATCGCTCGTGCATCGAGATGGCGATTCGGCTCGATGGCGAGTTGGTCGCGGCGCTCGCGTTTCTCTCGTTCGAACGTGGGCTGTACACCGATGCCGACCTGCTCGTCGCGCGGCGGATCCGTGATCGCGTCGCGCTGAATCTGTCCCGCGGCCGTGGCGCCGAGGCGTCGAAGCGCGCCGACGAGGCGACGGTGCGCGCGGCGCTGCTCGAGTCGCGTGTGCACGCGCTGACCGAAGAGCTGAATGCGCGGTCCGGATTCCGGAAGATTGTCGGCAATGCGCCCCCGTGGCGCGCCGCGTTGACGCAGGCTACACAGGTCGCCGGCACCGAGGCGACGGTGCTGCTGCTGGGCGAGTCGGGCACCGGCAAGGAGGTCGTCGCGCGGTTCATCCACCGTGCCTCGTCGCGCGCGAATGGCCCGTTCGTGGCGCTCAACTGCGCGGCCCTTCCCGAGCAGCTGCTCGAAGCGGAGCTGTTCGGCTACGAGCGCGGAGCGTTCACCGGCGCCACGCAGAGCAAGCCGGGCCAGCTCGAACAGGCCGCCGGCGGCGTTCTGTTTCTCGACGAAGTCGGCGAAATGAGCATCGCGGCGCAGGCGAAGTTCCTGCGCGTGCTCGAAGAACGCGAGTTCCAGCGCCTTGGTGGCACGCGCGTCCTCAAGACCGACGCCCGGATCATCGCGGCGACCAATCGAGACCTGCCGAAGGCGATCGACCGGGGACAATTCCGCGAGGACCTGTACTATCGCTTGAACGTCTTCGCGATGCACCTCCCGCCGCTGCGCGAGCGGCGCGACGACGTGCTGCCGTTGAGCGAAGCGTTCATCGCCGAAATCGGCCGGTCGATCGGCCGATCGCCGGCCGGCATCTCGCGCGAGGCGCGGCAGGCGCTGCTCGGCTATCACTGGCCGGGCAACGTCCGCGAGCTGCGCAACATCCTCGAGCGCGCGGCCATCCTGTGCGACGGCGGACTGATCGCCGCCGATCATCTCGCGCTTCATCCCGCGTCGACTCCTCCTCGGGCCCCGCGTTCTCCGGACCCACCCGACAGTCTCAAGACGGTCGAACGCGCGATGATCGAGAAGGCGCTGGCAGAAGCGCGCTTCAACAAGTCCGAAGCCGCGAGGGCACTGGGCCTCACCCGCGCGCAGCTCTACGTCCGCCTTCGCAAGCACGGCCTCGACACGCACACGCCCTGAGCGAAGACATCGACGGTTGTTGCTCACGGATCGACAACGGTTGTCGATATCGGAGCAACACGCAACGCCATCTCACGAATCTCGCCGCGCGCGCCGCGTCCGGTGCTGGCAGGCCGTTTGCCTCGTGATCGTGCGACATGGCTCGGCGCGGCATG
The DNA here is from genome assembly GCA_035315685.1 of Vicinamibacterales bacterium. GTDB lineage: Bacteria > Acidobacteriota > Vicinamibacteria > Vicinamibacterales > CAVVIG01 > QHWK01. Next base: position 5,854 of record DATFXR010000605.1, on the reverse strand, counting down.
GAATCCTGATCGGCCGGCTGATAGACGACGACACACTTCGATCCGCATTCCACAGCGACCCGACGCGACGCGGGGCCATCTGCCGCGAGGTGCACAATGAGCATCGACTCCTATCGCTTCCTCGACTTCGCGACGCGCCACGTGATGAAGGCGTGGGCGTCACGTCAGCACGCGGACAGTATTCCGTTTACACCGCTGACTAGGCCGCTCAGCGACTGCACAATCGCGCTCGTCTCGACGGCCGGCATCGCGCGCAACGACGACCGTCCGTTCGACCAGGAGCGCGAGCGCCGCGATCCCTGGTGGGGCGATCCCGGCTTCCGGGTGATTCCGCTGGGCACGACGGAGTCGGACGCGCGCATCTATCACCTGCACATCGATCCGCGGTTCGGTCAGGCCGACCTCGACGTCGTCCTGCCGATGCGGCGGCTTACCGAACTGGCGCAGGAAGGCGTCGTCGGCCAGGCGGCGCCGCGACACTACTCGATCATGGGCTACATCCTCGAGCCGGACGTGCTCGTGAGCGAGACCGCGCCGGCGATCGCGGAACGCATGCGCGCGGACGACGTGGACGCAGCTGCGCTGGTGCCGGCGTGACCTTTCTGCTGCCGGTCCGTCGGACTGGTTCAACGCGTGATCGAGGCGAGCGGCATCCCGACCGTCTCGCTGTCGATGATTCCCGATCTGACGCGCGCGGTCGGCGTCCCGCGGCTGGCAGGCATCAGCTATCCGATGGGCCGTCCACTCGGAAATCCGCACGACGCGGACGGCCAGCGCAAAGTGCTGCGCGCGATGCTGGAGGTCGTGGCGCGTGCGACGGAGCCGGATACGTACGTCGAGCTCCCGTTCGTGTGGCCCGACTCCCCGGCCAGAGCGCGCAACCAATCGAAGGACGTTCCGCCATCGCCGATCGCGGAGCTCATGACGAGGAAGCCGTGGCTGTTGCCGAACCTGTACAGCGGACGCATTCCACGGCGTGAGGAGGAACTATGCGCAAAAAGCTGAAGCAGGCCGCCGTTGTCTTCGTCGTTGTCTTCGCCGCCGCGCAGCTGGTGCGTCCCGTGCGCGCGAATCCCGCGATTGACGTCGATCGCACCATTCAGGCGCACGCGGGACTGCCGAGCGGACTCGGCGCGATCGTGGATCGCTCATGCCGCGACTGTCATTCGAACGCGACAGTGTGGCCGCGGTACACGCAGGTGGCCCCCCTGTCCTGGCTCATGTCGTACGCCGTGACGAAGGGGCGCGAGGCCGTCAACTTCTCGGAGTGGGCGTCGTATCCGACGGAGCAGCAGCGGCGGCTGCTGTCGGCGTCCTGTCAGGACGTCAGGGCCGGGATGATGCCCGGGCTCTACGCCGTGCTGCGACCCGAAACGCGGCTCTCGATTGAGGACGTGGAGACGATCTGTGCCGCGGTGCGTGATTGACAAGACGATCTGAAGCCAGACGACTCTCTCGCTCACGCATGCATGCGTTGATTGCTGAAATTCGCTGGAGGCCTGTCATGAATCGCCGTCGCCTCGCTGCCTGGATTCTCGTGCTCATCGTCGACGCCAGCTGTATCGCCTGGGGCGGGATGGCTGCTGCATTCCCGGATCACCTGCTGGGACCTGGCGGGACTCCGATTCTGACCGCCGGCTACGAGGGCTTCACGAAGTCCTCGTGGTCGGAGCTCGTGAACGCGTCTCCCATGACTGCGAGGTACATCTCGATCGTCTTCCGCTTGTATGGCTTGTATTGCATGGTGTTCGGCGTGATGGGCGTCGCGATCGCCGTCACCGCCTTTCGCCGCGGCGAGCGCTGGGCATGGTGGGCGCTGCTCGTGGGCAACACGATCGCGCTGGTGTCGGCCATGCGGTACGACTGGATGGTCAACGCGATCGGACCGTTCGAGCTGACGGAATATCTCGGCCTCGCCCTCGTCTTCGGCGCTCTGGCGATCACGGGGCCTTTCCGCACGGCGGAACCGGTAGAGCGCGCGATGGTCTGACACGACCCTGAAGCATCATCCACGTGCGTCTATATCGAAAGTTTGATGTGGCGCATGACCCCCGTCCGCGTCACCATCACTGCACGAGGAGCCCGGGGCGAGGAATCTCGTTCCCCTCGGGTCCGCTCGTCGTTAATCAGGCTGCGCGCTCACGCCCCATCCCTGGGTGCCCGGTCGCCCCGGATCAAAACCGATCTCTACTCTCAGGAAGACTAGTCGAATCTGCCGGTCTGGATTTCCGTCGATAGTGGCGGGGAGATCCCGGTCATTTCTTTGCATCTGTCCCCGCAGTCCAAGTTGGTGCGCGCAATTTAGACAACTACCGATTCCGATTCGCGGGGAGTGATGCGACTTCGTCTGCTCGGTCTCGCTGCGTTCATTGCAGCACTCAGTCTCAGTGTACCAATTACATCCGGCGCGTTCCTTTCCGGCTCATGGTCCGGGAACGCCGCCACGCCGGGCGATCTCGCCGCCAGCCTGCTTCCGGCCCAGAGCGGCGCTGCACGAGCGCTCGGACTGCGGTTGACGCAGGGCCTCGGCGGCGCGCCTGCTCCCGTTACCATCGGCAATCAGATAGCGGGAACGTTCGGCGACGCGACGGGCCATTCCGCCCAATCGCACCTCGTCTACGCCGTGAACTCGCACCTCTGGTGGTTATTCACGCTGACGTCGGCGAACGATTCGAACGGCGGCACGAACCACGTGGTCAAGGCCTATGTCTCGTCGGGCCCGGATCTCACGACGGCGACGTGGTCGGCCGCGGCCGACAGTCCGACCGCTGCCGCCGGATCTCCGAACGGCGCGCTCAGAGGTGGCCGATCGCTTGGCGTCGCCTACCTGAATAACAGCCCCACCGACGTCATTCACGCCGACATCAGTATGGCGTTCGATGGGCAGAACGGCCGCACTGGTCACATCCGCGCCGTCGTCACCGGCACGACGATCGCGTGGGGCACCTGGAATTTCTGGGATGAACCTGCCGCGACGTGGACCCTGCCGCACGGCAACGTTGTCGGCGTGTCGTCGGGACGATTCATCCACACCGGCGGGCCGATCCTCCAGCAGGAAGTGGACGCGAACGCGCGCAGATCCGCCAACGTGGATACCGGCAGCACGTGGAGCAACGGGTTCTCGAATCCGACCGTTTTCGACGGCACGATGAAGAACCAGAACAACGCGATGGCATTCGCACCGCTCGCCAACAACGTGATGCTCGCCGTCTACGACAACGGCCAGGGCACCGAGCCAACCCTCACCAATCTGCGTTACACGAAATCGAACGCCTCCGGCACGTGGCCCGCCATCGTCATCGGATCACAGACCGGCGGCAACGGCGACGTCTTTCCGACCGCTGCGGCGATCGATCAGAACGACTGGGGTCTCGCCGCGCTCGACGTCAACCAGATTTACGTGTTCCGGCGGAAGGCGAGTGGCGGTGGCATCGACGCGGCGTCATACAACGTCGCGGGCAATTCATGGTCGCCGATGTCCCCGGCGCCGCCGGCGTTTGGACAGGGCCAGGCGGCGAAGGCTGGCGTCGGAGTGTTTGCGGCCAATGACGGCGTCAACGTATTCGTGTGCGTCGTCAATACCGATGCCGCCAACACGATCCTCTGCGCCAGGTTCGACGGCGCAGCGTGGTCGGCGTGGACCGCGATCCCTGGCACCGACGTCGGCGTGCAGACGCGCCGTTCTCTCTCCGGATCGCCGCAGGTCGGGAACGGCCTCGTTGGTCTGATCTGGACCGAAGGCGCATCGATCTTCGACATCGTCACCACGTCGTTCGTCGGCGCACCCGACGTCGTCGCGCCGACAGTGGCGATCACGGCGCCGCTCGATCAGGCGGGCGCCACCGGTACGGTGTCGGTGACGGCGATGGCATCCGACAACGTGGCCGTCGCCGGCGTGCAGTTCAAGTTGGACGGTGCCGATCTCGGGGTCGAGGTCACGAGCGCACCGTACTCGCTCCTGTGGAATACCGAGACGGCCTTCAACGGCACGCACACGCTCACCGCCATCGCGCGCGACGCTGCAGGCAACACAACGACGGCAGCGGCCGTGTCGGTGACGGTGACGAACCTGCAGACACCGATCATCACGTGGCCGCCGCCGGCGCGCCTGGTGCACGGCGCGGCACTCGGTCCGACACAACTGAACGCTACCGCGAATACGCCCGGCACGTTCGTCTACACCCCGGCGGCGGGGACGATTCTGCCGCTCGGGCTCATTCAAACGCTGTCGACGACGTTCACGCCCGACAACAAGACGCTGTTCAAGACGACCACTGCGAGCGTGACGATCGACGTCGTCATGGTCGTGCCGGACGTCGTCGGCCAGAGTCAAGCGATCGCGACCACGACACTCACGCAGGCCGGCCTGACGGTTGGAACCGTGACGCAGGCGTCGAGCCTGACGGTTCCCGCAGGTGCGGTGATCAGTCAGACACCGCCGGGGAATACCGAGACAGGCGTCGTCGGTCCCGTCGACCTTGTCGTGTCGACGGGCGCGGTGTCCGTTCCGAATGTCGTCGGCTTGACGCAGTCGGCCGCCAGCGCCGCGATCACGAACGCAAGCCTGACGGTCGGCCCGGTTACCTCGACCTCGAGTACCACCGTCGCCTCCGGGTTGGTGATCAGTCACAACCCGACAGCGGGCACCCAGGTCACGGCGGGAAGCGCGGTCGCGCTCGTTGTCTCGTCCGGGCCGCCGAGAGTCGCCGTGCCGAACGTCGTGGGGCTGACGCAAGCCGCGGCATCGACGGCGATCACGAACGCCGGCCTGACGGTCGGGACGATCACGACTGCATCGAGCACCACGATCCCGTCGGGCTCGGTGATCAGTGAGAACCCGACGGCGGGCACGCAGATCGCGACGGGGAGCGCGGTCGCGCTCGTCGTCTCATCCGGGCCGCCGCAGGCGACGGTGCCGAACGTCGTGGGGCTGACGCAAGCCGCGGCATCGGCGGCGATCACGAATGCCGGCCTCGTCGTCGGTGTCGTGACGAACGCGACGAGCACAACAGTCGCCGCCGGATCGGTAATCAGCCAGAGTCCCAATGCAGGCGTCGCGGTGCCGACCGGTAGCCCGATCGCGTTGCTCGTGTCGACTGGTCCGCCCGCTCCGGCCACTCTCGCGATCGACAAGACAGTCTCCGTCGACGGAACCGGCACCGTCACCACGCCGCCGTTCAGCACGACCGCCGCGAATGAACTGCTTGTGCTCTTCGCGACTTCCGCTGGTCCGCTCAGCGTGTCGCCGAAGCAGACGCTCGCGATCACCAGCGCCGGTCTCACCTGGACGCTCGCGGTCCGCTCGAACGCTCAGTTCGGTACCGCGGAAGTCTGGACTGCGACCGCGGCGGCACCGATCACCAACGGCACCGTCACGTCGGTACAGAGCGTGACGAACGGTTATCACCAGTCGCTGACGCTGATCGCGTTCACCGGCTCCGGCGGTACTGGTGCGACGGCGGTCACCAGCGCGTCCTTCGGAGCGACGTCGATCGCCCTGACGGCCACGAAGGCGGCGTCGGTCGTCTACATGGCGGCCAACGACTCCGCGCGCGCGGTGGCCCACGCGGTTCCCGCCGATCAGGTTCTCACGCATCAGTGGGTCGATACCGTCGCTGCGAGCACGTTCTGGGTTCAGACGTTGGCGGCGCCGGTCGCGACGCCGGGGACGGTGACAATCAACAACCCGACGCCGACGAGCGACCGTTGGAACGCCGCGGCGATCGAGATCCTGGTAGGCGCCGCGCCGCCGCCGTCGACTGTTCCGAATGTCGTTGGCTCGACACAGACCGCTGCCACGGACGCGATCGTTGCCGCCGGTCTGGTCGTCGGCAGCGTGACCATCTCCGCGAGC